>JAEOTM010000134.1 GCA_016839815.1 Candidatus Hodarchaeota archaeon
GCACCTTGCTGAGCTTGTTGAGCATATAGTTTCTGAGCTAGTTCATGAGCAATTTTTTCGAGATCTTCACTCTTCTTTGTTATCTCAGCAAAATTGCGTGATTGCATTGAGGATTTAAGTGATTCAATTGTACTCTCTGCATTACTCTTTATGGAAGCATCTACTTGCTCACCCATGTCTTTTATCATTTTGTCAACTTGATAAATGAGTGAATCTGCTTTATTAAATGCTTCAGCTTCTTTTAATCGTTCTTCATCTTCTGCTTCATATTTAGAAGCTTCATCAACCATTCGCTGGAAATCTTTATCGGAAAGTCCACTATCACTTTTTATAGTGATTTTTTGTTCATTACCAGTTCCGAGATCTTTTGCTGATACGTTAACTATACCATTGGCATCAATATCGAATTTAACTTCAATCTGAGGAACGCCTCGGGGGGCAGGGGGAATACCCACTAGCTGAAATTTTCCAAGTGTTATATTATCAGCAGCCATCTTCCTTTCTCCTTGTAATACGTGAATTTCAACAGATGGTTGATTATCAGCTGCGGTAGAGAAAATTTGGCTTTTATCAGTCGGGATAGTGGTATTTCTCTCTATTAAACGAGTAAATACTCGACCAAGAGTTTCTATTCCTAAAGAAAGTGGAGTTACATCGAGAAGTAGGACATCTTGGACATCTCCAGTTATAATTGCCGCTTGAATTGCAGCTCCTAACGCTACACATTCATCAGGATTAAGTTCCTTCGTCGGTTCTTTGTTAAAGTAATTCCGAATGGCAGATTGGACTGCAGGAACACGTGTAGATCCACCAACAAGCAAGATTTTATCAATTTCAGAGGGTTGCATTTTTGCATCTGATAATGCTCGCCGTGTTGGTCCCATTGCCTTTTCAATTAGGTCTGCAATCATGATTTCGAATTTTGATCGCGAAATTGTCAAATTTAAGTGCTTAGGCCCAGTATTATCTGCATATACATATGGTAAATTGATTTCAGCAGAACTTTTTTGAGATAATTCAATTTTAGCCTGTTCAGCGGCATCCTTCAGCCTTTGCATTGCTATAGGATCTTTTGAGAGATCTAAACCACTCTGTTTTTGAAATTCTTCTACCATCCAATCCATAATCCTCTGATCAAAATCATCTCCACCTAAGCGATTATTTCCTGAAGTAGCTTTGACTTCAAATAACCCTTCAGATAATTCCAAAATTGAAACATCAAATGTTCCCCCACCTAAATCAAAAACAAGAACTGTAGATTCTTCTTCCTTATCCATACCATACGCTAAAGATGCACTGGTCGGTTCATTAATAATTCGCAAAACTTCTAATCCTGCAATTTTTCCTGCATCTTTTGTTGCTTGACGTTGGGAGTCAGAGAAATAAGCAGGAACTGTTATTACAGCCTGAGTAATAGTTTCTCCTAAATATGCTTCACCATCTCTCTTGAGTTTTTGTAGAATCATTGCACTAAGTTCAGCAGGTTTATAGACCTTATCATCAATAGTTACAGAGAAACCAGTTCCCATTTCTCTTTTTATGGATCTTACTGTTCTCTCTGGGTTGGAAATGGCCTGTCTTTTAGCCAGTGTTCCAACAACTCGTTCACCTTCTTTTGAAATTGTTATTACAGAAGGAGTAGTTCTTTGACCTTCCGCATTGGGAATAATCTTTGGTTTTCCGCCTTCCATTGTAGCAATGGCGGAAAAGGTTGTACCTAAATCTATACCTATTGGTCTAACCATTTTGTGTTCACCTTAATATCATTTTTTTGCAATTATTACTTTACTAGGTCTTAATAAGGAAGAATTCAGGATATATCCAGCCTGAACTTCTTCTAAAATAACGTTATCTTCTTCTCCTGAGTCTGTTCGGACAGATACTACTTCATGAAAATTGGGATCGAATGGAGTTCCAAGGGAATTCAGTTTCTCTACACCCTCATTTTTCAAGATAGCTAGGAAATGTTTTTCGACCGCGAGAAAACCATCTTTAAGGACTTCCTGCTCATTTCCAGAGTCAACAAAACTATCTCTTGCTTTTTCTAAGGTATCTGCGAAATCAAGAAGCTTAATTATAAGATTAGAAGTAGCATTCTTTAATAATCTAGATCTTTCGGCGTTTGTTCGTTTTTCTAGATTTTCATAATCAGCTAAAGCGCGAAGATATCGATCTTTATTTTTCTGATTCTGCTCTTCCTTTTCTTCTAACTTGCTCCGTAATTTCTCAACTGTCTCTTCTAAATCATGAGGGTCAACTTTTTCTAAAGTTTGATTACTATTTGTAACATCGCTAGATGTAGGTTGAGGAGTTGTAGACTCTGATTCTTTGATTTGATTGTCGATATCATAGAATTCTGATTTATTTTCAGTACTTCTTGGGATTCGGTCTTCCATTAGATTCATTCACTCCGTTTGACTCTTGAGTGTTACTTCTAGCTTATTCATTAGGCTTAATCCGCTTTCTGGTAGCAGATTCTTCTCATTTAGCCTTTTTAGAGAAGCTAGAAGTTCCGTACGTTTGGTTTTGATTTCTTTTTGAATAAGTCCAATTGAGATTGGAGCGGAACTCCTGAAGATCGTATAAGCCAGTTTCCGATCTTTTCGGTGATCGTCTCCCTCCAGCTTCATAGATATCGTTTCATGTAGTTCACCTGTTATTGAAAGCTTTTTTCCAAGGATAAAACTTTCAACAGATCCCAGTTTGTCAAGGATATCATTTAAAGACTGGATTTGTTCTGCATAATCTTGTTGATTACTCTGGACTGCGTGTGAAAGTGTGGAGGCTAAATCATTACTGATTTCCTCTAGATGGGAATGTAGATTATCAATTGGTTTGGTTTGATGGCCAATTTCGATATCAAATACATCAATATCAAAAGTATGTTCACTTAGAGTTATACGTACTGACAGATTTTTCGCGATTCGATAGAGTTTTCTTGCTGGGCCATGTGGTCCGTCTACTAGTTCTTGAACCAACCATCCATTCTCTAATAAACACTGTAGATGCCTTTGAAGATACTGTTGAGATCTTTCAAGTTCTTTAGCTAGCTGGAAAAGATATTTAGGTTCATGGGCGATTGATCGTAGAATTTTTCTTCGTGTTTCATTGCCTACAAGCTCGAAGAACTCTTTTTCATCCAAATGAATGTCAAACTCCTATCTTTTACACTTTTTATTTCAGGAGATCGACATTTATAACCTACTAAAATAATCTTTGACTAGACACATATTTTTTTGACTAGCAAATTCCATCCAGGAAGTTGTTAAAAGAGACTATTCCTCTTCATCCTCAAAACTGTCATCAGTACTTAAGAAATCTGGATCCTGGTTCATCATAATACGCATTTCTTCAATTGAGAGTACTTTTTTCTTCTTCGAGCTTAATTTTTCTTGGATAATTGCTTTCTGTTCTTCTAAAATCTCGGCACTAGCCTTTTCTCGTTCAAGTTGAACCCGTTCTTTTTGAGCTCGGTTTTGCTCTCTAAAAATACTCGATTTTTCTCGTAGCGACTTATTTAGAGTACGGAATTCCTCTCGTAAAGTGCGTATCTCATCAGCTCGCTCTAGAAAAGCCTTATGGCATCTATCCGCTTCATCTTTTGCTTTCTTCCCCGTATCATAAAGTTCCGTTAATTCTTGATGAGATCTTTGAGAATTCTCAACTAAATCCTGAAAATCTTTCCAACTATGGTCTAAGAAACCTCTTAGATGGTTTATTTCCCTGTTAATTTCTTTTCGTGCTTTAAGCTTTTCAGTGGAGACAGAGATATCGCCTAATTGCTCCATTAGAACATTTACTTGCTCAGTAAGCTGTCTTTCTTCTGCAATCCCCATTCGAGATGTTGTTTGAATTTTCCAGTCGAGACTATCAATACGTTTCCTTAAGCTATGCGATTTTTTGATATCATTTTCTGTGATATCCATTGATTTAATCTCTTCTTGCAGGGATTTAGCCTTTTCTATGAGCTCTTTCATCTCTTCAAGTACACTTCGGCGTACTGCCTTAAGTTCTTGAATCGCACGGTTATTCTTATCGCGTTGATCTTTTAATCCTCTTACCTTAGCAAAATTCTCAGATGCCAACTTGTTCAGATTATCCCTCTCTTCACGATGTTGGTTTCGCTCTTTTTCCAGTTTTCGGAGATTACTGAGTAATTCAGCTTTCTGATCTCGAAGTTGAACAATTTCCTCTCTTAAACTTCGTAGATCTTGAACTTCAAAAGCTTTTGTCATATATATCACACGTACAGAATTAAACTGCCAGTACATAACACTGGTGTCAGTTTGATAACAGAAAAACCCGTCAGACTCTACTTCACTGAAAACTGAGGACTTTTTAAATTTGCTTTGCAGGAATATTCTTTCAAAATGTTCGTTAACTATTCTATCCGATGAAATAATCGATTTGATTTGACTGAATTACTGGTTTTAGATTAGGAAAAGCTCATGACTTACAGATAGATCTGATTCTGATGAAAAAATAACACGTAAATTACACTGATTGCTTTGATTAGACTTTACATAACTCTTAGATTCACTTACAAGTTTTTTGTCTTGTATATTCCTAGTATTGATATCCTCATCAAATTGCTTATTTAAGATAAATTTTGGTGATGGCCTCACAGATAATGAGAAATCCTTCAACTAGTGCAGTAATTTTTGACTTAGATGGAACTTTAATCGATTCTATGCGTTCATTCAATGATATAGTTATTTCTAATCTTGAAAAAAATGGTTTATTTATTACCATAGAAGAAATGGAGAAAATTGGTATCCATTTGCTAGAGAAATTTCAGACACCACAAACAAATAGTGGATTCAGACTAGTTTTCAACATATTTTGGAACATCGGAAGAAAGATGGGTTTAGGAAGAATGAAAGCTATTCGATTTGCTCTTACCTGCATTAGTAAAGTCAAATCGGTGTATAGAAATGCCCCGATTTTTCCTGATACCAGAGAAAGTCTCTCTAAATTATCAAAATATGGATTTCAATTAGGTATTTGCACAAATGCATCACGTAAGCAATTAGAAGACACTATCGAAAAGCACGGCATTAAGGATTATTTCCATCCAAAAGCTCTTATTTCAAGGGATGATGTATTTCGGCTTAAACCTGATCCTGAAGGATTACTTCTTGCAATTAAGGCGTGCTCAACTAATCCTCAATTTAGCTACTTCATAGGTGACATGCCAGTTGATATCTTGGCGGGTAATGATGCAGGGGTCGAAACAATCGGATTAACAACAGGTTTGATCAGTAAATCAGTTTTACAGCGTTATAGCGATCCCTCAACTGTCGTGGATTCTTTAGAAGAAGCTACAGCATGGATAATAAATACTAAAGCTCTTGACTAAATATATGATCAATATTGACCATAGATCGGTTTCATTACAGCTCCTCATGATCCTCTATAGCGACAAAAATAAGGATAAATTTATTTTAACCATCGTTCAAATGCTTGTATAAGTCTGAAACACGATAAATGCTAATTTTTGGATAAAAGGCAATAAAAACATCTTCATTAACAAAAATGGAAGAAAAAAAATGAACGATTCGAATTTTAAAGAAGTGTTTGCGAAATTAAGTATTCTTGGTAGGTCTATTGAAGAGAAAATGTATGAATTCCTACTTAGAGATATTCATGATGACTTTAAGGATTTGGTAAAATGGCAAACATCAACAGGTGGAAAGAGATTACGCCCAGCATTAACATTACTATTTGCACGGGCATTCGGAGCTTCAGAGGAGAATCTCGAACCTAGATCAGCTGCTGCAGGTATTGAATTAATACATACTTACTCTTTAATCCTAGACGATATTATTGATCGTGGAGATCTTAGACGGGGAAAAAAAACCACTAGAGCAAAGTTTGGTGATGAATTTGCGATTCTTGCGGCAATAATCTACAGAGAAGCAATTTATGAAGCCGCTAAATCTACTGGTAAGTATTTTAAAGATGCACTTGAAGTTTATTCTACAGCAATTCGTCAGTTGACAGAGGGCGAACGATTAGACATACTTTTTGAACAAAAAGAAGATAGAGAGAACACATACTTCCAACTCAATCGTTTCACAGAGGTGTCCCTATCGAATTATATCGAAATGATTTCAGGAAAAACCGCTGCATTATTAGCTGCTGCTTGTAAACTGGGAGCAATAGTAGCTGGAGCTTCTCTCGAGGAACAAAGGTATGCGGAAAAGTATGGTCAGGCTGCAGGTATTGCTTTTCAGATTGCAGATGATTACTTGGATATTTTTTCTTCTGCTGACACTTTTGGAAAGGTTATTTATAAAGATATAATCGAACAGAAGCTAGGCAATTTCGTGATTGTCCATGCTCTCAGGTTACTTGATTCTACAGATTCTCAGCATTTGAAAAGTTACCTAACGGATAAAGATATTTCTGATGAAGAACGGATTAAAAAATGTAACCCCCTTATAGAAAAATCCAATGTTAAAGAATTTGTGATTGCTGAGGCACAAAAATGGGCCGATCAAGCAAAAAGTAATATCCTAACCCTTGAGTTTAAAGATGCTTCAATGAAAGAGTTGCTAGCCAAAGTTGCTGATTTTTCAGTAAAAAGAGCGTTTTAGTTACCAAGTATTAACTATTCGCTGCTTTTTCCATCTTCTCCTCAATTCCCTCAATTTCTTCTAAACCAGTTTTTAGAATTTTCTCTAACTCGGAAATCTTGCTTTGTAAGACAGAAATGGTTTCTTCATTTTCTTTTTGAGCAAGCTCCTGACCACAAACTGTACATAAGAATCCAAATTCAAATGCATCAGAGAATGTAACTGGAGTATGTCCTTCTTCACAAACATAAAGTAGGTTTCTCTGTTCATAGTCCAAGCGTTGTTTTAATTTCTTTATAGTTTGTTTTCGACGACTTACAATTAAATCTCTTATTCTTTCCCAAATAGGAGACCAATAATATACAAAATATCCTGTTTCTTTATCTCGAACGCGTCGGTATCTTGCGAGGGACCTTTCATTCAATTTATAAAGTGATTTTCTGACTTCTTTAAGAGCAATCCTTACAATATCTCCCTCATCAGAAGGTTCTGTTTTATCACTTTCTTGCTCTGTATCCTTATTCAATATATTAACTATATCCTCATCAATGATCTCGCGTTCCTCTAATAAAATATTCAGGACTTTAACTGTTACTTCATCAGTTAATTTTAAAATAACATCATCTAGCTGGGAATAGGACACTTTTAAACCTTCTACTATTAGTTACACAGGTTAAAGTACTGTTTGTATATACTGATAATATATGTTATTAGCAGAAAAAAAATGTTATCATTAGATGGTTAAAAGTTTTCGAGTTCTTTGAGTGCTGCCATTATTGATTGGGATTCGGGTTTTTTCATTTTAACAGCAGAGGGTTCAGTCAATCTATCCATAAGTGATGCTAGCGACTCCGATGATTCTTTCATCCGCACACGAATTAACCCCAGTTGAGCATCCGATTCAGCTACTACCACTAATACTCCTCGTTCTCCACTTTGAGCGGTTAAAATTTTACCATCTGTGAATTCAGCTAGCATAATACCCAACTCCCCAAGAGTTAATGCGCTTCCTTGTTCTGCGGCTCCGCAAAACACAGCAGAAGCGATGGCTCCAATACTTTCAAGATCAAAGGCCCCCATAGTTTCTGATACTAATAACCTAGAGGCTCTAGCAATCGTTAAACCTGTTCTATCACCTAGTAATGTCACTTTAATTGATGTATCACTTTTTAACAGACGAGTTAACTCGCGGTGTATTTCGTCTCTTTGTTGCATCCAGTTTTCACCTAATTCTGTTTAACCTTCGATTCATTCTTCCGCTCAACAATCCTTATTTTCCATGTTCCTTATATTCTTTTTCTTATATTTTCTGGGGTCTCGTAATAACTAACATTACTTGAATTCTTTTCAACTTAAAGAATGACTACGACAACCACTAAGGCAATCACAGATCCTGCTAGAAGGGCTAAAAGAGTTCGATTCTGAGTTAGCTTTCTAGAAATTTTTGTTAGTGTAGATTGAATTTTTTGTAGTTTATTATCGACGTCTGTAATTTTTGTATCAATTTGATCGATTTTAACTCCCTGCTCGTCAAGTCTCCTAGTCAATGTAGCTAAATTGGCTGAAATATTATTCATTTGAGCATTCATTTGATCCATTGATTCCAAAAATGAATTTTCAAGCATCTGAAGCCTCTCTTCAAGTGTAACTACATTTTTCGAAGTTATCGCTTCACCCGGATAGGCTAATTCATAAATTCTATTTCCTACTTCTTCACCTTTGAGAGGACTCGCCTGAAGATCCATAGACTCAATAGATTCACCAATATTCGTCAAAGTGCCACGTAAAGATTTCATTTTAAGCTTTGTTTCACTAAGCTCATTTAATTTCTCATTTTGAAGACGAATAATAGGGGGTTGAATGAGTCTAGGTAGATTGGCAATGATTCTGGAAGAAAGAGAGCGTTTATCTATAACTTGTGATTTAAAACCTTCAGATATGTCATCAGTCATATTTTCCATTGATTCGAGTACAGAATGTAAATCATTGACAAATCCTTTAATCATTTCTTTTTCTGTTTGCTCTGCAGGTCTTTTAAACCATTTAGATAACCTCTTTGTCAGTAAGGCCAAAAGTTGATCCTCCTTCTCATCGTCACTTATTTTTTGTACGATTTCTATTTCTCAAAAGAAAAAACTTTTCATTGAGAAAGACTAAATTAAATATAGATTTCATGATTGAATAATATTTTGTTTAACCTAAGTAATAATAAAGATGAGGGTTAATTGAATCAAATTAATTAGTTCCTAATATTCAAATCTATCCATCTAGACTTGTTAAATTCATTCTCATTCACTTTTAGCTCGAAATCAGTCTATTCGGTTTTTTTACTTTCATTAGTTTTAAAACAACCTTTGAAATAATGAGTGGGCTTAAGATAATTCATTCTACATTACCAAATCTTTATTTAAAACTAAGAGATCAAAAGAATGTACTACTGAAAATCATCTAAAAACAATTTTGAATTAGTGATATAATCGAAGTTTCCATGAGTTGTTCAAATAATATACCCTGAGACTCATACAAAATATCAAAAAACTATGGATTGAACATGAATGTCAAAATACGCCTCGATTAAAAAGTTTGCGTTAATTATAACGCTACTCCTACTTGTTATGAATAATAACTTCAGTTCTATTACTGGGGATACACATTTGGATAGCAGAAAGGAAGTAAATAAGCTATCTCAAGAGATTACCGAATTAGAACAACAATATAATGAACGAATAAATTCAGAAGAAAAAATGTACCTCTTATTCTTCCAAAGAGAGGCTGATTATTCAGGATTCATCACTAAATTTCGAACTGAAATGAATTTTAATGGATTGATGGGAACTATTGTAGAAGTAACACCTAATAAGCTCTCTGATATTGTAAAAAAGACATCTGGTCTATCTTTTGATAATGTTCATCCAATTTCAAACACAGAGAGAAAAATGGTTCCTTTTTCCTCTTTAGTCTCACCAATAAAGTCCAGTATTCAATCTAAATCATCAGCAAAAGCTATTGGAGTTGATACTTTATGGAGGATGGGATACCGAGGACAAGGGGCTACTATCTCAATCTTTGATGAGGGGATAAACGCCAGCCATCCTGACTTTAGTTTCCCAAATGGAACTTCACGAATTAAGGCTGCTAAGGGATTCATTAACACTATTTATGGTAATAAAGCAAATTTAACAAATAAAGCAGGGGAACATGGAACTTGGGTTGCAGGTATTGCAGGAGGAGGTGGCATTAAAACAGCAGATAATCAAGGTATAGCAAATGAATCTTGGTTGCTTGACGCTGATTTGGATGAAGGACCAGAAGATTACTTAGATTTTACAATCTTAGGTGAACTCGCAGCAATTAATTGGGCAATAGAAAATGGAGTCGATATAATCAATCGGAGTTATGGGATTTCAGATGGGGAAGACGCATATTGGTATATGAGATTGATTCCTGATTATCAAGCACGCGTAGCAGCTATACGTCAAGCTACAAAACTTGGCGTCTTATTTGTACATTCTGCTGGTAATGAAGGAAGTTCTCCTTACACAATATCAGCGGATAATACTATCCATGAAATTTCTGTTGGCGCTACAGACCAAGGTATGTATAATCTTGCCATGTATAGTAGCCGTGGACCAATTTGGAGGACGAATGCTTTAGCTCCTGATGTAGTAGCCCCTGGTACCAATGTTCTGACACCTGATGTTAATGGGGGATATGATAGTCCGCAGGGTACTTCATTTTCTGCTCCACATGTTGCTGGAGTTGCAGCGATCTTAATTGGTGCAATGAGACAGAATGGAATTGATGTAAATCCTGGTACAATTAAAGCTTCACTAATGGCGACAGCATCAGATCTAGGAGCAGAAATAATCGATCAAGGGACTGGCCAAGTTAATGCTTCAGCAGCTTTTGAAGCATTATTGAATGCACCTCGGTCTGGAAATCACGCAATCATTGGTGTCACTAATCCAAAGAATTTGCATTTTACTGATTTTCCCACAGTACTTCAAGGATCAAAGTTTAAACGGCCTTTTACATTTGTGTCTTCGGAATTAAATAATGTATCTGTTCAAATCGAAGGGAATTTTTCCTCATTTCTTACAATTAAAGAGCAGATCTGGGTCAACAATTCTAATACACTAAGATTAAGTGAAACTGAACTTTCTAATGGCACTCTGAGTGATTATTACTCACATACGCTCACACTACATGTTATTGTTCCTGATGATGCTCCGATTGGTTTCTATTCAGGAAATATCAAATTCAGAGTAAATTCTACTGATATTTATTCTGTTCCCTTCCAATTTAACATCGAAACGGCAAATAAGAAGATATTATTTGTCACGAAAAATAGAGCCAGTTTTCCCTTTAACACATTAGGGGAATTTCGTGACTTTCAGATTGGTTTAAGCAATCAAGGAATTGTATTAATTGAGAACAATTCTGCAATTACATCTTCATCACTCGCTGGATATGATTCTATTTGGATAGCTGCTGGTAATAGAACGTATCAGAAGTATCTGTATCTTGTGGGATTGGATGATATTGCAAGTTCAGGAGAGGAAACAATAGTTTCAGCTCAAGAACAAAATGCAATAAAATCTTTTGTTTCAAATGGTGGAAGCTTAATTCTTACACCATTTAGTACCCCTCTAGGAATGGAATCTCTCCTCAATGGATGGGGGATCTCAACACAAGAAATTACACCAAATCTGGGTATAAAACCTGCGGAAATCGCCCATTTCAACTCCATAGGAAAGTCTACGCACTATTTTAATCCATCAGGTTCATATTTTTCCATTACCTCTCCTGCAACTCCATTAGCTTATGTAAATGAACGGGAAAATGTTGTCATGGCATCGTATGATGATCCTGATGGAGGAAGAGTTGTTATAGTTTCAGGAAGTTCATTCATAACCACACGAGGATACAATAATAGAATAACTGATGCATTTCAATATCAAGATATGTTATTTAATGATCGGTTAGCTACAGATATTTTAGATTGGAGTACCTCATCTCAGCAATTGTTTGGATCATTCGAACGTATTAATAATGAGATAACTATTTCTCTTCACGCCTCGACCAATTTTAGTCCAGAAGATATGGCTAGCATAAAAGGAAAATCCATTAATGTAGCAACAGGTTTGGAATCGAATATTTCTATTCCCCTAAGCGGTACTAATGGATGGTTTAACTTTTCTCTTACATTGTCTGAAGGAGTGTACATGTTCAATTTTACTTGGGAATCAGAATTCGTCTCATTTGAATTTATTACTGACGAAACTAAACCAAAAATAGGTATTCTGGGTATGGAGAATAATTCTTATCTGACAGAAAGAACTGATATAACATTCTGGTTCCGTGATGACGAATCGGGAATTAATAGGTATAATTGTCAAATGATGGTTGATGGAAATCCTGTTGGGTTCAATGGTCCCAAAGTAAACTTGACAGGCACTGGATTTTATATTGAAAAATACCTTATTCCGAGTGATTTTACCTCAGGTACTCATGAAATCAGTTTAACAGTTTATGATATTGCAGGGAATTCTGCTGTTATCAGATTTGTATTCATTCGAGGAACTCCTCCTGATTCAGATACTACTAGAGGAAAAGCATCGGGTTTCTTATTGGGGTCAGTATTGGGAGTGATTTTAACTGCATGGATTATTCAATATAAAAAGAGAACGAAAATTTACAGTAAGTAGGCATCATGATTGTAAGTATTTCTCATTGAGACATAGACTTACCAGAAATGGAGAGTTTGATATTTCAAATCTAAGTAGTAACTCTACCATCTTACTTAAAAAAACGAGTCAGGTATGTTGGTTGGATCAAGTGACTCTCTTTCCATCATCTACAACAAGTTCTCCTTTCTTATACACTTTTTCCACATGATTTATTCCATAATTATAAGCAAAAAATCGATGATTTGGAGCATTAAAAATCACAATATCAGCATCTTTCCCAACTTCAATTGAGCCAATTCTATCTTCACGATCAATTGAATGAGCTGCATTTATTGTTGCAGCCGTTAAAGCTTCAGCGGCAGTCATTTTCATTCGTAAGACCGCCAGTGTCATCATCATTTGCATTGACTCACATAGGTTAGCGGCACTGACATCAGTAGCAATTGCAACAGGCAATCCACAATCAATGATTTCTCGGGCTTTTGCATAAGTACCGACATAACAAAATGGAGATGTGGGAAGTAGAACTACTACTGTGTCATGTCCTCGTAAGGCCTCCACTTCTTCCTTTGGAGTCCAGATTAAATGGTCTACAGAAACAAGATTTCCAATTTCGACAGACAATCGTGTACCTCCACTATGTGCTAACCAATCACAATGATTACGAAGTTTCATACCATGCTTTCTTGCCGCTATCAAAATTTTTCGAGTTTGATCCAATGAATAATAGCCCTTTTCACAAAATACATCTGCATATTCTGCAAGATTTCTTTTCGCTATTTCTGGTATCCACTTTTCTACTATTTCATCAACTAGTGCATCGCTATCATTTTCAAATTCTGGGGGAATCCCTTGAGCTAAAAATGTAGGGATTAAATCTAAAGGATGATCCTCATTGAGCTTTTTAATTATTTCTAGTTGTTTGATCTCCCCCTTGAATGACATTTCGTATCCACTTTTTGCCTCAATTGTTGTAGTTCCATGTATAAGCATCTTGTCCAATATTCTGGTAGTTATTTCTATCTGATCTTCAAAAGAAGTTTCTGAAGTTAATTTAAGAGATTTGTTCATTCCTCCTCCCTGTTCTTTTATTTCCAGATAAGAAACCCCAAGAACTGCCATTTTTTCTAATTCATCTTCTCTAGTTCCTGAAAACACTAGATGAACATGCGGATCAATTAATCCAGGAGTAACAAGCTTGTTCCTGGCATCTATAATCTCATAATCTCCAATTAATTGTTTTAAGACCTCATTTGTATCTCCAACAGCAACGATCTTATCATTTTTTACTGCAACTGCTCCATTAGATATAATGGCGAGATTATTCATTTGTTCTTTAGTTCTAGGACTAGTAAATGAACCAGCTAACGTAACTAGCTCATTAGAGTTTATTATAACAAAATCTGCATTTAGAGTCATCTATAATCCTACTCTTAATTTGTTAAACATCAATATACTTTTCTCTCTCCCATGGATGAACGTATACACAAAACGCTTTCCATTCACGTTTTTTCAATTTAAGGTAACTTTCATGAAATTGCTCTCCTAAGGATTCTTGGAGGTGATTATCTCCAGAAAATTCATTAATTGCTTCTCCTAAGGAACCTGGAAGTATCTCAATACCCCTATTCATACGCTCCTCTTCCGACATATCATATATGTTCTCCTCCACAGATTTCGGTGGTTCTAATTGTAGATTAATACCATTTAATCCTGCGGAGAATAAACCTGCATATGCAAGGTAAAAGTTACAGGATCCATCGGTAGGTCGATATTCCAATCTTGCGGATTTTCTACCCCCTGGAGGTATCCTGATAAGAGTTGATCTATTATATTTTGCCCATGAAATGTACACAGGAGCTTCCCAGCCCGGAACAAGTCTTTTATAGGAATTAACAGATGGATTTGTCAACAGGGCGAGAGCTTTTGCGTGATTTAAAATACCTGCTAGGAATTGTCGAGCTATTGGACTAAGATGAGAATTATCTTCTCTACCAGAAAATAGGTTTTTATCGTTTTCTTCATCTCGGAGATTCAAGTGAGTATGTAGTCCTGCCCCATATTCTCCATGTATCGGTTTCGGCATGAAGGATGCTATTAACCCATGTTTATCAGCTATTAACTTGATCATGAATTTAATTAGATAGATTGTGTCTACCATTTGAAGTGCCTCGGAAAAAGGAATATTGAACTCACTCTTCCCGGCTGGAACTTCGTGATGATGCTTTTCAATTATTATTCCAATTTCTCTGAGCATTTCAGTTATTTCTAATCTAAGCTTGGTTCCTCTATCAGCAGGAGGAGAGGCAAGATAACCTGCTTTATCAATTAATTCAACTTCCCCCTTATCTTTTTTGTTAAATAAGAAGAATTCGATTTCACTAGATGCAATTCCGCTTACAGATTGTCCTAATTGCTCCTTCATCGATTTTAATGACTTCTTTAGAATATAGCGTGGATCTAAAAGGAATGGGGAGTCTGAATCTGGTTCATATATATCACAGACAACTCTGGCAATGTTATAATCGAATAAATTAGAAGGTAATAGCACAAAACTGTTTATATCTGGTAATAATTTCACATCACTTTTACTAACATCGACTACTCCCAGAGAAGACCCATCAGTATGAACTCCATCTTCTACCGCTTTAGAAAATTCCTGAGAGGGGATCCATAGTGTGTGTAAGATTCCTGACAAGTCAGTAAATTGTAACGCGATTTCTTTAACTTCTTTGTTAGAAATAATCTCTAAAATTTTGTTGACATTCATTTAAACGACCTTAAAATCTGTTTTTTTACGAATAGATAAATTTGATTGTCATTTACAGGTTTTATGGCTAGTAATACCTCATTCCAAAGATTTTGGAAAGACTGGGTTTTAGGAGACTGTCCTCTTCATATCTTTTTAAAATTAAGGTTGTGTTCATTCTAATGCGGAAAATGACATTAAGTTTCTGTTTTTTACTGTTGACTGCAATATGGATTACGCTCGTGGTTCAAGGATGAAAAAAAACATGCAGATTGAAGAATTAAAAGAAATAATCTTAAACGATGCAAAAAAGTTAGAATCTGACATTATTCGAATCCGTCGTCACATTCATATGCATCCAGAGACACTTTATGAAGAAGAAAATACAGCTAAATTTATAGAGGATGAATTAACTAGAATTGGTATTGAATCCCACCGAATCGCTGGAACAGGTATTCTCGCAACGATTAAAGGAAGTAAAAAGGGTAAAATTGTAGCTCTGCGAGCTGATATTGACGCTCTTAATGTAAAGGAGGAAGCTCAAGTCTCTTATAAGAGCCTGGTTGATGGAAAAATGCATGCTTGTGGGCATGATGCACATACTTCCATGCTTTTAGGTGCTGCGAAAATTATCACGAAATATCAAAATCAACTGCTAGGGGAAGTAAAACTGATATTTCAACCTGCAGAAGAAGGAGGTGGTGGAGCTAAGAAAATTATCACTGAAGGACACTTTAAAAATATCAATTGGGTTTTTGGCATTCATGTATGGGCTCCCTTGCCTTCTGGGACTATTGGAATCCGAAAAGGGCCAATATTTGCTTCATCCGACCGATTTCATATTACAATCTCTGGGAAGGGAGGGCACGCTGCAGCTCCACATCAAACCATTGATCCAACTAGTGTATCAGTAGATATCTACAATGCCCTACAGAAAATCGTATCGCGTGAAGTAGATCCATTTGAACCTTGTGTACTATCAGTTCCTGTATTCGAAGCAAGCAAAGCCCATAATGTGATTCCAACTTCAACTAGGATACGAGGCACGTTGAGAACATTTAATCCTGAAGTTAGATCTTTCATTAGGAGTCGGATAGAGGAGGTTGTAAAAGGTTACAGTTCTGCTTGGAGATGTAGTTCTAATGTGGAATTCGATCCTATGTCTTATCCTCCTGTGATTAATGACGAAAAGACGGTAGATACACTTTTTGAAATTCTACAGGATGTAAGTGATATACAAATCATGGATCAGACAATGGTTGGGGAAGATTTTTCATTCTACCTACAGGAAACTAAAGGTGTATTTTTAACATTGGGGATTCGAAATGAAGCAAAGGGGATTATCTTTCCTCACCATCATCCAAAATTTCAAGTAGATGAAGATATCCTATGGAAAGGAACAGCAATCTACACTCTTTTAGGATTCATTAATTCCTTTTTGATTTAGAAACTATGATTTTGAATCAACGCAGTACATTTCTCAATATCAGGTGATAACTCCCGATCTTTATCTAAGAAGGAAATCGATTCACGAATTTTAGTAAAAATTTCTTTATTCTTAGGAGATATGTCTTCATGGATTTCCGCCATGTCTATCGCTTGTGCAACGCATAATAATTCAATAGCGAAAATATTTTGCAAATTATTGATGATCTGACGTAGCTTGTTCGCTGAGTTCATTCCCATACTTACATGATCTTCTTGATTTGCAGAAACTGGAATATTATCTACAGCTGCTGGTGTAGCAAGCTGTTTATTTTCAGATACCAATGCTGCTGCGGTATACTGCGCAATCATAAATCCAGAATTCAATCCACTTCCAGACGATAGAAAAGGAGGTAATTTACTCAAAGATGGGTTCAATAGACGCTCGATTCGTCGTTCAGCAATTGTTCCTAATTCAGTAAGTGCAATGGCAAGAAAATCCAGAATCAATGCTATCGGTTCCCCATGAAAATTCCCGCCACTTAATACAGTTTCAGTTGAGAATATCAGAGGATTATCTGTAGATGAATTCATTTCAATTTCAATTATTTTTTTAGCATGTTCTAAAGTATCATATACCGCTCCATGTACTACGGGAGCGCATCTGAGTGAATAACTATCTTGATGTCCAATTAATTGTTTAATTCTCTTACTTCCCTCAAGATGCTTATGAATCGATTCTGCAGAACGAATTTGTCCAGTATGAGGACGAGCTTGGTGAATTAGTGGGTGTAAACTATCGATATTTCCTTGGTGAACTTCCATACTCAAAGCTGTACAAATATTTGCAATTTTCACTAGATATAACGACTCAATAGTAGACAATGCTGCGATGGAGGTCATTGCTTGTGTTCCATTTAATAACGCAAGTCCCTCCTTTGCAACCAGCTTAAGTGGTTTTAATCCAATTTCACTTAAAGCTTCAAGACCGCTCATTTGTCGATTACTAAAACTAGCTGATCCTCTTCCTAATAATACTAGCGATAAATGAGCTAAAGGGGCTAAATCTCCACTAGCACCAAGACTTCCTTTTGAAGGAACATTAGGAGTAATACCATGATTTAAAAACTTAATAAGATATTCTATTACTTCTGATCGAATACCAGAATAGCCTTTAGCAAATTTATTTATTTGTAATGCCATTATCCCTCGTACTATTTCCTTTGAAAAATTGGGTCCAATTCCTGCGGCATGACTTTTTATTAAATTCTCTTGTAATATCCCTACATCACTTAAAGAAATATTAACCTCCTGTAAATACCCAAAACCAGTAGTAATTCCGTAAATTCTTTTATTACTATTTAATATTTCTTGAACAATGTTAGCAGAATGTTCAATCCTATTTTGGGAGCTTAAAGTCAATTCAACATTTGAATTACATTGCGTTATTGATTTGAAATTATCTAGTGTGAGGTTATCACCATTAAGAGCAAAAGAGTCTTCGTGCATTTTTCTTCCCTTTTGTGAGAGGGATTCTTGAAAGCTAAAAAAAATTCTGATCTCAAAGGTCTTTCCATAATGTTTTATTTATACACCAAAAATCTTCTTTTGATGTCTGATGAGACAATTTAGTGGTCTTTCGTTACCCTTTTCTGCACTTCTCGGATTATCTGATCCAAAAATCGCTTTAATTTTATCCATCATTGATCCAAAAATTGGTGGAGTACTAATTTCTGGACCAAAAGGTACAGGAAAAAGTTCATTAGTTCGATCTTTGAACTCAATCTTACCTTCCATCAAAGTAATGGAATGTCCATTTCAATGCTCTCCTGTAGACCCGAGAATTATGTGTGAATCTTGTCAGGAACAATATTCTCTGAGCAAATCTTCCATGAATTATATTGAAAGACCAATGCGCGTGATCACACTTCCGTTAGGAGCTACGGAAGATAGAGTAATTGGTTCGTTGGATATTGAAAAAATAATTGAGCTAGGGATCGAAGCATTGTCTCCTGGGATTTTAGCAAGTGTTAATCAAGATATTTTATATATAGATGAAATTAATCTTCTCCCTGACCACTTAGTTGATACAATTTTAGACTGTGCCTCCTCTGGAGTAAATATCATTGAAAGAGAAAATATCTCAGTCCAGCATCCAAGTAATTTTATTCTGATTGGAACAATGAATCCTGAAGAAGGAGAATTACGACCTCAATTACTTGATCGCTTAAGTTTATTTGCACAAGCAGGAAACGTTCAAGACCTCCAAGAGAGAATGAAAATAATTGAATTAAATATGGCTTTGGAGGAGAGAAAAATTGAAAACTTAGCCAAATATATTCAAGAAGATAAGTTAATTCAACAAAAGATCATTCAGGCTCGAAAACGACTTTCATCAGTCCAATTAAGTGCAAGGAATAAACTCTTGATTGCAAAATTATGCATCATATTGGAGGTAGATGGATTTCGTAGTGATATAGTCCTAGCACGAGCAAGTAGAGCTTATGCAGCATATAAAGGGCAAGCTGAGGTTTATGACGATGATATTCTTAGATGCTCATATCTAACATTATTACATCGTACCCGAGAAGGAGGTTTACAAGAACCCCCGAATCGAGTTGAAATTAAAAACAATTTTTCTAAGATTATGGAAAAAGGGAATAGATGAATTTCTTTGACTAGTGCATCTAACTTCGAGTTTCACTAGTGGATGGTGCAATTCCACTTGATAAAACGCCACCAAGGGATCCTGTAAACAGACTTACAAACGTACCAGGCCACACGCCAATTAAACTTAGATTGATTAAATACAGAGAAATGGTTCTAAAATTTTCTGGGTCTTCTCCAAATATATTCACTCTTACTAATGCTCCGAAGAGAGGAAACAACATTGAACCGATAAAAACGGAGAAAACTCCTGCTATTAAACCAGAAGTTATAGGAGAACTAAGATTTAATCTATTAACACGCAATCCTACAAAAAACCCAGTGAAAAAACCACTAAAAACGCCAAAAAAGAATGCAGACCCTAATACAAGCGACATAATATTGGGTCCTTCACTCAAATTTATAGGAAAAATGAAATACGCAAGTAAAGTGTAAATACTTACATATAATAACCCAGCTAGAAGAATCTGAGTCAAATGAAATTTTTTATCAGGAATAGCCATCTTTCACTCTACAAATCCCAATTTTTTATTAATTATTAAATGGCTTATGATAAATACAAAAATCAAGAGTCTTGAGGATTAAATAATCTTAAAAAAATATTTCAAATTTCGTAATTTTGACTGTAATATGGGAAAACCTAAATGGCAAACACTTGATGACCAAGATGTAAAAAAGTTAAAAAGCGAAATGTAGACGATCTATGGGCTAGTAGGTACATTAGGAAATGTAAATACTCAATATTTTTATTTTTTGATTAGTTTGAATATAGTTCATTATTATATATATGGAACGGGACGCTATCCCAGAGAAATTACATTTAATTATACGTACGCAATGGTATTCCTCATTTCATGGCGTATCTATATATAGTACTTCCTGAATTCTTGCGTAAAAAAGAATACTGTAAATTGTATCGAATAATCCAATAATAGGCTGAGGGTAAACTTATAAATTATATCAAAACAGCAAAATCTCGCACAAAACTCTAGCTGCTCTGCAGATACTCACAGAGTTCTTACAATGAGATTCCTATATTAGTTTAGATAGATCCAATCTGGCTAGATTTTCAATGATTCTTTAACGTGAGCAGATTAGAAATAGTTGTGTTATGGAGAATAAAATTATGAATAAAAACTATAGAATAGCCCTTTCTCTAGTGGTGATATTCGCAATTTCAGTTTTTAGCGGTTGTGTTGGTGAAACTGAAAAACACGAAGAATTAGTACTCGAATTAGACCAAGATTTAATCTTTATTGATATTCGAGATCCACAGGCTAGTTCAGCATACGATGTCGAGGTAAATTATCAATATGCCGGATATCTAATGCAGCTAGCTCCAGGTGAGACCCTTGTCATCATGCCTGGTGTAGCTGAGAGTTGGACAGTTACGAATCCTGCCACTGAAAACGAAACATGGACTTTTAACATCCGAGAAGGTGCTAAATTCCATGATGGTTCCGAGATCACTGCAAAAGATGTTCAATACAGCTATTACGCTGGTAGGTATGTCGAGGAACAATATGATAATGTAAGCGAGGCCATGGATGACTATGTCGGTGATGGTTATAATATCACATTCCCCGCAAGTGATCCAAATGGTGAAGGTAGCGTTGTTACTTTCTCTGGTTCATTCTTCCCTGCTCCCACATTCCCGTTCGCTGTCGCTGGACAATATTGGGGCGCATACATGTTAGTTCCTTATGGTTCACACGGAACGTACGATGATAATAATGACACCTGTGCAGAAAAATACGAAGATTGGGTTGATATGCCTATCTCTGCAGGAGCGTTTAAATTCGCAGAACACAGAGACGAAGACTACATCCTATTTGAACGCTTTGATCAATGGTACGGCTGGGGTGAAACCTTTGAAGCCTCCAACGGTGAAAGCTATACTTTTCCCTCAGTTGATGATGCATTTAAGCGTTTAAGATACCGTGTTATTCAAGATTCAGCAATGGCCCTTGTAGAACTCCGTACTGGTGGTATTGATGTTACTACTGGAAACTTCCTTAGCAAGAGTGCTCTAATGGAAACAAACGATACAGAAGGCTTCTACGCATATACTACGGAAACATTAACTACCGCCTTATTAAATATGAATAAAGAAGGCGATTGGCCAACGTACTTTGGTGGACCTGGAAACTTCCCACTTTCAGAAGCATGGTTCCGAAAAGCCCTTTCTCACGCAATTAACCGTACTAATATAGTTGAGAATGTGTATCTAGGACTAGCAGTAGAAAAGACAAATGTCTTTTCTGAGAAAAGCTTAGCGAATTTCCCAGGGATAGATACCTCGGATTACTATGACTTTGATCAAGGAGTCGCTGAAGCAGAAGCTATACTAGATGCAATGGGATATACCCCAGGGAAATTCTCAGATGAACCTGATAACCGCTTCGGACATGGTGTATATGCCAATGAAACCCAGATTAATGGAGTAAACCAAACCAAAGGTAAACACTTCAGAATAATTACAATGGAGTGTGACTTCTGTGCTCCTCGTGTTCTAGCAATCCAGAAAGATCTAAAACAGATAGGAGTTTATCTTGATATCGACATCATGGAATGGGGTGCATATTTAACAGACTTAAGATACAGCGCGGATTCTGGGTTCGATTATAACAGCACAGGTCCACAGCCTGATCCAAATTTCCGTGGTCCAAATTGGGACTTTTCTACTGGTGGATCTGGTGGTTGGTTAGATATACCACTTAATGATATCAGCTTCTATTCCTATGTCTATTACATGTATTACGGATATGCTGAAACCAGCTGGTTTAATATCGATTACGAAGTTGCTTATGCAAAAGCTAGTGATGGTGAAGGATTCCTTTGGATGAATTGGGAAGGTGGACCTACTGACTGGCCCTATCCTGTTCCTGAGTACAGTGCAGATAATGAACAATTCGTCGAAGCATGTGAAGATGCAGGAGAGATCATTTCCGAATATCTACCAAGAGTTCCGTTAGTTGCGTATACAGATGCGTACTGTATGAATGATCATCTGAATAACTTCATGGGTTCAAGTGGCGGCCATTATCACGCAGCTTATTCCTATTGGGCATAATTAAATCCCAATCCCCTTTTCTTTTTTTTATTCAAAATTACAGATGTTGATTTTAAATAAGACTCAAAGCATCCTCACTGATTAACACTATCAATTTTCTGATAAGCGAGATATAAAAATTCCTCCAGTAGAGCTCCCAGACAACTATCAATGGGTTGTTAAATATTTTTGGTTAGTGGCAATAACCAACCAGTCGACGTTCCACATTAATTAATAGAATGCTCTGTGCAATCGTCTTTCAAGATATAAGATTGAGAGGAACTTCTAGTTAATGGTAGGTGTGCGACCAACCACTCAAAGGAATGAAAATCAAGATGGCAGGACTAAAAAGATACATTCTTAAACGATTAATGCTTGCACCTATACTTTTAATAGTAATTACAATGATTACATACTCTTCAGCTGCCTTAGCAGTTGGTGATCCGGCAGTACTTATTTTCGGTGGGCAGCTTAATCCAGATTTTGATAGGTCGCCAGGCCGAGAGCAAACACAAGAAGACTTCGAAGAAGCTGAACAAAAGTATCTAGATCTAAGGAAAAAACTAGGTTTAGACCATCCAATTTGGATTCAATACTTAATCTGGCTTGCTCATTTAGCAATAGGTGATTTTGGAACGAATTGGGTTACTGGGGAACCTATTGTGGAAGAGATGTTGAATCTATTCCCTGCAACGCTTCAGCTTTCGATTACAGGTTTATTATTTGCCACAGCTACAGGGATTATTGTGGGAATTATTTCTGCAATTAAACATAATCAAAAAACGGATCGTGTATTGGTATTTGCTACTCTAACCCTATACTCAACTCCTGGCTATTGGCTAGCTTTCATATTAATACAATTTATTGCAGTTGATATGCTGCCACTTCATGGGGGATTTATCACTCCAGGTTGGCGACCTAATGCGAATCCAATTGGTAGGCTTATTATTCCTGGAGTAGCAATGGGTATTTCGTCTGCTGGATTCTATGCACGAATTACACGTTCTAGTATGCTCGAAGTCATCCGCCAAGATTATATTGTTACAGCACGTTCAAAAGGTTTAGCCGAGAAGGTTGTCATCTATAAACATGCCCTTAAAAATGCATTAATACCCGTTGTGACCGTTATTGGATTGAGCTTGGCTGGTCTATTTGGTGGAGCGGTCATAATGGAAACAATTTTCCTGTGGCCTGGTATGGGAAGGTATGGCTATGCAGCTCTGAATACACGTAATTATCCAGTCATTATGGCGGTAGTTCTCTTTAGTTCTACCTTACTTATTATTATGAACCTTGTTGTAGATATTGCCTACGCTTATCTAGATCCACGAATTCGATATGGTTAAACTAATGAGGTTATTAGCATGGAAATAAGCACAAAAACACAAGAAGAACTGGTCGCTCAAGTAAAACGGGAAAGACGTTTCCGTAATCGTATATGGGCATATTTTCGGTCTTTATTAAGTAATTGGACCGCTACAATTGGTTTCATTATTGTCGTACTATTTCTCTTCACAGCAGTATTTGCAGAAGTGATTGCTCCTTATCATCCAACTAATGATGATTACTGGGACGGAATGCCCCATTTTGCCTTACCATTGACTACACCGAATGAAGGTCAAACATTTGCTGACAATAAAACTTTTCCTTTAGTTCTTGGTACTAATTGGGCTGGAGAAGATATCTTATCAAGAATCATTTATGGAGCACGGAACGCATTATTTGCTGGTTTGATATCGATAAGTGTAGGCCTAATAGGAGGCATAGCTATAGGTTCTGTTTCTGGATATCTTGGCGGAACTGTAGATAATATCTTAATGCGAGTAGTCGACGCGTGGATGTCAATTCCAAGTTTCTTTATGTTACTTATTATTGTGGCCGCACTCAGAGATCAACCTTGGAACCCTGCGGGTAAGTATACTTTGTTTATTGCCATGTTTTTCGTAGGTTTCATGGGTATCCCTGGATATGCTCGAATTCTTCGTGGATCGGTTCTCGCTGTAAGAGAAATGGACTTTATTGAAGCAGCACGAGCCACAGGTTCGAATGAAATACGAATTATTCGGAAACATATCCTTCCAAATGTATTCCCCATTGTTCTTGTCTATGCAACTATGGGGATTGGTGGAGCAATAATGAGTACAGCTGGACTTAGTTTTATTGGTTTAGGGGCACGTCCAGGACAGCCTGATTGGGGTGGTGATATGAACGGTGCCCGTTACTACTTCTTTCTGTATCCTCATGTTATGTTTTGGCCTGGATTTGCGATTTTTATTGTAGTTTTAGGATTCAATCTGATTGGAGATTGGCTTCGTGACGTTTTAGATCCTCGAACAAGGGATGTGTAAGTACTATGGCAACTGGAACATTACTCGATGTCAATGATCTTAGAACATATTTCTATACTAAGAAAGGTGTAGTAAAAGCGGTTGATGGGGTAACTTATTCGATTAATCGCGGTGAAAGCCTCGGTCTTGTCGGTGAATCAGGCTGTGGAAAAAGTGTCTCTGCTCTCTCTTTAATGCGCTTGATACCTTCTCCCCCAGGAAAGATTGAGAGCGGAGTTGTTGAATTTGATGGAATTGAGTTACTTGGAGCAAATCAAATTTCAAATACAGAAATGCGTGCAATACGTGGAAACAGAATTTCGATGATTTTCCAAGATCCTATGACCTCTCTTAATCCAGTTCTGACTGTTGGTGAACAGGTTTCTGAAGCAATTGCATTACATCAAAATCTTACCAAACATGAAGTTTTGGAAAAAGTCATTGACTATTTCAGTCTCGTAAGTCTTCCCAATCCACGAGATCGTGTAGAAAATTATCCTCATCAGCTCAGCGGCGGAATGCGCCAACGAGTAGGGATTGCTATGGCCCTTTCCTGTAATCCAAGTCTGCTAATTGCCGATGAACCTACAACAGCGTTAGATGTGACCATTCAAGCCCAGATCTTAGAAATTTTAGCAAATTTGATGAATGAGATACAAACTTCACTGATTTTGATTACTCATAACTTAGGTCTGGTCGTGGAACTTTGCCAGAAGGTTGCGGTCATGTACGCGGGAAGAATCACGGAATTTGGATTGGTTGAACATATATTCAACAACCCAAAACATCCCTACACTCTTGGATTACATGCCTCAATACCGAAAATCTCTGAAAAACGTGATCGCCTTATACCCATTCCAGGGGATGTGCCTGATCTAATTAGTCCACCCCCTGGATGTCCTTTTCATCCTCGTTGCTCAAAAGCAATGCCTAAATGTCGGGAATCTTACCCAAATACTTTCGAATTTGAACCAGGACATCTGGTTTCGTGTCATCTTTATGGATAGGAGTGATTGGAAATGAAATCAGAAACTATGCTTGAAGTAAAAAACCTGAAAATGTACTTTGAAGTTGCGAAAGGCCTCTTTTCTTCTGATACTCTTACTTTGAGAGCAGTAGATAATATTAGCTTTAAAATTAAACGAGGAAGCACTCTTGGTCTAGTAGGAGAATCAGGTTGTGGTAAAACTACCGCCGCCCGATGTATTTTAAGGTTATACAACGCTACAGATGGTCAAATAGTATTTGAAGATGAAGATATTACCCATCTTAAAGGACGTAAACTCAGACGATTGAGAAAGGATATGCAGATTATTTTCCAAGACCCCTACTCATCATTAGATCCTCGAATGAGTGTAGGAGATATAATCGGTGAACCTCTTGAAGTTCATGGTGTCGCAAATGCCTCTGAGCGTTCAGAAATTGTGTTTAATCTTCTTAAAACAGTAGGCCTTGCACCTGATCATTTCTATCGTTTTCCCCACGAATTCTCAGGAGGACAGCGTCAAAGAATTGGTGTTGCTCGTGCTTTAGCACTGAATCCGAAGTTTATTGTAGCTGATGAGCCTGTATCCGCATTGGATGTATCAATTCAAGCGCAAATACTTAATCTTCTTCAAGACCTCCAAAAAGAATTTGATTTGACCTATCTTGTTGTTGCGCATGATCTAGGAGTTGTACGACATCTGACACAAGAAGTTGCAGTTATGTATGTAGGCAAAATTGTTGAAAAAGCTCCAACAGAAGAACTTTTCCAGAATTTTGCTCATCCTTATACGGAAGCATTAATCTCGGCTGTTCCTAGCTTAGACCTTCAAAGAAAAATGGACAGGCTTGTTCTCCGTGGTGATGTCCCTAGTCCTATTTTCCCACCTCCTGGATGTCGTTTCTCACCAAGATGTATGTATGCGAAGTCTATTTGTTCTCGAGAAGAACCACCATTAGAAGAAATTGCTCCAGATCATTTTACTGCATGTCATTTCCCATTGGGAGGCTCTGATTACAGCTATTAGGTAAGTGTCAAGAAATTATGTAGAATAAACTCTATTAATTCCTTGAGTTTTTTCTACACTATCTTCCATTTTGATACACACTAAAAAATGCCTATTTTTAGCGATCATTTAACTGCCGAATCAGTGAGATTTTTCAGAGTGAAAAAACAGAACATAATAACCCTCACAGTATGTCAGAATCAGATAAAAAAGAAAAAAAATCTTCTAGATAATGATGTGTAC
>JAEOTM010000047.1 GCA_016839815.1 Candidatus Hodarchaeota archaeon
ACCAAGGCTCTAAAACTTCTTGAGTTATCTGAATTCTTCGATCTGCAGCCTCTGCACCAATCTTGGTCATCTTGATATTTTTCCGTTTCCTATCTCCCTGATAATCATCAGATATCTCTACCCAATTCGCACCTTCCATCTCTTTTAAAATGGGATAGATACGATTTGCTCCAGGTTTCCACCGGCCATTTGTAATTTTTTCGATTTTCTTCATCAATTCGTACCCGTTTTGGGCTTTCTTTTGTTTAAGGAGATGGAGGACGATCAAACGTAAAAATCCTTGCTTCAAACGCGATTCAAAACGGTCTATACGCTCTTTTTCACTCAAAGCCATGTAAAAAACCTTTTATCTAGTGAGTTATATATACCAAATTCAGATATATCAGAAATAAGAAGTGCTTAAAATCTTTATTCAATATATTACAATATGTGTAATTTAGAACTTTCCTCAATGTCAAAATCTTCAATTTGCACATGAACCGAAGGTTATTCTTTTACAAACAAACTTATGCTAACAAACGAGATGTATATTCAAATGATGCTAAAAGATGGAACTGTTGCCGTAGTAACAGGTGGAGCTATGGGATTGGGATTATCGATCGCAAGAGAATTTGGCCAGGCTGGAGCTAATGTTGTCCTGCTAGATATTAATGAAGAAGCACTGAGTTCAAGCGTTACACAGTTAACCAAGGAAGGAAATTCCATTATTGGATTAGTTTGTGATGTATCAAACAATATGGATGTCCAAAAGACATTTGATGACATAAACCACCGATTTGGTCGAATTGATATTCTCGTAAACAATGCTGCTATTGCCCCAGAAACTCCTTTCATGCAATGCTCTGAAGAAACCTGGGATAAAATAATGAAGGTGAACTTGAAAGGATATTTTCTCTGTGCGCAAGCTGCAGTTAAACATATGCTGGCGAAGAATATACCTGGCAGAATAGTCAACCTATCATCAATTTTAGGACTTAGACCAAAAGCTCTTCTCATTGCTTATACCACAACCAAAGGGGCTATTATTAGTTTAACACATTCCATGGCCTCTGAGCTTGGAGAACATGGTATCAGAGTAAATGCCATTGCTCCAGGAATGATTGATACACCCATGACCACAAAAGGGTTTACTCCAATGGTAAAGAAGATGATAACTAATAGTATCCCTCTCAAACGATTAGGATCTCCAAGAGAAATTGGGAAAGCAGCTCTATTTCTATGCTCAGAATATTCTTCTTTTATTAATGGTCATGTTTTGGTTGTTGACGGGGGACAGCATACTGGTATTGTATCACAAAAAAGAAGCATAGAAAGCAGCGAAAAACCAATGCATGGACTTTGAATATTGTTCTAAAAAAAGAAAAAAATGAAAGAAAAAGAGAATGAAATTTCTCTTTAGTTCTTCTTTCGACGACTAATAACAGCTACTCCGATCAAGGAAATAAGAAGAAAAACTGCTTCAAATCCAGGAGTACCGTCATCTTCAGTTGTAGTTGTAGGTTCTTCGTCTGTGGTAGTCAATTCAGGTTCAGTTGTAGTTGTATCCGTGGGATCAGAAGTACCGAGAAGTCTAAGTTCGGAAACTGTTCCAAAACCCATCATTTGAATCCAGAAGTCTTTAAGATGGAATTCATCAACTAATCCATTTGTTCGATCCCAAAGCATTTTGAGCAGAGGGCCACCCATGGTTGAACCAGATTGATAACCAAAGTGTGTAGCATTGTTTGTTACTATGTAACCTTTGTAGGTGTAATAAAGTTGAAAATGGTTCCATTCGCGTGATTTAACGTAACCCATGAGCATTGTTTCATTAGAGCTAACGTCACCGAAAACGAATTTTCCATATACTGAAGTTCCCATGAAGGATGTATTTATTGCAGTGATTTCAATATAGAAAACATCACCTTGGGAGATTTGGGAGTCAGGAGCATCTGGATATGAATATGATCCATCAGTAATAGGATTACCCTCTGAATCTTTTAGCATATCCCACTTTAGCCAAATTTTATCGCCAACAGAAGCGCCATAATCAGTAACAGATTCATATCGCTGGATTAAGATTTCACTAAGTGTACCAAAACCCATCATTTGAATCCACATACCAGTCATTTCCCACTCTAACATGGCACCGTCATTAGCATCCCATTTGAATCGAAGTTCTCCACCCATTAAGGTGGTGTTGTATTGAAAGTAATCTCCTGGGACATAATCGACTGTATAACCTTTGCCTTCGTAATCATTTTGCCAATAGGTCCAATTGTACTCACTAGAATTCATTGGTTTGAAATAACCTCTAAGGGTTACATTTGGGGTGGATGATCCATCAGCGAATGAGAAAATACCATATGTATAAGGAGAAGTTTCACCTGAAGTCTGGTTAATGACAGTCATGTTTATCTCGGTAATATCGAGATAAAAATGATCTCCTTCTGATATATTAGAATCAGGGGCGTCTGGATATGAATAGCTACCATCCAAAATAGGATTTCCTTCACTATCCTTCACAGATGCCCATACATATTCAAATTGATCCCCAACTTCCACATTATAGTGACCCTCATGGGCAACAGCAGCTAATGCAGTATTATCCCAAGCTAACGGTACACTTGCTAATAAGAAGCTGAGAATAAGAATTATGTTTCTTTTTTTCATTTAAAAAAACTCACCGTTTTTAATTTATTGAAATCAATTCCTAATTAGGAAATTAACTCGAGTTGTTAGTTTTTTTATTACAATTAAAAGTGTATTGATATATTTTCTTTGGATATATCCAAATTCACAAAAATCCCTTTCATGATTTCTGAGTGAAGAAGATATACCCTTTTTTCTTAAGATTCAAAAGAAAAGTAGCTAAACTTGATCGGACATTATCTTTATCTTGGCCTGCGTCTTTGATTAACATTTTTTCTATAACTCTGACGGAGTGTGATCCGTCACATAAATCCCAGACAAATTGACCAATTTCATCAATAACAATCACTTTCTTTTCCCGTTTATGATCAATTATGTACTTTTTCCCCGGTTCCCAGTATCCCAGAAAAACATCAGGAAGTTTTTCTGGAAATAAATGATTTAGTTGAACACTATCACTCGGAAAAACTGATTTACTTGCTTTATGTTCAGTTTTTCTGTTCATTTAACATTCCCACTAAATAGCACTGAATTTGTATTGGTTAATCCTATATTTCATGATGTGAAAAGAAAACTTCCTGAGATATTATAGACTTTTTAGAAAAAGGAAAGAGGGTGGAAGGTGTTTTTTACTTCCAAGTTGAATTACTGAAGTTAATTCCGTTTTCTTTTGTAAAAGAGAACCACTAGTACAGTAAATCCAAAGATTGTAAATGGGAATGCGAATCCAGGTGAGCTTTCCTCAACATATTCACCAAGAATGGATATAGAACCCCATGTCTCTTGATCACTGAAGTTTGCATCCGATGGCCAGTCTATAAAGGGACCTCCTTCAGGATTAGCATCAGGGTCATTTGTTATTGACTCATAGAGTGTCATTGATAACCCAACAGTTAAGGGAAGAGTTGGAGCAACAACATCATCAGGAAAACCTGGATTGAAGCTCGTTAAAGGAATTTTAAATGAAAACATTTGATGAGGATTGGCTTCGTTCCATGATGATTGAAAGAAACCCCATAGTTGCAATGGAGGGATTAATCCCTGAGGTGGCATGTTGTGACAATAAGAGACATCGAATCCATGGACTTCGCCGTCTTCTTCGTTTATACTTGCATTATACAACACTTGTTGACTGAAGTAAACATGACTCTCTCCAAATGTAGTGAAGAAGTACATATCGGTATTAGAAGTACCTACTTTGTCATGCATCGTATCAAAAGCAATTTGAGCATAATCTAATCGTGTTTGTTCTTGTACATAGATTGAATCGGCAAGAACGTAAAGGAATGTATTATCGTGTGCGATGTAAACAAATCCACCTTCGAGAGTTCGATTTTCATAATCACTTCCTGCTTCTCCAGGATTCGGGATTAGAGAAATCTTTGTTACATCTTCATGTTCCCATTCTGCTTGCTTGATATTTCCAACTGTGATTGAATGATTTATTGGATAAAGGTCGTAATGTGTTACCTCTTCTTGTACAACGTCAGTTGTATTAGCAGAAACCGATGGTACACCAACTACAATTACTGATAGTACCAAAATCATAGTAAAAATGAATTTTTTCATTTCTTTCAAATCTCCATATCTTATAGATTTTTAACTTGACAGCTGTCTTTTTAAAAAGCCTATGGATAGCCAAACATCCATATTTTGAATATAATTTGAAACATTCAAGATTCTTATTATAAGTTTCGTTTCTGATATATCAGGAATTGTTATATAGAAATTTACGGAAATTTATGATATTGAAATGGTCTTTGGATCTTCCAAAATATCTTGACAGAGATGATAATTCATATGAATGTTGACTATTCAAAGATAGAGGAAAACAAAATAGTTATTACGGCTGATAACGAAACAATTACGTATGTACGAAAGGGTTTGCCACCATCAATTTTTGATTTCTTGATTGATTACCGATTAAGGGCAATTAAAGTAATGGTAGGGGAACAAGAAGATACTGATAATGTTTCAGTGACTTCATCAATGTTACATTCACCTCCCATGGCAACAAGAGGATCTCCTGGGTTTTTCCCAGTCAATACCGCAGCAAAGGGAATTGGATTCATCCCTCAACAAGTCCATTTGGAGAAGTGGGTCGAGAAGTATGATGCTCTAATCAATGAAGCTTTAGAAAAGGGGGAAGATACGAATCGAGAAGCTCGTTTTGGAGCTCTTCTAGATTTGTATAATTCCAAAAATGAAATTGATCCAAAAAATCTTGGTACAATAGAACTTTTCGGCTTAAGATCTTGGAGAAATATGCAACAAGATCCTAGAGTGTCAATATTGTACAATGCAAATTATAGAACTAGCTCTGGTCGTCCACAATACATTTCCTTTGAAGTACGAGGGATTGTCGAGATAATTCCCAAGGATACTCTCCGCTGGAGATGGCAACGAAATATTCATGATTTGTTTCACCTTCGAGGTGCAAAGGAACGACGAGCTGGTGATTGGCCAGTAGCAGTATTGAACATCCATGTAACAGAAGTGATTGACAAAAGGCCATTTGGTACTGCAAGTCAGGAGATCCTCGAATGAATCGCTTTAGCTATTAATATGAAAATAGGTGAACTTGGATTATGGAAGATCGTCTTTCTGAACTAGTAGACATAGCTATGCAACATAGCTGCAATTATACCGATTGCCGTTTTGTAAAGGATGAATATGAACTTATTGAAGCAAAAAATGGATCTCCATCTAGAGTATCTAATTCCAATCGATTTGGAATTGGTATTCGTGTATTATTCAATGGAGCGTGGGGATTTGCTTCAACTAACAAACTAGAAAAAGTAGCATTACTAAAAAGTTTGGAGACTGCAATTAAAATAGCTAAAGTAACCGCAGAAAATACTAAAGTAAGGAAAGCCCTCTCTAATGAAAGATCATACGAAGATACCTATACAACCCCTCACAAGATTGACCCATTTTCTATTGACCCAAGTGAAAAAATAGAACCATTAACAGAAGGAACAAAGCTACTAGCAGAGCAAGATTCTCGTATACGAAACGCTACTGCTACCTTATTAAGTAGAAAGTATTTTACTGAGCTTACTACCTCTGAAGGAACCCATATTTTACAATCCTTAATTCAATGTGGCGCTTCACTCACTGGAATGCTTATGGCTGGTCCTGGTGGAATGTCCATTCGAACTAGCGAAAACTATAAAGCTCAAGGATATGAATTTATTGATGAGTTTGATCTCGATGAACAGGCTAGTATCGTAGGTAGCGATTTGAAGATCTTAGCTGACAAAGCAGTAAAAGCACCTTCAGGAACCTATAATCTGATTCTCGAACCATCACATCTAGGTCTAGCAATACACGAAAGCGTTGGTCACCCAACTGAACTTGATCGGGTACTTGGTAGAGAAGCAGATTTTGCAGGAACATCATTTCTTACTCCCTCACACCTGAAGGGAGGTTTCAAATACGGTTCAGAACTTGTAAACATTGTACAGGATCCTACTTTAACACCAGCCTTAGGAACTTATGCTTATGACGATGATGGTACGAAATCGCGTCGATTATATGTGATAGAAAATGGAGAATTTAATGCATTTCAAAGTGATCGATCAACAGCCAATGAAATCGGATCATCTCGCTCTAGTGGGAATAATCGAGCTCATGGGCATGATAGACTGCCTATAAATCGCATGGCAAACCTTTACTTAGAACCAAACACCAAATATGCTCTTTCTTCTCTGGATGAACTCCTGGAAGAAGCAAAAACAGGAGTTTATGCCCTTTATTCAAGAACTCACTCGATTTCACCAAATCGATCCAATTTTCAATTCACAACTCAGATGGGTTATTTGATCGAGGATGGGGAACTTACTACACCATTAAAGAACGTTGTTTATGGGAGTCGAACCTTAGATTTCTGGAGGAACTGTCTTGCAACAACTAAGTCGGTCGAAATTTTTGGAACTCCCAATTGTGGGAAAGGAAATCCAGGTCAAACTATCTGGACCTCTCATGGGGGTAGTCATACTTTGTTTGGAGACATACGAATAGGTGCGTGATCAGATGAAAGATAAATTAGTCTCAAAAGAAGCGAATGAGCTTGCACAAGATATTATTAGTATTGGATTAGAACAAGGTGCTTCAGAGTTTCAGGTAAAGATTCGTGACACTTACGCAATTTATATTCGATTTGCCAACTCAGAAATTCATCAATTCTCTACGGAAAATATTCGTGAAATTAAGCTAGTAGCTCTAATTGGTAAGAAAAAAGGATTATCTCTCGTCGTACCCACAACAGATGAAGATCTAATAAGGTCAATTAATTATCTAGTTTCTGCTACCAAGGTAAATTCAGAAGATCCAGATCAGTTATCTTTTTACTCATCAGGAAAGGAGTATCAAGATTTAAAATTAGTAGATGAATCATTTAAATCTTGGGATCAGGAGTATATGGCTAAAATTGTTTCCAATGTAATCCAAACAGCACATCAAGTTGATGACAGGGTTAAAAATGTCAGTGGAATGTTACAAGCAATGAACCATCAGATATTCTTGGTGAATAGTCAAGAATTAGCCCTTAAAACTAATCAAACTGAATATTGGTACGGTGTCGATGTTCTTGCTAAAAAAGGAGGAAAATCTGGTAGAAACTCCCAAGGAGAGACAAATCGTTTCGCTAAGAATATTCCATTTAACGAACTTGCTGAAACTGCTGCAAAATATGCTATTCTGGGAATTAATCCAGTAAAGCTTGAACCAGGAGATTATCCTGCCATTTTAGATTATTATGCTGTTCTTGAACCAATTGTATTCGTCAATCTTGGGCTTAGTGGACTATTTGTCAAACAACACAGAAGCTTTCTTGCTCGAAAAATGGGAAAAAAAATATTTTCTGAAAAATTCAATTTAAAACATTCTCCTTTCTTATCATCACTGGTAACTTCGAAAGCGTTTGATGATGAAGGAATTCCAACACAAGAATTCTATTTCATTAAAGAAGGAGTCTTAGAATCACTCGCTCATAACAGATTGACAGCCTCTCAGATGGAGAAAGAGCCTAATGGATGTGGTTATGAGTCAGAACGGACATCATTTGGTATTCCGACAGCTACGCTTCTTGAACCTTCGGAAGAGATAGGTATGGAAGATTTGATACGAGAAATGGACCGTGGAATTTTAATCTCTAGATTATACTATTCCAATTGGGCTAATCCTATGGCAGGAATTTTAACAGGTACCACAAGAAACGGATTCTTTAAAGTTGAATCAGGAGAAATAACTACCGCTCTGCATCCTATGAGACATAGTACGTCTATTTTTGAAATGTTTGGTGAGGGAATAAGATTAGCTAACAAGGTTCACCAACCACCAATGCAAATGATGCCTGGGGTACAATCCATTATGGTTCCTGCTTTAATGTCTTCTAAAATGCATATGACTACATATTCAAACTAGTGTCAGTAAAGGGATATAATAATTATGAAAGAAGCAATTATTTTAGCGATGCATGGTGCTCCTCCTAATGATTTCCCTTCCGAAGAGATGGAAGAATTCTTTCGACTCCATAGCCAGCATGAAGCATCCCCAGAGAGGTTAAGTGAGGAAGCAGAATCCCGCTTGCATGTTCTGGAAAAAAAGATGAGAGAGTGGCCACGGAATGCAAGTAATGATCCCTACTTTTACGGCTCATTAGACATTGCAGAACAGCTTAGAAAAGTTACAGACAAATCAGTAACCGTAGGCTTTAATGAATTTTGTTCACCTACCATTCTGGAAGCGATAGAACAAATAATTAAAGAAGGAGCTAAGAAAATTATTGTTTTGACCACAATGTTAACACGTGGAGGAAATCATTCAGAAAAAGACATCCCCAAAGAAATTTCCAAGGCCAAGAAGCGGTTTCCTAAAGTTCCAATAACCTATCTCTGGCCATATGACTCTCTATCAATTGCAGAGTTTCTATCACAAGAAATTAAGAAGATTATTTAACAGATAGGGATCTGTACATCTTCTCCTGTTAACTCTAAGATCATTCTTTTCTGATCCCTGACTATTTGACCATCACGTAACCAACATATTCTGTCTGCGATGTCAATCAGTTTTAAATCATGTGTTGTATTTATTACAGTTACACCCGTCTCTCGATTTAGCTTTTTAAGCAATTCCACAATTTGAGTTCCTGTTTGAAGATCTAAATTAGCTGTTGGTTCATCTGCAAGAATTAAACTTGGCTTATTTGCAATCGCTCGAGCTATTGCAACTCGTTGTTGTTGTCCCCCACTTAATTCTCCTGGTAAATGGTGCATTCTGTTTTCTAAGCCAACCAATGTCAAAGCTTCCTTGGCCCGTGCACTAATTTCTTTCCTAGATTTTCCTGACAATTGTAAGGGGAATGCTACGTTGTCTAATGCTGTTAAAGAGTCAATGAGGTTAAATGTTTGAAAAACAAATCCTATCTTAAAGACCCGAAGGGATGAAAGTTCTGGTTTATCGAGATCAGATAGAGCTAATCCGTCAATTAAACATTCTCCTTCACTTGGTACATCCAGAGCTCCTACCATATTCAATAATGTTGTTTTTCCTGATCCAGATGGTCCCATTATGACAATGTACTCCCCTGGACTTACTTTCAGGTTGATTCCTCGTAATGCATGAACTTTTTCATCCCCAATTTCGAAATACTTGCGTAAATCTTGAATTTGGACTGTTAATTTTGCATCTGACATTTCTTATTCTGCTCCGATTGTAGGGTCCTCACAAGCGCCTTCATCTCCCGCAAGGGTCACTTTCACATTATGAATAGTTTCAATACGCTTGATTTTTCCATCTTCAATCCATATAATACGATCCGATACATCAATCATCTTAAGATCATGAGTAGCAGTTAGAATGGTTGTACCTTGTTCTGTGTTTAAATCACGCAATAAAGTTATAATCTCTAATCCTGTTTCAAGGTCTAGATTTCCAGTTGGTTCATCTGCAAGAATAATAGCCGGTTCATTGACAAGTGATCGTGCAATGGCTACTCGTTGTTGCTGTCCCCCACTCAACTGAGCTGGTCGATGATCCATACGATCGCCTAATCCCACTAGTTTTAATACTTCTTCTACTTTCTTCTGACGAGGTTCTCTAGGTTTTTTAGCAAATATCGCAGGCATCTCGACATTTTCAAATGCTGTAAGATTCGGAATTAAATTGAATGTTTGGAAAATATACCCGATTTTTCTGCAACGAAGCCATGCTAGTTCATATGCATCCAATTTAGCAATGTCAACCTCATCAATATACACTCGGCCCTTTGTTGGTTGATCTAATCCACCTACGCAATTGAAAAATGTTGTTTTTCCACTACCAGATGGTCCCATTAAACTTACATATTCTCCATGCTTGATTTGAACAGAAATTCCTTGTAAAGCGTCAACTCTTTCTTGTCCCATAAAATATGTTCTATAGATGTCTTCTACTTTAAGCGTATACTGAAAACTCATTGTTTACACCCAGGTTTCTTTACGTTCTTCTTAATGCCTCGGCTGGATTCAATCTGGAAGCTCCATATACAGGAATTATGGATGCAAAGACAACTAATATGCTTGACAAAATTACTCCTCCAATACCTAAAAGACCAATAAACTCCGTTTGTGTATTTAGGAAAGCCATTGTAGAATCATAGTTAAATTCCAACAATGTTAATCCAATTCCAATCAGTACTCCTAAAATCGAACCAAATATCCCTGATATAATCCCTATGAAGAGACTTTCAAAGAGGAAAAGTTTGATTACATGACTGGGTAGAGTACCAAGAGTCATGTATGTTCCAATTTCTCCACTACGCTGTCCCACTTCCATGAACATAGAATTAGTGACACCTACAACACATAATATTAGTCCTACTAAAAATAAGTAACTCTGTTCTCTCGCTATATTAGATGTTGGATCAAAATGGTCTACTAACATTGAATAGACAATCAGGGTAATAATAAAGGAGATACCCAGTATGATACCGACACTAGTAATTAGTACTCGTCCTTTTCTCTGACGGATATTTTTCCATGCATGCTTAAGAGCTGTTGTGGAAGTATATTGGGTTTTGGGTAATCCTAACCTGTTCAGTTTAGTCATTAACAATATCCTCCTCAATCTCTTCTGGATGTTCCAAAGTTTCTAGCTTCAAACTATCATCAATGATTTGTCTCCACTGGATTTTTTCTGTAATTAACTCTTCAAGATGAGATTTGAGAACTATTCTTGCTTTCTCTTCACCCAATCGTGTTGCATTCCACGTAACATATGGGGAATAAAATCTTGCACGTTCTAACTGAGCTTGATTCTCAACAATTTCAAATTTAATAAATCCTAACTCTCCTAAATAGCAAACTGAATTTGGACAAAGAATATCAACTTCTCTCATTTCCTTTTTAAGGTAAAGTATGTTATAATCAGAAGAGTCATTCAATTTGTGGCCACAAGGACATTGTGCATGTGTTTCTTTAGAATCCATTTCTAAACTTCCAAAGAGACGAAATAAAACTGAGATTACTGGTAACTACTGTGTAGTGGTATTTTATTTCCCCTATTTATCGTGATTGGTCTTATTTTCTTAAGTGTTGTCTTCTCTGATATATTGGATTTTGATATATCGGTGTTTGATATTTAAAAATGATCCCTATCCAACAATTTTCCCAAGTTTGGTTTTTCTGGGTTTCCCAAGAATTCTTAGATGATCAACTCGCATACTCGGAATTTTTGAAAAGTATCCTGAATCTACTTCATCACCAATTCCTGATATCTTACCTAATAGTTCATAGATATTTCCAAAAATCGATATTTTACCCACAGCCTTTGATTCTTTTCCATTTTTTATGTTAAAGGCTTCTGATGTCCTCAATTCGAAATCTCCAGTAAGAATATCTAGATAATTCAAAGAAGCAATCCCATTAACCCTTACTCCATTCGTTATTCCCTCCTGCAATTGATTATCCCCCTGTTTGGTCGGTTTAATCAATAAATTTGTTAGAATAATAGAGGGGGGAATACGATGTATAGGATTACCTATGATATCTGGTATGCCTCGTAACGTATTTCCAGAGGGCGATTGATTACCTGCATGTATCAGATCTTTGGGCTTATTTTTTAGCATTCCTTCACGATATAGTAGTAATTCTTTCGTTTGTATTCCCTCATGGTCAAATGGACTAGAACCTAGCCGTGTAGCATCATTCGCATCCTCTCGTACTTCAATCAAAGGTGAGATTTGCCTTGGTAAATCAGGATTTTTGGGATTTATTGAATTTGAAAGGAGAGGACGGAGAATCAGATCACCAATTTGACACATTGCACTAGTATCAAAAACGACTGTCAGGATTTGATTATCTGTTATTCTTTTAGGTTTTGTATATTCCTTTGACTCAGCTAGTTCAGCATCAAAATCTATTGACAAAGCATCTGTAAGATTCCGATAAATTCTCCTATAATTCTTTTCAAAAATAATCTCAGCTTTAAGACCTGCTATAAACCGCGCTTGAGTCATTATAAAAGAATCAGAGTGATTGATACTTAAATCATTAGAATTAACTATTGCAATATCTCGTTTTTTAGTCGCTACAACACCCGATTCAAGATATATGGGCACTTTATGAGCTTGAACGGAATCTCGAAGAGTTTGAGCGTGTTCTACTATTTCGGTTAAAGAAAATCTATCGATTTTTGAATCATATTGATTCAGAAATTCATTATTCATCTGAGGTTTTTCGGATGCAAATTCAAATATTTTCGAAGAAAAAGCTGGAACAGAGGAATTCAAAATAGAACTTAGCTTATCTTCAAGGGTTTCCTTATTGTATCCATCAATCGTTTGGAAAACCATTTGACTATTCTTTTGGTAGCGAATACCAAATCCAAGTTCTTCTGATGTGGAAAGATCCACAATCTTACTTGAGGAAAATAATACCTGTTTTACTATAGATTGAGTCCCGAATACCTCCGCTGTAGCAGCTCCAGATTTCATAACTTCATCGTATACTTCTCTCGTTTGTTCCAACAGGGTGTTTTGGGTTGATTCCATTCGTATTTCGTCCTCTTACCTATCTTTCTTGAACTTGAAATCGTTCGAAAAGCATACTTGGGGAAACTACTCCACAGATGATACCACCACCTTTTGTACAGTGGATCCCTGACACAACAGCTTTATTTCCAATCTTTTGAAGGCCTGTAGTAAAATCTTTGATTGGTGAAGTAATGATTACTGACAGGGGGAGATCTTTATGCAATTCTCCATTTGTAAAAAGAAGAGAATGTTCTGGTAATATTTTCAATGTATTATTTGGCCAATCTACCGAGACTTCCAAAGATCCTTGACAAAAAACCCCTTGTTGAGCTTTAGTCATCATTTCGTGAATACTCGCATCCCCAGGTTGTATCTTGAGATTTGTAGTTACAGGGAAGAGATACTGGTTATTCAATGATAAACGTGCATTTCCACTGTTTTTTACTTTTAGAGTTTCTGCAGAGTTAGAATCTGTAATATAGCTAGTAACTACTCCATCTTTCACTAGAATCGTTTCTGTACTCGGTAATCCCTCAGCATCGAGATAAAACTTTACTAGTCGAGGATCCGAATAATTTGGTATGTCATGAATGCTTATAGCTTTTGAAAAAATCCTTTTCTTATATTTTTTCCTCCAAGGACTCCCAGAAACAGCAAAATCACCATCTAAACCATGGATCAGTTCATGAAATATAGCTCCTGTCAGATTTCCGTCCATAATGACGGGCATCCTTTTCTTGGGTGGTAAGGTAACAAGTGTCGAATTTAGAAATCTCTGAGCTTTGGTTTTACCAGTTATTGCAGCAAGTTTTGGAGAAAAATTTGTTTTGTTTATTGCCCCAGCTAAAGTAAAAGACCGATGTAGTTTTTTCAGTGCATATTCATAATGCATATTAAGATCCAAGTTAAATTCTGATATTGGATAAGACACAAATTGAGCGTTAGAATTACCTAAGTATAACATTCCCTCTCTATCCTGATATCTAAAACTAGTTTCTATTCTTGAAGAAATTTCCCTAATTGATGAATCAATCTTCTTCAGAAAGTTAATCTTTTCCCTATCTGAAATATCCTGTTCTTTTTCCTCTAATAATCGACTAGATTTCATGTCATTTAATTTATGAAGGACTGGCTTTTGAGAAATCTGAGGTTCTATCGAACCAGATGTTCGAAGGGATGAAAAAGCATTTTCAACTACTTGGTTGAGAGACTGATCAGATATAGATGTTGTATGGCTATGACCAAAGGATTCATCAATCCAGAGAGCTAGGTATAATTCGATACGATCTGAAGTATGATTCCACTCTTTTTTCCCTTGTGAAAACGTTAATTCAAAACATTTAAGCTGTGTTAATCTAATCTCAGAGTAAGTGGCACCTTGTTCTTTACAAAGAGTGGTAATAATCTTAAAAGTATTGTACAATCAAAAACCTCAGGTTTGAAGAATATTGGGAGGGAATAGCTATTGTTTACAATTGAATTCTGTTGAGTTAAATAATTAGTTTAAAGGAATATGAATGAAAAAAAACGAAGAAAGGAAGTATATTCTTCCTTTATTCTACTTAGAGTCTATCTTATGTCTTGGGTTTTCGTAGATAACCAAGATTCTTTCTTCTGGTGAGTAAGGAATATATAATTATGACGATTACAATCACTGCTATCCCAAGTACAATTGCTATAATTGCTCCAGGATCGAACGCGAAATAGAGGTTAATAAATACATCTACTGCTGTTATCACACCAACTCCAGTTAATGCACCGGCTCCAATTGGCATACCTATGTCCATGAAGCCCTCGACTCCTTTACTTCGAATAAATACTATTCTAATTAATCCACCAATACCCATGGTGACAATTAAGAACGGTGGCATTGCTGTACCAATACCTACACCTATAGGATTTATAGGAGCAAACCCTAATGGAATTCGAATTAAGACAAGAATAACACCGATAAGAGCACCTAATAATAATGGTAAAATTTTGAAAACCTCTAAGCTCCCTGATAAAAAGGCAAGAGAGGTCTCAATTCCGGGATCCCATGCTTGAGTGGGTAATTTCTCTGATCTAAGTCCATAAGCACTCCAAAGAAATAATGCTACAAAAGGACCAATGAGCATAGGAATCCCACGTCTTATAAATTCACTTGCTCCTACCTTCCAGAATGTTAAATTGATCTGTTCAGCCATAACACAATGAGCAATATACCCACAACCAGATTGTTGTGCGGAAAACGTAACACCACCTATTGAATATGCAGGATAATTCATACGAATTCCCGATAGGAAAATTGTCAAATCGAACAATTGTGGAGAGGGGGCCATACCCATTCCCATTGTACCGAGAGATCTTGTAATCATCAAGTTTGATAGAAGCGGAAAAATCGTCACTAGAAAAAGTACTACAATAATCCACAGAGGATCGAAATAATCTGATAAAACGATCCATATTATCCCGTATACAATTCCTACCCCAAAGAAAACTAGTAAGCTGGTAGTTAATGGTAATTCCCCTTGTTTTGATATAGATCGCATCTTTTTCAGATCTCTTAAAGAAGCGACTAATAATTTACTAGAAAGTAGTAGGGGAAGCATTGAACCAACAAAAATGATTGCTGCTGAGAATGAAATTCCCCAAATGCTTTGAGATTCTCCCCAAAGTGCCATTATTGCTCCCTTAGAACCCCCTTCACTCGTATACTTCAGAAATGGCCATAAACCTTCAAAGTTTATTCCTTCAGCAAACCAGGAAAGATCTGCATACTTGCCATAAGGATTAAATCCAATTGTCCACATAATTGCTAACATAGGCATAATTACTAAAGAGAAGGTCAGGGCACCCAAAAGAGCTCCAAAGGAAACCTCTTTTGGTACTAAAAAGCCTAGGATTAAGAAAAAGGCGTTAAAGCTAACAGCAAAGAATGCACCTTTTAATAGTGGATGAATATTCCATAATTCTTCTGTGAAAAAGATACTTGTTTCAATAATCCCGCCCCGTGAACCTGGATCATCCACAGGTAATGCAGGATTCAAAAAAGGAAGCCAATCTAGAATAGATCGAATCGGTTCAATTTTGGTTATATTATACATCAAATCGGGCATATTTACATCAAGAGTATTTGGAATGTACAGTATCGTCATTACAATTGTAGCACCAAGAAGTCCTCTTACGAAATATTTGAATCGATAATCCATTTTACCAGAGGCTAGATTCTGGACTGTTTCCGCTTTTAGGGAATGGATTGGCCATGGCATGACTTCTAATTCCATATAGTATTTTCTAAGAATAAACCCAAATCCTAAACCACTTAAGATACCAATTTGGTAGAGAAGGAAGAAAAATATTATAGGATAAAGCCATTCAACAGCAATAGGTATTCTATCCGCAATTATACCTGAATTTATATCAGGCAACATCCACCATGGTAAGGTTATTCCTGCATCGATTATTTTCTCGTGAGTAGCAAACTGAATCCAATATACAACTGATGAGGCGGACAAAGCAGGTGTTGCAGCTAAGACTAATCCTAATTCTTGTTTTGTGGCTTTTTCTCCAGTCCATGCAAAATACCTAGAGATTATTAATCCCGCAACAAACATGAAGGCCCAACCACTGAAGATACCAGTAGTCATATCTGCATAAGTGGCTGCGAATGAGAAAAAACCGCCTAAGACGGTCATGGCAAGAATTACTCGTAGTGACATTTCCCGTTTTTTGTTAACATTTACTGCTGAGGCCTTTAGAACCTCTTCTGCATTATAATCACTCATTCAGTTTTACCTCTATTTTGTCCATTTCTGATTGAATTATGAAAGCACAAAGATCCTTGGATTATTTATCCAAAAAAGCGATAAGAATAAGTCTTTCTTCTTCATTCTTAAGAGTTATGGCATATTCGCTATATTAGCACAAATCCTACCAATTTAGATGTAAAAAAATGAGAATTACCACTTTTTTATTTATGGATATGTCCGAATCTGATATATCAAATGGTTTACTCTTCTACTTTATTTCAAATATCGCCATATTAACTTGAAGGATTTGTAAGTTTAACAGCACTCGGATTCAATTCAGCAAATATGGAATATTATCTAAGGAAATTTTCTTTATCAACATAAAATATATCAATATAAAATTCAGACTTTTTTTATGGAGTTAAATTTATGGTTAATTTCCAGAAGAGCATTGAAACTATGTTAGGTTCCACTGCTGGGTTTATGTTAAATATAAGTGTACGGAATCTTTCACGTCAGCGTAGAAATACCATTCTTACAATACTAACAATATTTGTTGCTATGTTTAGTTTCTTGCTCTCTGTTTCAATTGTATCTAGTGCTTCAATCAGTGTTCAGGAGTACACTGCTACTAGTTCAGGAGAAGGACTAGTAATACATGATTATGGTAATTTCCTTTACCAAGAAGATCTTGACCAATTAAAGACAATCTCATCCATAACGACGAGTATCCCACGGATTCGCTTGATTGGCCGATTAGCATATAACCAGCTCACAATAAAAAACAACTCAGATGTCCTTCGTTCCATCTTGTATCCTTTTGCTAGTAATTTTTCACTGGAGAATGAACTTTCAAATTTGTCAGAGGTTTTAAGTTCGGGGGTGTTACCTAAAGCTGGAAATGACATATGTATTTCTGACAACTTAGCTACAGATTTAGAACTGCAACCTGGGGATCAAGTAGCTATTCAAACAGTAGGTTACAATATTTCTGGAATTATAGATTCTTCTGCTCTATTCACATTTACAGACTTTACTGGTAACTGGGTTCTCCCAGAAGATGTTGAATCTGGGACTCATCAACCAATTCCGAGTACTAACGTAGCATTCGTGCCCTTCCAATTACTCTGGCAAATACTGCCTACAATAAATGAAGCCCTTATTGCGAATAATGCTTATAATGAAATTCAAGTGAGCTTAGAACCTGATGCTGAGACTTTTGACTTAATTGAGCAATTACTTCCTATAGAAGTTGATCAAACAAAAGAAATTACCGTTATCGAGGGATTTAATCAGTTTAAATATCAGGTTGAGACCCAAATCTCAGTACGTGGATTCACCTTTATGATCTTCGTATTAATCATCGCAGGTTTAATTATATTAAATACACTACTAGGGGCAATTACTGCTCGAATGAAGGACATTGAAGTTTGGTCTAGTGTAGGAGCGAATCCTAGTCACATTAAGTATAATTTCATGTTTGAAAGTATGATCTTTGGTGCTATTGGTGGAACTCTAGGCTATATTGCTGCAATTATGTTTTCACTCACTGGTATACTACTTGGATTTCAAACCAGTATTACTCCCGATAAATATGACTTTAACTGGCTATTCTTAACCGTCTTAGTAGCAGTTATATTGAGTCTACTCTCCGCAATTTATCCTTCAAGAAAAGCCTCAACAGCGGTTGTTCCTAGTTTGAAAAGATCCTGGAAACCAGGACTAGGGGAGATGTTAACTCAGCAATACACATTCGATGAAGAAGAAATTCCGATCACACTTGAACCACAAGATTTTGAAGATTATGCATCTTATATTCAGACAAGGATGGATATTCCGACTTTTTTCAAGGTAAAGCGGAAATGGCCCGTTCAAGTTCAGAGTCTTGAAAATGATCAAGTAAAGAGATCATTCAAACTGGATGTCGCTGTTTTTTCCGCGGAAGGAACTTACGCCTTAATTTCCATATGGAGTATAGAGGAACCTGATATACATACAATGAAAGTATATGCACAGGTTAACCCTTATTCCTCATTTGGAGAAAGTTCAGGATGGGCACAAAGTAGCACGAATTTTAACAAAGCTGCGTTTGATGTTCTCAATATGCTTAGACAATTATCACTTAAATGGCGTGTGGAAGGTAGAAAATTCGTTATTGAGCGCGAATAATAAATTATTCCCCGCATATAGAAAGGAAATACAATGGAAATCACAAATGATTACTCTGAGCTGATGGACTATGCAATATCCATTTTAAATCAGAGAAATGTAAATTATGGAGATGTTAGATATACAAAACACCTCGAACTCAAATTAATTGCTCGTGATTCAAGAATCGCAGAGATTACGAGAAGCTCCGAGACAGGGATTGGTATTCGTGTTCAATCAGAAAAAGGGGCTCCACTTGCTTTTGTATCTACAAGCAATGTCTCTCAAGAGTCTTTACGGCATATAATTGATGAAGCCTATCAAAGCAGTCTTACTCTTTCTCACCTGTCTTCAAACGGTTCCACTCATCTTGCAGATCAACCACTAATAACACGAAATCTTGTTCATACATCTAAAGATTCAATATTTACCTCTGATATAACCGATGTCAAAGATTATGCGTTATCTCATGTAAATGAAATTAAGGAAAACGATGTTTCATCCGCAAGTTGTGGATTGGCAGGTATCATTTCTTATAAACACATCATGACTACAGAAGGTACTGATGCAACTTTCTTAGTGGATGGAGTTGGATATAAAGGTGATGCAACAATTAGAAAGATGGGTCAGTTCCAAACTTATGCAGATCGGAAAGGAGGAACTTTTGGGTTAAAAGATCTATATTCGCTTTTAGATGATGGAAACCTAGCTCAAGAGATAGGAAAAACTGTTAGTATGATGGTCAAAGGTAAACCTATTGATTCAGGACAGTTTGATGTGATTATTGATCCTGCATTCGCAGGTCTTCTCGCTCATGAATCCTTCGGTCACATGACGGAAGCTGATGCAGTAACAACACGCGCTTCAGCTCTTACTGATCGTTTAGGTGAACGATTAGCACCAGATTTTGTGTCTATTGTTGACGATCCTACCTATAACCACGGTGCATGGAATTTTCTTGATGATGAAGGAGTTATCGGAAAACGGAATATCATCTTAAACAAAGGGATTCTTGAAAACTACATGTCCGATCGAAGAAATGCCTACAAATTAGACACCGCAAGTACTGGAAATAGTCGAGCTTCTGATTATGGATATCCGCCAATTGTAAGGATGACAAATACCTGTTTCCTTCCCCACGATCATTCACTCGACGAAATGGTCGAGGACGTGAAAGATGGACTATTTTTGAAAGGACATGCTGGAGGAGAATCAGGAACTACTGGTAAATTCTCCTTTAGAAGTCAAGTCGGGTTTCTAATAAAAAATGGAGAAATCGGTAGTGTGATTTCTAGTGTCACCCTTAATGGAAACATTCTTGATTACTTGAAAAAGATCGATGCGGTTGGACGGGAGTTCTCCTTAGAAGTCGATTGTGGCTTTGGAGGATGTGGAAAAGGAGGACAAAGAGCACTAGTGGGCTTAGGAGGAACATATATTCGATTCAGAGATGTTTCGGTAACTTCGATATCCAAACCGAAGATGCCAATGATGGGGATGATGAAATGAGTGATACTAACAATTTATCACGAATCACGGAGAAATTAGTACAATATGGGTTAGCCAATGGTGCTGATGAAACTGAAATATTCGGTGTTAATGAAAAACGTACTTCTATCAGCCACAATGGAGAATCTGTTGTTACCAATTCAAATGTAACAGCTGGTCTTGGAATCCGAGTAGCTATCGGTAAGAAATGGGCTTTTACCTCATCCTCTTCTCTCGATTTAACTAGTGCTCAAACAGAGATTAATGAGGCAATCAAGATAGCACGTATACGGGAAGAAGACCCTGATTTCGCTGGATTTCCTATAGGAGGGAATATTGCTCCATTCAAGCCAGATCTTAAAGATTTAAACAACATTCAGATCGATAAGATAATCTCTTCACTTATAGATGCACGCAAAAAGGCACTTGATCTAGATAGAAATCTTAGTAATGTCCAAGGCTCTTTTCAATTTATTATTGGAGAACGAGCGATTTCTAATTCTTCTGGATTGGATTATTCTTATGATCGCGGTAGCTACTCTGCTAGTTTTTCTGCAGTGGGTTCATATGGAGAAAATCGGTTCTCTGAAAACTCTTTTACTGGAGGAACCAAACTTGATTATGACTTTGACAACCTTGCTTTAGACGCAGCCCAAAGAACAGTCGATATGTTTCAAAAGAGTGAATCTGTTGGGGAAGGATCCATGGAAGTATTAATGGAACCTTTTGCTGCTGCCATCTTCTTCATTGGTATTAGCAGATTAATGTTTAAAGGAAATATGGCTTTAACAAATAGAAGTATCTTAACCTTAAATGATATTGGAACTCAGGTTGGATCAAAAGCATTAACATTTATTGATGATGGTCTTTTAGAGGGAGGAATAAAAGCGGCCCCCATTGATGATGAAGGTACACCAAGTTCTACAACTCCTCTAATTAAAGAGGGGGTTCTGAAGAATTTTCTTTATGATCATTCTAGTGCAAAGAAAGCAAGTGCAAAACCCACAGGGAATGCCATGAGAGGGATTGGTCACGGTGCTAGATCTTATACTGCTTTACCAACAATTGGAGCCCGTGATAGAGTAATTCAAGCGGGACCTAAATCTCAAGCTAATCTTGTTTCTCAAATTGATAAAGGAATACTGATTGGGTATCCTGCAGGAATCTTCCTAGGAAATCCTATGACAACTGATTTTACCATATTTCCCACACGTGTTCTTAAAATTCAGAACGGTGAAATCTTGGGTCCTGTTACCGGAATCTCAATGGCTGGAAATGGTCTGCAATGGTTAAAGAATATCAATTCCATTGGCAATGATTCAAAGATGATGGAATCTGTAGTATCCCCTTCAGTTCTGTTTTCGAATATTGCTGTTAATACCAGTCGAAAAAGAAAAACAGCTAAATCCATGCCTCCTATGATGGGTTAAGAATTATTTCACAAATACTTAGTGATTTACATTGACGAGTCTAATTACAGAAATAATAAGTCACGTCTGGTCATCAAAAGAGTTACTTTCTCCAATTTTTCACTTATGTGACAAAATTGGGCCACGTCCATCTGGTTCCAGAGCAGCTGACAACGCAGCAAACTTCATTCGATCGAAATTTGATGATTCCCAACTCACAACCTCTATTCACGAATTTTCCCACGGTTCTTGGACAGCAGAGAAGCATTTCCTTGCTATTGATAATCAAGAATTCCCTTCAACCCCATTTAATCTTTCAGGAAATGGTCAGCTATCTGGTGAATGCTTTTATCTTCCTAATCCCTCAAAAGAAGCCTTTGAACACGCTCATTTTGAGGGAAAAATCCTTCTAGCTGAAGCGGTACATGGAATGGGAATGCATCGAACTGAAATTCTTAAAAGAGCTGTTGAAGGTGGGGCACTTGCTTATATCCAGATCTCTAAAATTCCTGGAGGGATTGTTGAAACAGGTAACATTTCTACAAAAGGAGTTGCTAACATTCCTGCCCTTTGTATTTCCTATGAAACAGGTCATTTTCTAAGAAGAAAAATCCAGCAAGGAGATGGACGAGTAACTTTAAGTGTAAAAGGATCAGAATTTGAAGTTAAGGGCAAAAATGTGATTGGAAATATTGACAGTGGATCAGACGATACTATCATCATAGGAGCTCATTATGATACTTGGGAAAATGGTCCTGGGGCGTTTGATAATGGTACTGGAATAGCAACCTTGCTAGAGCTATCTAAAACTTTGTCCAAACTACAACAGTCAGGTGTAAATTTTCAATTTATTGCCTTTAGTGCAGAGGAATTAGGTTTTAAAGGATCGATGGCCTATAAAAAAGAGGTAATTGAGTCGAACAAACTTCAAATTCCAATAATGATGAACCTTGACTGCACAGCTTATCCGAAGGGGCAAAGAACTTTATCTGTTTCAAATTCTGAAGAAGATTTTGCCATTATAAATCAATTAATTAATTCTTATAATTTCAATTCTGTACTCAACACTCGACCTCCATTTGGTACGGATGGATTTCCTTTTTATCTATCTAAAATTCCAGTAGTAAGCTTAGAACAGATAGATAGAACAAAACCTTCGTTTATGCATACTCCATTCGATACCCCTGAAAAATTAACTGAGAATTCTTTGAAAAATTCCACAGCAATTGCAGGAGCAATATTAGGAACATTAGTCCAAAAATATCAATAGACACGTGAATGTTATGAGAGAACCTATTGGCGATATTATTGGGAATATCTGGAGTTCTACGGATATTTCAAATAATTTAAACTACATCTGTGACACATTTGGGCCACGACCAGCAGGAAGTGAATCAGCAGATTTAGCTGGGGATTATATTAAGAATAAACTTGATGAATATGGATTAGATACGCATAAACATCAGTTTGAACATGCATACTGGGAAAAAGAAAAAGCGGAGTTCTATCTTGACAATAACAAACTGCATGCTATTCCATTTCACTTTTCTAAGTCAGAGGAGCTTACAGGGGATTGTTTCATATTAAAAACTCCTTCAGAGAAATCCTTTGAAAAAGCGAATTTCCAAGGAAAGATCCTCCTCGTAACACCAACTAAGCAACGTCATGGTGGAATGAGTAGGAAGGAAATGTTCAGACGAGCTGTTGAAGGAGGAGCTATTGGTTTTATTCAAATGTCAAGTATTATGGGAGGAGTTCTAGAAACAGGAAGTATAGGTAATGACTTTACTGAAATTCCTGCATTTTCCTGTTCATTTGAGAATGGAAGGTTAATCGAACGATTGCAGAATAAAGGAAAAGGGAAAATTTCTCTCTCAATTCAAGGAAAAAAAGTGAAAAAATCTTCATATAATATAATCGGGGATATAAAAGGGAGTTCAGATAACATGGTTATATCTGGGGCTCATTATGATACCTGGGATATCGGCCCAGGTGCTTTTGATAATGGTACTGGTGTTTCGACTGTTTTAGCATTAGCAGAGGTATATAGTAAATCGACAGTCAAAGATAAATTCGATGATACATTACGATTCATCTTCTTTTCTGGTGAGGAATTAGGAATTCTTGGATCTGAAGCCTACACAAAGGATTATATTGATACAGATAGAACCCCAAAAGTATCACTCATGTGTAATTATGATTGCACGAACATTAAGGGTGGTGTGAGAGGTGCATTTACTTCTAATAGTATGTCAATGCATAAAAGTATCGTTAATTTTGTTGAATCGCGAGGATTCGATATTAAGATGAGTTTACGTCCACCCCATGGAACAGATGCAATTCATTTTTCAAATCGGAAAATACCGACATTCGGATTAGCCCAATTTACCGCTCCCAGTTATATGCACACGGCATTTGATACTCCAGATAAGATAGACATCTCTGAATTGAAAAATTCAACCGCAATTGCAGGTGCGATATTAGCTGATCTACTTATCACAGGAAAAATGAAAAACGTTTAATTTCTGTGAAAGAATCACCAATCTGATTTAAGAAGATCCATTATAATGGAATCAATATATAGACCATTATTAAAATAGGCCTCACGACGTCTCCCGACCTCTTTGAATCCTATTTTTTCATAACACCGTTGAGCCTGAGGATGTCCTGAAAATAGTTCTAATTCTATAGAGTGAAGATTAAGAGTGTTGAAAGCATATTCTACAATGAGTTGCATTGATTCCGTTCCCAATCCCTTATTCCAATAATCCTTATTGAAAATTACAATTCCCAAACTACCCCGCCTTGCTGTTGAATCTTTAATTTCAAGTCCTAAATGCCCAATGTAAAGATTTGTCTCTTTGTAGACAATAGCAAAAATATACCCTTTTCCTTCACTCCTCAACTGCCATCCACCCTTGATCCATTCAATTTCTTCATCTCTAGATTGAGGAGCTTTATTTAAAATGTTTATTCGATGTTCTGGTTTATTCCAGTGTTTCATTAATTCGTCTACGTCACTAATTTCCAAACCACGTAGGATAATATTTGATCCTTCTAACATAATAAACCACACTCATCTAACTGGATAATTGGTCAAGTGTTTGTTGTAATTCATTGGGTGAAAAATTGCATAAGTTACGTAGGTATCTTCGAAAAGATCTATCTTTTCGTAAATCTTCAGAAATCTGGTTAATAGGTCGTTTATATTTTCTCTCGACAATAGCAAAAAATATCTTCTCTTGTCTGAACATTTGTTCGCTTATAGCGTTCATTACGCGGAGTGCAATTTTCTTTGCTGTTGGAAAGAAATCAGGATCATCTTCGAACCATCCTCCTTCACGTTCATACTCCGCGAAGGACAGAGGATCCCCAAATGATACAGAGATATAGGATTTATATCTTGGAAAAAATCCACCACGAGCAAGTGCAGCTCCTGCCCCATGAATGAACAGAGGGACTACTGGTAATTTACCATTCATTAAGAGAACAACTCGTCCAATTCCACTCCTTGGATCTTTTGTTAAATTGAAGTAGTCGTCAACAGGTGTGCTTCCAATCCGTCTTCCCTGAGGCGACATATAGAGGCCTTTACCTTCCTTTAACGTTTTTGCTGCAAATTTTAGTCCAGGACTTGGATTTTCACGATAAACTGGGAAAGCTCCAGCCCATGTAAGCTGACGGTAGAACCAATTCTCTTTCATAACGTACCCGTTCCCCATGAATGATAAAAACCGACGTGTTCCATAAGGTTCTGCAATAGCTCCTCCTACTATTAAAGCATCCAAGTTAGATTGGTGATTGCTGCAAAAAACAACGGGTTCCCCTTCATGGTATTGATTTCCTACTTTTTTATCGTAAATTACAAAACGGAAGTAGTTATGGATAAACCATGGCACTAGCTTAAAAATGATAAGGTATCTAGCTCTCTTAAAGAATGACCAGTGTTTAGGTTTCTTTTTAGTCGTAGTTTTGGACATTGAAATCCCTTTTTAGAATGAAAACGCTACTTTTTGATTACTTTATATCAGTGAGGAAACGAGGTTCCCGCAATCTATGGAAACCTAAATTTCTTCTCAAATCTTTAATTTTTTTCCAAAGATTAATGTCTTTACATCTGGCGCATCAGGCCATAATCCCATAAGTGAAGGGGAAGAATGAAGTAAATTATACTCCGATTTTTTGTAAAAGGGTATAGCTTTAATATTCTTATCAGAGGTATATAAATGGACACCTTTGCAGCTGTTTAATAGGAGGTGTTCTTCTAAACGAAGTAATAACTTTGTTCCAATCCCTTGCTGGTGATAATGAGGAAGAACATTGATATGGAGATGAGCAGGATAATCCACAACTAGCTCCTGTTTAAAGGAATTATCTTGTTTAGATTCTAATCGTCTCATATGTCGAATAATATTGAAGCTTCTTCTGTAACGCCATAGACTATAGAATATAACTCGTATCAATATTTTAGGGATCATCTTACGTGTAAAAGCAGATTTTTGTACCTTGGAATCTAAGCTACTCAATATATATCCAACAACTGTACCCTCCTTGTCATCAATAGCAACAAAACAATTTTCTGGTTCATAATCAACATAATATAAGCAAAATAATAGACCAAATAAATAATGATCATCAAAACGGTCTCTTGCATCCTCACCCATATAACCAGTCTGAATACAAATATCAATTATTCCTTTACGGTCATCTTTCTTGTATTTTCGAATTTCAATCAAAATTCTACCTTCTATTCCTTCAAAAAGTCTGTTTTATTTTCGTTTGCGGGATACTTTCCTGCGTAGAATAATAACTGATAAGATCAGTAAGACCTCGAAAATTAGAATTCCAGAAGAATCGTTCTCGGTGGAAATTTCAGATGTTGTTAAATTTTTCTCTGTCGTAGTCGGGTTTGGACTATATGTTGATTCAGAAGTGGGAATTTGGGTAGTACTTGTAGTCGTAGTTGTAGTTGTTTCTTGATATGGAGCAGTAGTTTCATTCACAGAATATACTGTATATCCTTTTGGAGGAGCCCATATTTCGGTCCAACCTTCAGAATTTGTTTCCTCATCAATAGCATGACCTGTGTAGTCTGATAGGGTGGAATTAACCCATTTTGACTGAATATATTCTCCTCGCCATTCTGTACCATCATTCAATGCAATGATACATCCTGGATCTCCATTTCGTTGAGCAATATAAAAATTTTCATCAGAATATAGGATGGTAGTAGAACCTTTAGCAAACTGATTATGAATGTCAATGAGAGTATTAATAGGGATTTTCAAGGCAGGATTTCGCCAATCGCGCCAGAATATACTGGGATATCCCTCAGAAGTAAGAATGAAAGCGTAAGCCATCATTTTATTATTAACAATCTCGTCAGTATCATGATTCGCGATGAAAGTTACGCTCTGAAGGGGGCGATTCCCCATTACTCCAAGATATACCGGATTTGCAAGATTCCTCATATCATAAGAACCATCTCCATTACAAAAATCTCTCAACGTGTAATATAAGGGAAAGTCGAATGCACTTACTGTATTTCCTGTACTGTCTAAATAATCAAAAATTAAATCTTTATTTCCATCCCAGAATTCAGCTACACCCCAGCCTCCAACGATATCCATCCAATCCTCAACCATACTTGCATGATATCCTTTAACATAATCAAACCGCCATCCAGAATAGCCTATGTCATCTCGTAACCATTCTCCCCATTGAAGGAGGCTTTCATTCACATATGGATTGGCATGACACAAATCAGGAAATCCTCCGAAAATCCCTTCATCAGATGTTTCAAAAGTGCTTGGATGAAAATCATTATACCCACGTAGAAATTTAGTACTTACCACGGTCGAAAAATCTGTGTAAGTGCTAGAATTTGTATTTGGGTTGAATTCTTGATTACCCCCACTATTATGGTTTAAAACTAAATCTCCGATTACAGAAAGTCCTAAGGATCGGCTATGATTTAAGAGTGAAATTAGATGAGATTTGACACCAAACCTCGTAGCAATTGATCCCTTCTGATTGAATTCACCTAAGTCATAATAATCATATGGGTCGTATCCCATTGAATTTCCCCCGCTTTGGGCTTTACTCGGAGGAGGTAACCATATTGAATCAAAACCCGAAGCATTAATTTCAGGAAGAGTCTCATTGATTGTATTATACCAAGTGTACTGAGGAACGTCCCAATAGAATGCTTGTAGCATAACTTTACTTCCGATAACTGTCGATGAATCAGAAATAACCTCTTGAGTAGTTATCTTCTTAATGCTTGGAGAGTTTGTTAGAGAAATGAATTCTGCTAACCCAACAAGGGGAAGAGTGAGTGAAATAAAGCAAATTACCAATAAAGGTTTTTTAAGCATCATTAATGCAACAACTTCAGCTGATTCACAATCATTTCCGATATCTGTCGTAAATATTTCTGATCAACATCATCAAATGCACCAACTTGATCTGAATCGACATCAATTTGCCCAATAATGATTTCATTGTCTTCAATCAGGACCACAATTTCCGAACGAGTTCCGACAGAACAGGCTAAATAATTAGTTAATTCCCTTACATCTTGAATTACTTTATCCGTCCTATCTGCCACAGCCGATCCGCACACACCTTGACCGACTGGAATTCGTATGTGTTCAGTTTCTAACCCGATATAGTTATCAAGATTTAACTCCTGCTTCTCAGAATCTAAAAGATATATACCTACCCAATCAAAATATGGGATATTTGATAATTCTCCAACTACCGTCATGTAAATTTCTGTTGGGTCAATCATTTCGGTTGAATCAAACGTTTCTGTTAAATTATTAATAATTTTGGTGAAGTGGGCAATTTTTTCATTTGGATCCATTTTTCCAGCGCATCCATAGGTTTTACTTTTCTTCTGGTTTGTATGAAGAGAGAAAGATTGATGTTTTCAGAGTTACCTCTACATTGATATTAGTTGTTTTCCTTAACACTTAATAACCCTTGATGTGAGAACCTTTTAGGATTTTAATGAGGTAATTAAAAATGAAGCAATTCAAAAAACTGACTTCTCTACTCTTAATTCTAAGTATAACTGTTATTATGACAAGTAACGCACAAACCATTGCACAACCTGAAAAACAGATGGCTGTCCAAGCGTTTGAGCCTTATAAGTTTATCGCCTATGGTGATACACGGAACACCCCTACAGGCGACAATACAGGGATAGAAAAAACATCTGTAATGATTGAAGATGTTATGGCCGAACACGATATCGCATTTATCTTACATGTTGGCGACATGATGGATTCAGGGGGCTCACAAGACGAATATGATGACTATTGGTGGCCTCATATGGGTGATATTGTGAACCAAGTACCTTTTTACGTTGCTGCTGGTAATCATGAATACGTACCCTTAAGTGGACCCGATGATGTGGATTTGTCCGTTTTTAGATCGAATGTAGTAAACTTGAATAATTCTCCTTATTCTGAACAGTTCTTTAGTTTTGATCAACCAAATGGGGATACTCATTTCATAGTTTTAAATGGTGTCTACTATTTTGAACATGGAATGAATACAACCCTGCAAGCTGAACAATATGCTTGGATGGAAGCTGATTTGGCCGCAACTAATGCTTCTCGTATTGTTGTGATGAATCACTATCCTCTTTATGGAGCAAGTATCGCAAGAATCGGTGAGCGGGAAATAATGCGGAACGAATTTTTAGATCTCTTTATTCAGTATGATGTTGATTTTGTAATCGCGGGACACGATCATCAAGTCGTCCATCAATACAGAAATGAAACAGATCACCTAATTATTGGTGCAGGAACTGCAGCTTATACCTATCCTACTCCCCCTCAAGGGTTAGGTAATGAATGGGAGGATGGCGATTATGCCATCGGTGGGGTGTATGCAATTTCACTGGTAGAAGTAACAGCGGCAGGATTTGATGTAGATGTCATCTTAGATAATGGTACAACCGTTTATGAATTCTTTGTTGATGCTGCTATGCCTGATGATGTTGCTCCTGATCTTACTTCTCCTTCTGATCTATCTTTCACAGTAGGAGACACTGGAAAAGAAGTTTCTTGGACAGTTACCGATGTTAATTCAGGTACTTATTCAATAACGGTAGATGGTGTAGAAGAAGATTCAGGGCCTTGGAATAGTGGTGATACCATTACGTATGATGTTAGTTCCTTTGCAGTTGGGACATATAGTGTTGTATTCAATGCAACAGACTCTGCTGGGAATTCAGCCACTGATACGGTTCAAGTACAAGTTTCGGATGTGGTAGTGACCACTACAACGACAACAACGACGGCAGCGGCGACAACAACCGATGATGAACCTTCAGATGCTCCTGGTTTTGAAATTCTCATTGGTCTTGTAGCGTCGCTATCATTAGCAATTTTGTATAAGAGAAAGAAGAGATCTTAATTTCCTCTTTCCTCTCTTTTTCTTTTTTGTTTATTTTAAAAGTACATTTCGTCCTCTTATATTCAGAATCGTAATCATAAACACATTCAACTCAATTACTAGGATACTTAGAATGACCACGTCCCCATTCAAACAAATTTTTGAGGCTAAATCGACACCAGTTTACTGGCTTGAAACTCTGGAAGATGTTACTCACTTTGGAGAGATTTTACGAGAATCCCACGTAAAAAAAATAGCCATTGATCAAGAGCGTGCTCCTTACAATAAATTTTATCATCAAATTCCCTGTCTATTACAAATTGCCACAGAAGAAATAATCGGATTCATCGACTTATTGAATAATCCTCATGTCGTAGATCCCATAAAAGATATCCTTCAAGACCCCTCAATTAAGAAAATCTTTTTTGATGCTCCCTGGGATATCTTTTACTATCGTAAATATTTAGATTTAGACATCAAAGGGATTAAGGATATTCAAGTCGCATCTTCTTTACTTCATCCAACTTTAGGAACAGCAAGTTTGATCTCCCTTGTTAACGATGAATTTCATGTAGAGATTATGAAATCTAAGAAACAACAGAAAAGTGATTGGACCAAACGTCCCCTAAAAAATCAACAAATTGCGTACGCAAGTCATGAAATCGTATGGTTCTTACCCGTCTATGAGGCCCTTATTCAAAAACTTAAACAGAATGATTTACTTGAATTTTTTCATTATGGGAATAGTAGAATCAATCTAGAAGTGCCTAATCTTGAATATTCACCTATGAATATCCGACGAGTCAAAGGATACGATTCTCTCTCTAACCAAGAAAAACGAAGGCTTATCCAACTGGGAATAATTCGTGATCAACTTGCCCGAGAGTGGAATCGCCCAATTTTTCATGTTTTAACGAACCAACAACTACTGACATTAGCCAATAAGGGAACTATGCTCCAAGATGTACTCACATCAAGACAGAAATTTTCAAAAAGGGCTAAAAATCTTATTAAAAAGGTATTAAAGGATTCTCATCCAGATACACCAATCGAAAATGGTAATTCTCACTCAAAGGATATCCTACCCTTAAAACAACTTTTGTTAAACTGGAGATTTTCGGCTAGTAAAATCCATCAAATACCTAAAAGATTCATAATCAGTGCAAATGAGATTGAGGATTTAGATGATCAGAAATTTAATTCTATTAAAATGTTATTAGAGTCAATCTGGTTTACTAAATGCCAAGATCCAAAGTGTAAAACTTTAACCGCAGAATTGGAAGAATATCTGAAATTAAACTCCTCTTAAATTTCCTAAAAATTGACTGTAGAGAGGTTATTACCGTTTCAGTTATATTCCGAACATTTATTCTCTGAGGGAGAATCACTATCATATCCTTGACCGCCGCATTCTCAAATTCTATAAATGTCGCCAGACTATACTTAATCTGTTTAGGGATGTGACTGTAATGCAAGTGAATATGTCAAATACTGGCACCAGTATAAGTAAATTGATTGTTAGAGGGATCGTAGGATTCTTAGTTCTCTGGATGATGCTCATCCTCGGTGTTACAGGATTTACTTTCACTTTAGCAGGAGGACTCGTTACTGCATTATCTTGGATTCCAATCGTCTATCCAGAGCTAGCTCAATTCTCGGTGTATATTGACGGAGGATATGTATTGGTTGATCCAGCAATCATCGTTCTTTTGTTAGCTTTTGTTGGTATCGTACTCTTGACTCTGGGAATTGCGTTAATCGTGCTAACCGTGACGATTGGTAAAAAAGCTGTTGGATGGGATAAGAAAATTATTTCCTATATAGATAAGAAGCTTATTCCCACAAAAAACAATAGACTTGCGCAACTGGAACGTCTTAGTAATCTTTACGATCGGGGTTTTATATCTGAAGAGGAATTTCAACAGGAAAAGAGTCTTTTACTCTCCAATTAGAGTTTAGAAGTCAAAAATTAGGGTTAATTACTTTTGAACGATCCCCAGCAACAGAAATTTGAACTAAGGATCGAGCAGTAACACCAGTTTCTTTTTTTACTCTCTCTACCCCCTTATATTCTATCTTTTCAGCCAATATTATAACATCAACAATTTTTGCTCCCACCTTTTGTAAAGTCTTAATAATTCCAATCATGGTTCCTCCTGTGCTTATAATATCATCAATAATGATAACACGGTCATCCTTATCTATTCCACTCAGGTAAAGGGTGCCCTCTTTCACATACTCGCATGAAAAGATTTCAGAAACTTGATTAGCTAATTGATTAGGTACCCAGCGAACCATTCCAAAAGATAAACCGGTTTTTAAAGATACAGCGGCTAGAAGAATCCCTCCTTTGTCTTCTTCGGTTAAAAGTTTATCACAATCAGGTGTTATTTCAGCGGTAATCCATTCCGCAGCTAGTTCCAATAGATTGGAGGATGTGGCGGGAACTTGTTCAGTCAGAGAGTTGAGAATGAACTTATATCCCTCAACTTCATAGAGTGGTTGATCGTGGAAATTTTCGCAAACAAGAGCAAATCTCATAATTAATCAATTCTCTTGGGTGGATAGAATATAATAAGTTAATGCCTTTATCAATTCTATTCTTGATAGGTGATAATATGTCGAAGATAAAAGAATTTAATGAATTCAGATCAAAAATGAATGAAGTCATTTTGAGTAAAAAACATCAAGGAATTAATCGATTCTTTGCTCTTGATACAAGAGCATATGAGGAAGGAGCGCTTGAACCGAAAATTAAGGAACTTCTGGGATTAGTAGCTAGTATGGTACTACGATGTAACGATTGTATAACTTACCATATCCTAGAGTGCCATAAACATGGAGTAACTGAACAAGAATTCCTAGAAGCATTCAATGTGGCACTGATCGTAGGTGGTTCCATTGTTATTCCTCATCTACGAGTAGCTATGGAAATAGTTGAAGAATGTATACATAAATAACAGGTCTTCATGAATAGAAGATTCTTCACCCAAAATAATCAGGTTCATTCCCTTCTTTCCATTTAATATTACACCCGATACTAGGAATTTGATCTTTAGGTGACTCTTTTCCTGCTAGTAATAAATCTAGAGCGTTTCTTAGGTCATTACCAGTCACTGGATTTTCATTTTTTGGACGACTAGCATCCAATTGTCCACGATAGTACAACTTCAGATCTTCATCAAATAAGAAGAAATCTGGAGTACAGGCGGCTTTGTAACTCTTCGCTACTTCCTGTGATTCGTCCCAGCAATATGGAAATTCCCATCCTTTCTCTTCTGCGAGCTCCTTCATATGCTCTGGAGCGTCAATTGGATAAGAATCTACATCGTTAGCTCCAATTGCGATAAAAGACACACCACGAAAATTATAATCATCATAAATAGATTTAAAGTGATCACGTACATGAATAACATAAGGACAATGATTACTAATAAAAAAAACTAATGTAGCTTTGGTACCACGTACTTTATACAAGGAAATTTCTTTATTATTAACACTATTTGGTAATGTAAATTCAGGAGCCTTAGTTCCTAAGGGTAACATTTGGGATTCAACAGAAACCATTTTTTTCAACCGTTTAAGTACTCTCACGTCTGTAAATTAAGTATATGTGTTTGAAAATGGGAATATTCACTTTCTATTTTTCCCGCAAAATATCTTAATATGCACACCAAACTCCGCAAGGGATGAATAAACTATGGAACACGGCTGCAAATGCACTCAACAGATAGTCGCGCTGGATGTGGAGAGTGTCCTTGCTGATATTCACACAGCATGGATTGATCATTATAATAAAAAATTCACAATAAAAGATATTACAGATTGGGATTTTTTAAGTTTACAAAAATGGGATGAAACCTTAACCTCGTTCTTGGAAGAGACAGATGATCTATGGGTTAATCATCCAAAGAAAATACCTCCCACCATCCCAAATCTGAGAGAAGCGACTAAACACATCCGACCATTTGATATCGTTACTTCTAGACGTACTCTCGGAGGCATAATCGAGTGGGTTGAACATCACAAGTTAGATTACCGTGCAATAGTCTATGTCCCTGATGATAAAGCAGATCTTGACTATTGCATGTACATTGATGACAATCCTAATCTTGCCAAGAAACTAAAAGATAATCAATTCTTATGGCTGATTTCGCAACCTTATAATCAGGAAATTCAGGAAACATCGCAAGTACGAAGAATTACTTCAATTCTTGAAGCAGTTAATCAAAAAGGATAATTTCTTGTAAATTTCAACCTACAGAAAATTTCACCTTATAGTAAATACGTGTTCTTGTACCCACCTTATTAGATATAAAAGTATAATCATATTGCTGATTATTCAACTCTTCTTCTAAGACAGACTTCAATCTTGGTAGAGTCAATTGGAAAAAGACTGGAGGGGGATCCAAAAAGTCTCTCACTTCAGATAACAGAGAAAGAATAAATTCATGGCCAATTGGCCCTCCCACTAGTTCATAGTAATTGCCTACAAACCCTCTGGTAGAGGATTTGTGCTGTTGGTAAAAGGTTTCATCATATTGAGGGGGATTGCATAAGATTAAATCGAAGGTAGAAAGATCATCAATCAAACCCTGAATGATTTTGTTTTCAGCTTGTACTAAAGTAATACGATTTGAAAGTCCATTTCTTTGAATATTCGAATTCGCATATTGAAGAGCAATCTCATCGACTTCAGTTGCAGTAACAGTAATTCCCAAACGTCCTAGCATTAAAGAAAGAATTCCCGATGCCCCAGTACCGATTTCTAAAACATTAGATGGATTTTGTCGTAGGATATACTTCACAAAAGTCCAACGACTACATATAGTAGGAATTAAGTAACCTTCGGGCAAATCAAATTCCAAAGCCATGAATTCTCTAAGGATTACCTTGTTATAAAGGATTAAAGCCTTGGTATTACCTAATTCGAGTTTATTATTTGTTACATATTGAGATAGTTTAGGTTCAAGCTTCAATGCCTGTTTAATAGGGACACCACACTTTTTAGCTGGAAAGGAGAGGAAATTCATATGTATTCTACACAATGAAGTATGTGAATATCTTACCAAAAAAGAATTGGGTGAAAGAAAGAATGAGTGGGTACAAATCAAATCAGGCTAAAAAAGCGGTAGAAGGATTTATTCATGACAAATAGTAAAATTCCTAATTGGAAGATCCATACATTGGCATTACATGGTGGGGAAGAAGAAAAATTTGCAGATTCGCATTTAATGCCTATATTTACTTCATCTACCTTTACATTTCCGAATGTGGATGTTGGAATAGCACGATTCTCCGGTGAAGAGCCAGGTTACATCTATACTCGCTTAGGGAACCCTACAATCCGAGAATCAGAGAGAAAACTTGCGTTATTGGAGGGACGAGAATTGATGAAAGAGGGAAGAAGAGTAGAAGGACATGCATTTGCGACAGGTATGGGAAGTATTTCTTCAGCATTAATGGCCCTAACGAAATCTGATGAAAATATTATCGCGACCAATCCATTATATGGAGGTACTAACTATCTCCTTGATGGAATCCTAAAACCTTATGGTGTATCAACAACTTTCGTCGATACGTCTGGAGAAAGAGGGCCTGAAAGAATTAATGAACAAATTAAGAATTATACTAAAGCAATTTATTTGGAAAGTCCCACAAATCCTAATCTAGTAATTTGTGATATTCTGGAGATCTCAAAAGTTGCTAGAGATAGTGAAATACCTGTAGTAATAGATAATACGTTCGCTACCCCAGTTCTTCAGCGTCCATTGGAGTTAGGAGCAAGTATTTCTCTTCATTCCACTACAAAATATTTGAATGGTCATGGTACCACAGTATCTGGAATTTTAGCCGCGAGTTTATCTGATGAACACGAAAATAGGCTTGAATTCGTAAAAAAGAACTTAGGAGCGACACAATCTCCATTTGATAGTTTTCTTGTCTTGCAGGGAATGAAAACCCTTCCTTTACGAATGGAAAGACATTGTGCAAATGCACAGATAATTGCAGAATATTTGGAAGAGCATCCTAAAGTTGATACAGTCTATTATCCTGGCTTAAGTTCACATCCACAGCACTCATTAGCGAAAAAACAAATGATAGGAGGATATGGAGGAATGGTTGCATGTGAGCTTAAGGGAGGTATCGAAGCAGGAAAGATATTACAGAATTCAGTTGAGGTATTTACATTAGCAGTGTCGCTAGGATGTGTAGATTCATTGATACAACATCCAGCAAGTATGACTCATGTTTCTGTCCCACGAGAGATCCGTTTACAAGGAGGTATTACTGATGGATTGGTTCGAATTTCAGTTGGGCTTGAAGATACTGATGATTTAATTGAAGATCTATCACAAGCACTGGCAAAGATCTCATGATATTATGATATCTTTTTTCTAATAAATTCCTCTATAAGATCTGCAATCATGATTGCTCCTTCTGTATTTAGATGGAGATAATCTAGATGAAGCTTAAATCCAGCTTTTTTTGATATTATATCCCAACTTCGAAATAATCCATAGTGTTGAATAGCCGCCCACAATGTTAACCTCATCCCATCTTCATAATCAAAACGTGGGTGGGCAGAGTTCTTTACTAGATAATCAATCATCTGCTTTTCAAGTGGAAGACAGTCACATCCATGTTTTATCGCCGTTTCTCGTATGATTTCGCTGTATTCGTTCGTACAATGAAAAATTTTGCTATTAGGAGACTCACCAATTGTAGGAAGAGTTATAAGCGCAATTTGGGCACTAGTTTTGTTTTTGAGTAAACTAACAATGTCGTTTAATGAAGTTTTATACCATTCAAGATCAGGTTTTTCTGGTAAACCCATCCTCCTGATATAATCAGCCATATTTTGCCTAGAAAGAGTAGCATTTACATCATTTGTACCAATTAGTATAGTAATAAAATCAGGTTTACACTCAATTATACCTGGTAATCGTTCCAGTACATTCCATGCAAGATTAGAATTAACACCTGCATTAACAAACTCGTAATCTGGTCCAAATCTCTCCCGTAACATTCTGACATAGTTTGAACTTATCCTTCCATGAGTAAGACTATCGCCTACACATACTACCACAGATTTTTGTTCAAGATTCAAACGTTTTCTGCGAATAAATCGTTCAGGAGTAATGTTAGGTAATTTCATCACTTGGTAGTTTATGTAATACGCGATAAGAAGTACTAGTGTAAGTAAAACGATAAATATTAGTGAAATTCCTAAAAAGGTTTCTAAAAACTCATTTGGCATTATCTGAAGATAAAAACCAAATTTCTATTGAAGGTTTCTGGGGTAGAAGGAAAAAAATATTTTGGAAAAAGATAATATGTATAGTAACACTATGAAAAAAAGAGAAGGATGTCGCGTTTAGCGACGTTTTCGGAGTGCGATCAGAGTAGCCAAAACAAACGGGAGAAAAATAAGTTCAAATCCAGGACTGATGGTTGGTGTAGTTTCCCTGTCATCAGTTGAGGTATTGTCTTCAACTGGTATTGTTGCTGAAATAGTAGAAGTAGTAGTATTCTCAGGTGGTAATCCATCATCTGTGGATTCCCACCAGCAGTCGTCATCCCAGATTTGACCTGTTTCGTCAGTGACGGTCAGTATAACAGTATATGATCCTTTTTCGTCAAATACAAATTCTACTTGGTCAGACCAATTTCCGAAAGCAGGGAACAAAAACGAGGTATTATAGAAAATAACTTCACCACTCGGTTTTTTCATTTTGGCTTCAATATAAACGTATTTATCGACAGAAAAATGTGAAAATACTACAAATTCCATTGTACCACCTTCACCCACCTTGACATAATAGTCTTGATGAATGTGTACCTCAAAAGCTTTATCGTCGTCCAAGACATCATAGTAACATGAAGCGTAATAGTATTCATTGTTGATATTATCTCTGACAACTAATTCTACACCATAATAGCCTGGTATATAGAATACGTATGAAACCTGTTGAGACCAGGTTGACATGGAATGTAGGGTCACATTCGCATCAGAAAAGGTAATATTACTATATTCGTTACCACCTATAGGCCCATTAAATGTCAATTCCACCGCGATCGATGTATCATTCTGCAAGAACGACCGGATTACTATGGTTAAATATTCAGGTTTCCCTACTTGAGCTACATAATCTTGTTCAAGGAATACGACTATGTCACCATCAGTTACTTCCCACCAACAGTCGTCTTTCCAGGGATTATCCATATCATCAATGACAGTAAAGAATACATCGTAATATCCTACCTCCAAGAAGGTATGGGTCACTTCTGTGTGCCAGAATTCTCCTGAAAAAAGAAGGACCGAGAGGTTTTGGTAAAGAGTAATCTCTGTACCTGAAGGAAGTATCATTGTTATAAACACTTGAACCGTCATGTTATGTTGAAAAGCGGAATAAATTTCGAAACCCATCCAACCAGAATCACCAATACGTGCATAGTTTTCCTGATAGATCTTTATACTAAGGAATTCAGGAATATAGGGTTCTCCAGATTCAATCTTGATATCATCTATTAGCCAGCCTCGCATATCATTTGCGACTTCATCTCCTGTATCAAAATGAAATCGTACCTTAACAGAATTGTTTTTAAAAGGAGTTAGATCGAAGGCATATCTATACCATGAAGTGTGCATCGAAACATTCCCAATATTTGTCCAGGTTAAGCCATCATCTGTTGAGATAAAGACCATCTTGTGATCGTAGTAGTCTCCAAGCTCAGTATCAGCATAACTCATGAGACTGAGGACAATATTTCCACTTAGCCCAGTCAAATCCAAGTTTTCAGATATAAGATCTCCTGAATTATTAGTCTCTGTTCCAAACCCATCAAATGTCTCATAAGTCCCTGTTCGATTGTCTCCATACCAAGCGTAATATTTTCCGCTAGGAACATTACCTATTGGATGATTGGAGAGATCATCATTTTCTATATGCCATAAACCGGTTGCTTTCCACGGTAATAATGATCCTGATTCGAAATCCTCATATAGATCATCTCCCAGTACAGCAACTCCAGCAGGCATCATATTTAACATTCCTAGTGCAAATATGACTAGGAATAAGCCATTTATTAATCGTGATCTCACAAATTTCACCTTTGCAAAGAAGTTACTCGAGAAGAGTAACTCGACCTATATTGATAATGGAATGACTTTTTTTTAAACCCCTTTGGAATGAACTTCCGCAGAAAAGTGTTTGAACCGAAATCACTAAATCTAATCTCGGAGCTAATTGGTTCTCACAATTTTTTCATGGAGAGAATTCTTTATAGGGAAACAACTGAAAAACTAAAAAACTGATATTCAAGGACTGATAAAATTATGAGCTTCCGAGAAATGGTACAATCAGGAAAATCTAGTCATCTTTTCATAGCTATTCTACCCTCTTCTTATTTCTGGATAGCAGGAACTTTCTTCTTCCTGATTAATGGCTTAAAATTAATTGAGTATGCTAAAGACCAGAATTTACTAACTGGATTTCTAGGCACAACAGCTTTAGGAGATTTATTAATTGGAATCTTTTACGCAATTCCTCCTCTATTAGCAATAGGTCTTGTTGGTCAATTAATTGATAATCGGCCATATTTACTCGGTACAATTACACTGATCAGTTTACTCATCTCAGCTAGTGCCCTTTTTCTTTTCGTGATTGCGTTGAAACTTCTTATCGCACCGGTGACTTTGATACTTGTCACGGTGTTTTTAACTGGATTAGCCTGTCTTGCTACAGCAAGTCATACAATTTATGGAGCGGTCACAAAATGGAGTCATAGGGGACGGGGATTTGCTGTTGGAAATTTAATATTTGGGTTGACAATTGTGATTTTACTGCTAATTTCAGGAATGTTTAACTTGGATTTTTTCTTTTCACTATTAATAATTTCTTTACTTGGGTTTTTACTGAGTGCATTATTCTATTATACGACTCGAGACTGGATATATTGGCGAAATGACGATTGGCCAACTAAAACTTCACAAATCCTTGTACGGCAATCAGTAAAAGCATATTTTTTCTCCCATATTCTTATTTATTTCATGTTAGGATTGACGATCGGTAGTTTAGCTCAGGAAGGAGTAAATGAAAACTATTCTAGTTTCTTAGGGATTGAATTAGGTGCGTTTGAAACATTCTGGGCTATAGTAATCTTAGGTACTGTGATCTTCGTCATCCCTGCAGGATATCTATCCGACAAAATTGGTAGAAAAGATTTAACGATCATGGCAACCTATGGTATCGTTCTAGCCTCGCTGATAACGTCTTTGAATGGTTTACTGGACCCGAACTTTGATTCTATAGTTTATGTTCTAACAGCCTTTACAATTGGAGTATCGTTTGCGTTTCTTCATCCTACACTGGACAGTAGCTTATGGATTGATTTATCATCCAAGGACTCTATTGGTCGATATTGTGACATTAATGTCTATTCTCTTGTAACAGGGTTGGCTGCTGGGTTTGGAATAAGCTATTTCTTTTTGACAACACTCATAGAATATAGAAATATTATGGTTTTAATGTATATAGGATTAGCTGTGCTAGCAGTACTTCCTTTATTCTGGGTGAGTGATTCTTTTCCTCCCCTTGAGTTTTTCCTATTATTAGTTATAAATGATGCAGGAGTTCCTATCTTTCACTACTCTTTTGGTAGAAAAAAAGAACTACAAGTCGATCTCCCTTTAATAGCGGGAGCATTGTCAGCAGTTGGCTCATTCATGTTAGAGGCAACTGGAGAAGCAGGAGCTAAACTCAATCTTGTTAGGCATGGTACTCATTTTATTCTCTCAGACCAAAGTAGCGATATAGGACTGACAGCAACGATTTTTGCTAATAAAAATGATCCAGAACTGCAAATAGTTCTCTCAAAATTCCTTCGTAGATTCAGGAAAAGATTTTCCAAGGAGCTACACGAATGGAAAGGAGATATTCAATTATTCGAGAGTGCATTAGAAGATGCAGAAGAAATCTTCGGTCCATTAATCACCATAGCGACAGGTGAACAAATGATCACTGAATGAATTGAGTTACTTTATATATCATATGATCTTCATAGTATCTTTGTATAGTCTTGAACAGTATTTCAGATACCTTTTTAAATAGAGTTTCCTTTGAATAACCTACACCTACAATGGAGTTTTTCTCATGGCTGTTAGTTCGCGCACACCGTCAAAATTTGCTGAAGTTGCCTTTCCATCCCTTATTCCAGTAATTTTAAGCTTATATAAAGCGAAAACTGATATTCAGAACAAGAAGAGAGACCCTAAATAAGTACTTTTGAGGATTGAGATTAATTTTATTAACTCAATCCCATCACTTGTTCTTATGGCAGATGATATCATAATTAGAGCTTTTGAATTCGCATATCAGGCTCATAGTAACACCAAGCGTAAAGGATCGACTAGCCCCTATATTACTCATCCTATGACTGTAGCTACCATACTAATGCGTCATAATCTTCCTGATGAAATTATCGCGGCATCATTACTTCATGATGTGGTTGAAGATGAAAACATCACCTTTGATGAGATACAAGGACAATTTGGAGAAGAAGTATGCTTTTATGTAAGGTCAGTAACGGAACCACCTTCTTTGGATAATTCACCAGCTGAAAGAAAAAGATCTTGGAAAACACGAAAACGAGATACAATTAACTCATTAATTACTGCAAATAAGAATGTAAAAATGCTTTCATGTGCCGATAAAGTTGCAAACTTGTCTGACATGGAAAGAGATCTTGCCAATCAAGGAGATAAGCTATGGACTAGATTCAATGCTCCAAAATCAGAACAAAGATGGTATTATCACTCTCTTATGGAGTCCTATATTTCTGAACCGGACAGTCTCAAGGATTCTCCCCTGTATAAGGAATTTTGTACCCTTGTGGGGAGAATCTTCTTTAAAAATAGAAAGGGGAGAAAGGAAAAATATCATTGAACAGGTTGTATATAACCCATATCTGAATGCATGGAAAAACACCATTAGACGGGTTTAATCGGGCTTAAACAGGTTTAATATATCCCCATTTCTGGAGGGCAGCTTTTAATTCTTTATAACTTTCTGCCTTTTCCTCTAACGTGATTCCATCCCTGATTGCTTCCAACGCTTGGACTGTAGCTTTAGCTCCAGCGTGAGAACCCTCAGGGTGACCATGAATTCCCCCGCCAACTTGTAAAGCCATGTTAGTTGTCCCATATACCTCCATCACTTCAGGGAGAACACCTGGGTGTAGCCCACCAGAAGCGACTGGCAATGTACCCTTCAAATCTCCCCAATTCTGATAAAGATTTCTCTCGGGGTTCTCCTTTACTTCTTTATTGAGAAGCATATCTCTCATATCAAGAACATCTTGTTTAGGAGAATCAAGTTTGCCTACCACCGTTCCAATATGAATTTGATCTACTCCTATCAATCTCATAAGTTTAGCAAGCATATACATGGAAACGCCATGAGTATAATGTTTTGTAAAGGTAGCGTGCATTGCACGATGTGCATGGATTGCCATGTCTAAGTCACCAGCTAAGTTTCTGAGGGTTTGAACAGCTGAAAAACCTGTTGTAACAACATCAACCATGAAATACCGGAATCCATTATCATGTAATAATTTTACTCTGCGTTCCATTTCGTGAGTTTCTGCAGTAACATTGATAAACGCATCTTTAATGTCTCCAGTTTCATTCTGAACTTTATCACGAGCTTTTGCCATTTTTACAACACGAGATTCGAATTTGTTCCAAGATTGTGATGTGAGATTCTCATCATCTTTAATAGCATCTATTCCACCGCTCCAAACATCTATTGCGACTTGAACATGCTGATCTGTGGTCATGCCAATTTTAGGCTTAGGAACACAAGAAGTGATGGGACCTACATCTCTTTTAAAAATCCTTTTAATTGCATCCACTCCCATGTGCGGACCCTTGCTTCCTTTAATGTAATCCAAAGGTAAAGTAGTATCTATAAGGCGTAAATTAAGAACAGCTTTCATTCCGAAGATGTTTCCCGCAATCCCACTCATCAGTTGAGGTACATTATTTAATTCCCACAATTCAAGTGGATAAGAGATTTTTACATGATTATCTGTATTCCAAAACGCTCTTGCTCGTTTCTTAAAGATCTCATCATCCAATGTTCCTAATGTTGTCCATGTTCCTATACTGGATTCAGAGGCAAGTCTTCCAATGAGATCGTCAACTGAGACTGAATCAGCCTTATCAAAGTAGAAAAGGGAGACAAGTTCATCATCCCTTGGTGTATGTTCTCTATCAATGAAGTCATGATACCATTCAATTTTTTCTTTGTCCTTAGTCAATTTAATTCCTCCATACGGGAAAATAATTTCTTATAATAAGTTGTAAACAATTTATTAGTTACCAAAACGAGTCTTGGTATGATTAATACGCATTCTGATACTACTTTCAATCAATGATGATTTCATTTGCCCTTCTAGATGTTATAAAAAATTCACTTTTAGCTGAGATACCTTTCTTTTCAATACCCCTTAAGGAGTATCATGATAGAGAACTTGATATTGAGTTTCAGAGATTTTGTTAAAGTTTTGAGCAATGGGAAAACATAATTGGGTTTCCTGCCTGGTCATTACTGGAAAATTATAATTTTCATTTATATATTTCAATTTTCCAACATTTGCTTCTCTAAGTTTTACAAAATTGAGATGGTTTTCAATTCGTTCATTAATACGACTTTGTGATAGTTTAACAACCTCTTCCATTCTACTAACGATTGTGTCCTTGAAGTTCTCATCTATTTCAATTCCAATACTATTCCTCCCGCTAGCCATTGCTGCTATCATCGTGGTACCAGTACCTAGGAATGGGTCTAGTACGGTATCAGTAAGTACTGAAAACATATTGATTAAGCGATATGCTAATTCAAAAGGAAAAGCTGCACTTCGATCTCTGGTAGGGGTGTTCTTTAGAATTTGACTTACTCCCTTTAAATCCCACGTATCTGAAAACCATTTGTTTCTTTCTTCCCAAAAAAAGGCACTTTTTCGTCGAATAAGTTTCTCTGATTCGGTTTTAAATTCACGTTTCCCTCCTTTCCTAAAGATTAGTATGTATTCATGTTCTAAAGTAACGTAAGCTCCAGGAGGAAGCATTCCAGAACCCATGAATTTATTAGGAGCATTAGTCGGCTTCTTCCATAAGATACAGGGAAGTACATTGAAACCCAGTCTAGAACAATAATCGACAATCCTTGTATGATTTGGATAAAGCCGAAAATCCTTACCGATAGTTCGAACTGCATCCCCAATGTTGATACAAGCAATTCCTCCTGGTATTAGGACACGATGGACTTCTTCCCATATTTTATCTAGTTCTTTATGCATTAATTCAAACGCTAACAACCCATTACTATTTGATAAAGCCGTTCCAATCTCAGAATTTAATTCTGTAAATAAAGTATCCCAAAGCTCGATGATAGGGTATACACATGAAGTCACAACTAAATCAATACTCAAATTCTCAACCGAATTCATATTCTGAGCATTTTCTAAAACTAAATCATGAGTTGTAAGCATAAGACCTTATCATCTCAATTTGAATAAAGGAGTTACAATAAATCTAGATATAAACTTATCGTAAAAATACTTAGAGCTGAGTGACTCTAATTCTATCGAGAATCCTTAGGTTATCTAGAAAGGGATCTTGGTCATTAATTCACTCAATTTCGACTTCTGAATAATCCTTTAAACTTTCTTCAGAAACATAGGGTTCGAGATGAACAATCATGGATGCATTTTGTTCCTGCTTCAGAAGAGAAACTACTTGCTCAGATATCTTATGGCCATCAAGAACAGAAAGAGAAGGATTTACCAGGATGTGCATATCACCCATATATCCACCTTGGATGGTTCGAGCACGTATTAAATGCACTTCTTTAACTCCTGGAACCCCCAATGCAAGCGAATGAAAAGATTTTAGAATTTCTTCAGGAGGAGCTTTATCAACGAGAATATTCCAGCCTTCGATAAATATAGATAAACCAGTATATCCTATCAGGGCACAGATGACAATAGCCATTATGGAATCTAGCATTCCTATCTCAAAAAAGGCAAAGATCATGCTCACTCCGACTAATACTGATGAAAATACATCTGTACGAAAATTCTTAGCATTCGCAATCAATGCAGGGGAACGTACTCTGTTTCCGATTCCTAGGATGATGTAAGAGATCAGTACTTTAAGGAGTACACTAAAGATTGCTATAATTAATCCTGATATATCAAAAATGAACTCTTGCTGGGATAGCAATTGATTTAACGCTGTCAGGAAGATTTGAATACTGGAGTAAGTAATCAGTACGAAAATACCGAGGGAAAAGAAAATCTCCATCTTTTCATGACCATAAGGATGAGAGGTGTCAGGAGGTCTGTTAGCAACTCTAACCCCTATATATGCAAAAATAGAAGTGATTATATCTAGAAAAGAGTCAACTCCGTCTGCTAATAGTGCAGTACTCCCAATTACGATTCCAATCATTAATTTAAGTATAGCTAGTATCATATTGACTGATATGGCAAGTACTGTGGCAATACGGATAAGTTGTTGGTCAGAATAGTTAGCAAACAACAAGAATCACGTAAGTAAGGATTAATTATTACACTTTAAGTGAATCTTGTTTTTCATTATCGAATAAGTACATCTACTAAAATATGGTAATTATAGATTGTTGTCTTGTTTCAACTAAAGACTAAAAAATCCTTTTGTCTACAGAGCTCATGGATCTTAGGAGTAGTTTATTATAAGTTCAAACGAATTTTATGATTCCTTTGTCACATCGGCTTTGTATTATACCAAAAAAAACTCCCTTAAGATACAATCTCTCTTATTAGAAGCACCTTCAGCCCTACCATCCACACTGATCACAGATGATGTCCTTCTTGTTTCTAGTTCACCTTCTATAGATTCTACTAGAGGCACCAGCACTTTATCCTTAGAAGAAGAGCAAAAACCAGCATCAAAAGTCCAAAAGAAGATAAAAGAACCAGAAATAGACCTAACGCCATTAACAATCCCCCATTTTTATCCTGATATTCCTGAATTAGAAGAAATACCCTTAAGACCTAAGAAGAAGGGAAAAAAAAAGAATTCAACGACAAAACAACTTCTCTTAGAGGCTCTAACGAATAGCAAAAAACAGATTGAGGAAAAATCAAAGAAGAAGGGAAAAAAAAGAGGAAGAAATGCCCCAAAAACCCCTCATCTGACAAAACGCCAAAGAAAGGAAATTGAACATAAACGTACCATTGATTTAACTAAATTTATCCCTCAGAAATCCGATAAACCAGCACACTCTACTCAAATACAGGGACAGCAAGAATCCACTAGTAATACACCAGCATCCTCTCTTTCAAAACCTATAATAAGATCAAATATTCCCGTATTAAATGAGTCAGATCCATTTCCCTTTACTACCTTATCAGAATGGCTTATTTGGCACAGCCATTTTCCAGAATTGGCATTTGTTCGTGAAGCTTACGATCTAGATAATGTACCGACAGACTCTGATGAAATATATTGGATAAATGTGATGAATGAACCTGAATTCTTTAATTCCAATTGGAAGATGGCTGGTTCAATAATTCATGATATAAATCAAGCAAAAATGCAGGGTCCTCCTAGTGGAACACCTGATTTCGATATGGATCATGTACTAACAGAGGGATTTTCCACTTTATTTACTGACATTTATCTAATCCTTACTAAGATGCCTCAAGGATTGAAAAATCAAAGGAACCCCGTACTTCAATTAGCCCTTAAAGGATTATTATTGCTTGATCTTGTATTTATAGACCAAAATAAATGGTATGCTAAGGAATCAGAAGAAGAATTAGATCGAAGAGTGAAAGAATTAGATAATTTTATTCTTCAGCAAAACGACATAGAAATCTATGAAAGGAATGTCCATGAGCTTTTAAAATTAGGAGAATGGAGAAATGGTGTAATTTGCTTTGATCTACTAATTACTAAATCCATTTACTTGTCTACTTTCTCCCAGACACACCTAACAGAGGATTTGAAATTAACTAACTTACTTGAGAATCAGATTCAAGTGGAGATAATTCTTGCTCTAGAGAAGGTAAGATCTATGGATCAACTAAAAGTGAGAGGTCTTTCATCTAAATTAAGAGTTAACGCGTAATTTTGAAACCCATAACTGCATCTCTTAATTCTCGTAATTTGGAATTATTCTCGAATGCATCCCTCACTGGTTCAATAAGCTCATTTAGATAGTAAGAAACTCCATTTTTTAGATCTGCGGGATGCAGATCTTTCTTCAAGTATGCTTGTTCTAAATCATCATAAGAAGCATATTCTAAATCGCCCCCGAATTTTTTAGAGCGTTCGATCTTCATCGTATCGTAGCTCTCAAAGATGAAGTATTTTGTATAATCCAGTATTGGATTATCTTCAACTCCTTCTGGGCAGTACGATTTGTTAATCTTCTTCTTTATTTGGGCTTTTGTATCAGTCATAAAGATAGTAGCATCGGGTTTCGATTTTGACATCTTTAAATCCATAACACGATCTTCTAAAGTATCATAAGACTCCTTTGGAGTATTAAGACCCAAAACCATATGATGAGAAATTACGACAGGTTTGGTATCGTACAATTTAGGACCGACTTCTCGGGCTAGCATATTTACTTTGCGTTGATCCATACCTAACTGACACACATCCAGCGGGTTACCATTATCCAAGTGGAAAATATCAGCACATTGCATACATGGATAAAGAATCTGTGAAGCCTGTAATGCCTCTGATTGACTCCTACCCATAATCTGAGCAGTCCTCAGGATACGTTTTAGCGTAGAGTTTCTAGCAATTTGCATAACTTTTTTCCAGTATGAATCGTCTTGTACAAGGTCAGAAGCCCAAATAAAATCTACATTTTTTAAATCCATACCAGTTAAACGCCATACTTCAATCAAATACTTACCAGTGGTCTGAATGTTGTCCAAATTTCCCCCGAGTTTATTATTGGCCCATGCATGCCAATCAGCCACCAGCATTTTGAAACGAGCGCCTGCTTTAATCATTTTATTGACATTAGTTGCACGAAGAACACCCTGTGCAATGTGTACTTGGCCAGAAGGTTCGAATCCATCATAAGCTGTAAAGGTTTTCTTTGCTGTTAGAAGTTCCTCCAATTCCCCTTCTGTTACTATTTCCTCTCCCACAGTTTTTATCAAAGCCATTCTTTCTTTTATATCCATAATACTCACCAGAAATGAGTAGAAAACCTCTACTGAAGTTTATAATAAAAATACTCTAATAATGAATTTTTCTTGATATTAACTTAACGCTTTTCTTGTGTGTCTTTCCATCGGTTCTCGCTTACTTTTTCTTTCCTATTTCTTAATTTTTTTGCTGGAAGACCGATCCAAACCTCATTGGGAGGAATTTTTTGTCCCTTTATGACTCCTGATTTAGCTCCGAGGATAGAATTGTCCCCAAATTCGACTCCGCAGGCTACTATACTGTAGGTACCCACCATACAGTTCTTTCCGACTTTAGTGGGACTAACTACAATGGAAGTACCTTCATTGGCGTGTCCAGTCACTACTGAATTATATCCGATGAAAGAGTTGTCTCCTATCTCAACCAATCCTGCAGTTTCAATATATGTCCTTGTAGTAATGTAAACATTTTTACCAACTTTCAACCCATACAATCGCATCAATTGTGGGAATAGGAATATTCCCCATACAAACGGAAGGGCGGTATAAACTTTCAACATGGATTTGAAGATCCCATCAGCTGCAATCCTGACAGCAATTAATCGTCCTTGTGATGAATAACGAGGGTAAATTCCTGGCTTGATGAGGAAAGGGAGCGTTAATCTAACGACAATTTGGGAATGAAACACTCCAAAAAAGAGGACAGTAAATGAATACGCTAAAAACAAATAAAGGGGAGAGAGAAGAAAGTGTATTAATCCTAAATCAGATGTGGTGACAAGAAAATACACTAACCATCCTTCTGGAAAAAATGAAACAACCAATAGAATACAGGTAAGTGCAAAATACAGGACAATACGCAAATCATTTACTAATGACATACTCGTATGCTTTAGAGAGGTAATTATATCTCTTCAGATATTTCACTCAACATCTACTTTTTAAGCGAAATCATTCTACATGATTCATTATTCTTATTAGAGATGATTGATGATGAAACTGCAAACGATTTTTCTGGAACTCGTATTAATTCTCAGTCTTTGTTCAATAGTATCAACAAATGCCTTTAACAGGACTTATGTCAGTTCTATCCAAGTTCAGGGAAAAAATTTTTCTTCAACTACCTCAGCAATAGATGAAATCGAATTAAAATATCCAACAGGATATCACAACTTGTCTCAAGTCTATGAAGAGTTAGAACATTTCAACAATTCAGCAGAAAAATTCATCAATTATACTAATATCGGGTTGTCATATAGAGAAAATCCCATTCCATTAATTACGTTAACTAATGAAAAAATACCAAGCTATTCCAAAGGAAAGACATTTATCGTTGCACACCATCATGCTCGAGAATTTTGTACTATTGAACACGTTTTAAGAATGATCCGAGATTTACTAAATGAATATGGATCGGATAAATCGACAACCTTTCTTTTAGATCATTTTATTGTCTATATTATTGTCACATTGAATCCTGATGCATTGAACATTGCATTATATGAGAATGCTTATCAAAGAAAGACTACTCAACCCATTGATGAAGATGAAGATGGATTATTTGATGAGGATCCCCCCGAGGATGTTGATGGTGATGGTCGAATAAGTGAATATGTAACAGCCCGTAAAGGGGAATGGGATTGGGATAGATCGTTTGAAGGGATAGATAATGATAATGATTCTTTAATCAATGAAGACCGTATTGGTGGAGTTGATCTCAATCGGAATTATCCATTTCATTGGAATGATAATACTACCGATAGTGGTTGGGGAAACGATTCATCTTCATTCACTTTTCCAGGTTACAGCCCTCTTTCTGAACCAGAATCACTCGCATTAACCACTTTTGTTGCCAAACACAATTTTACCCAATCTCTTAGCCTTCATTCAGGGACAAATACTTCATTATTAGGTTGGTCTTACACCAATGCTTCCCAAGCAGAAGCTTCACTCTATACAAATATATTGTATTTCCTAGAACTACAAGAATTACTTCCAGATAGTTTTTTTTCTAAAGAAAACGAGCTAGACTATTCTACAGCAGGTGAATGGGGGGATTGGATGTACACTACACAGAAATCTATTCCGATGACTTTAGAGATATATCATATGGCTGGAAGCGAACAGTGGTATTTTTATGAAGAAAATTCTACACATGAGACTTGGACTCGTAATACTATCTGCGAATACTTTAATCCTCCTGCCGAGAAACTCGATTCCCTTCACCAAGATCTAATGCCATTTGAAAAATATTGGATTAGTTTGACTCCTTCTATTGAATTTGAGGGATTTAGAAACGGGAGTATTTCAAAGGATATCTATCAAATAGGTATTATAGTAGCCACTGGATCGCAATTTTTCAATACAACTGACAATCCTCGTATTATTGTATCTCCTTCACATTCTGATATCATAACGGATTATCCTCAAACAATACCCACTTTGCTCAGGAATTCTGATACTAATGTGAATATCCAATTAATTAAAAACATTCCACCAGGATTCTTTTTCGATCTAAATGTTACTTCTGAATGGGCAAGTGACCTTTATTTACGAGTTTATGTTAATGCTTCCCAAATAAAGAGTACTCAAGGAATAAACTACATCTTTGTCATAACTGGAATCGTTGTCGCTAACGTGCTACTAAAAAAGAAAAGAAAACTACAATATTGATTATCTATTGATTTCTCCTGGAAGATAGAAATTATAGGTTTTTCCAAGCATACGGGTCTGTAAGTAACGATCGATTCTTCGTGCGGTCTGGAAAACAACCCAAATTTGTTTATCACCTAGAAAACCGTTATAATACCTATCAACTTCTTTATAGGTTATTGGTTCAATATCTAAATCTGAAACCTCAGTTAGGAAGAAATTATTTACAAGTTTAAGTAAGCCTGGGATCAGCTCAGCTTTCTGCTCTTTGAAAAAATTGGCTATTAGATCAATAGTTACTAATCGGAAGTCGTAATACCGATCAACAACTTCATCTAGGAACAAAGCTTCCAATGCCCATCTTAAGAATGAAGGAGCACTTTTTAAAAAGAGGATTGGTTCCATTGCGTCAATACCATAAATACGTATCATTGGAGTACTTGTATCCAGATAAAAGAGTTCTGTTGAATCAGAGATGTTAGGATCTTCAGCGTTATACCCACGTACAGCCCAATTCGAGATTTGTCCATCAATTCCGACTTGAAATTTTCGAGAACTTTTGTTAAAAAACCAGATTTTTGATAGTTGTCGCATTATCAGATGTAGTAACGCGTAGATTTCCTTTTGACTTATCGAATGGTGGATAATCGCGTTCCCGATAGATTGCGGATCAATTTTTTGTTGTGCACAATAGAGTACAATTGATCCATCTTTTGACTTTAACCAGTAGGAAGCTTCAGAAGGGACTTCAATTCCAATTTTCGTCAAGATTTGATGATAAATTTCATATGCACGTACATGCCTTTTTACCTGTTTTTCAGTATCGAATATAGGCAATCTCTTATATGCAATAGAATCAGTAGAACTCTTAAATTCAAAAACTAAACTTATCTCACCATAACCCAATATTCCTATGGGAACAACCCCTTTTTCAGGATGTAGTGTATTAATAGTTTTTTCAAAATCCTGAATTTGGGTTATATCAATCTTCATGACGGAACCACAGAACCTTAGACTAAGTGATAACTTTGAAGATTGGTCACCAGATAAAAGTGTTTATATCAATTCAGAGAATTCCTTTTACATCTATTGGTCAAATGATCCAATTCTTTATAATTATTAGGAGTTCTCCTATTTTTTAGATTTTAATATGACCCAACCCATAATTTCGTATTTTGGACAATCCTGCTTTCTATTGGAATTCGAATCTACAAAAATACTTATTGATCCTGGGAATAAGAAGCTTGGGAAGATAGAAGCTGATATCGTTTATTCCACTCACAGTCATTTCGACCATGCCTCTGGAATAAATGAATTTTTAGATTTCAATAAAGAATCTGCGATATTCATTAGTAATAAAGAAGTAACAAAGAAGTACACGGAATGGGGTAGTCGGGTGAAGACAATTGAAGACGGAACCCAATTAAATATTGGAGAATTAACTCTTGAATTCATTTATGCCCGTCACGGTATCTTTAAAGGTGAACTAAATCTAGGAATCGTAATAAGCACTCCTACATTCAAGTTTGGTCATGTAGGAGATGGTGTTTCATTCCAAGGATTTCGCAAAAAAAAACTTGATATCTTAGCTGTACCAATCAGTGGTTTATTTGCTGCTTCACCCAATCGTGTTCTTCAGGAATTACCCTCTTTTGAGGAACCATTACCTACTATTATACCAATGCACTGGTTATTTAGATCTCCAAAGAAATTTTGCAAAAAACTATCCAAAGAATTTCCTCAAATAAAGTGTATCGTTCCTAAGAAAGAAGAAATTGTATCTTATTAAGATGGAGAAGATAATATGCGTATTCAATTAGTTTTAAACGTATGGGAGAGTAAAGCGTTCATTGCGAAGGCAATAATGAATCATCCTGACATTCAGGAGTATTTAGCAACTGGTACTATTGCAATCGGAAGAGGTATAACTAATGCATTTATTTTACGCGAATTTCTAAGCGCTACAGAAAATTCAGATTTTGATATTGATATAGATAATTATGTTGCTGGAGTAATTGATGGATCGTTATGGGTTTCGCACCCAGATACACGCACACCCGAAGTTGTATTTCGTCAAGGAAAGCCCAGTATAGAACCAATTGCTCAATCAGTAGAATCATGTGACCTGATAATTAAGGGGGGAAATGCATTAGGTTCCGACTGGGTAGCAGGAGTCTTATGTGCACATCCACAAGGAGGAACAATAGGCTCTGTATATTCAATAGCCCTTTCAAGAGGCATTAAGATACTTGTACCAATATCTATCCAAAAAACAATTCCGCTAGCTATTACTGAAATAATATCAGAACTTGGTGGACAGAATAATATTGATTATGCGAGGGGATTGCCAGTAAGTTTGTTTCCAATTATAGGGGGTGAAATATTCTCGGAAATTGAAGCGATAGATACGGTAGCAACAGTAAATGCCTATCCAATTGCTGCGGGAGGGGTATATGAGGGTGCAGGATCGTCTGTATTTGAGATTTCTGGTCCAGATACTGAAGTAGAAAAGGTCAAGAAATTATTCAATAAGATAAAAGATACTAAACCATTAAATGTGAATCTAAAACCCCATTCATAAAGAAGTGAACAATGGATGAAGAAATACTCCTACGTTACCCGATATGAAAAAAATCCGATTTTAACTAAGGAAGACATTCCATATCAAGTTGAAACCGTTCATAATGCAGGAGTTACTAAATATAATGGTAAGTATATTATGATCTTTAGATCCCACTTAAGGACTGGAAGATCAATCATAGGGTTAGCTGAAAGTAAAAACGGTTTTGATTTCGATGTAAGCGAAGATCCGTTTATGATTCCTTCTCAACAACCTTTTTTCAAAGATTACGAAGAATATGGTGTTGAAGATCCAAGAATTTCTCAAATTGGAGATGAATACTACATCACATACTCTGCCTACTCGAAATTTGGTGTTAGAATTGGATTAGCTAAAACTCAGGATTTTCAATCAGTGGAACGAATAGCATTTATAACACAATCAGATTACAGAAATACTGTTATTTTTCCAGAGATAATTAATAATGAATACATTAAACTAGATAGACCTCATTCTGATATTAGTCCTTGGAGTATTTGGATAAGTTACTCCCCCGATTTAATTCACTGGGGGAAATCTAAAGTTATTATGAAACCAGTAATTTATCACTGGGATGAGATGAAAATAGGAGCAGGAGCCCCTCCAATAAAAACAAAAAAAGGATGGTTAAATATTTATCATGGTGTATTTCCAACAATGGACGGTTCAATCTATCGATTAGGGGTGGCTTTACATGATTTGAAAGATCCTTCAAAATTACTCGGAATCAGTGATGAATGGATTTTACAACCAGAAGATCCGTGGGAAGTCACAGGGTATGTTCATAATGTAGTTTTTAGTTGTGGGGCAGTTCCTGAACCCAATGGAGAAGTAAAGATTTATTGGGGAGGAGCAGATACAGTTATGTGCGTTGGGACTGCGAAAATTGACGCATTGGTTAATTTATGTCTTTCTAAATCACGTGATCCCTACTAGATACTTAACAGAATCTAGAGAGATCTAATTCAGAAAAAGAATCTATTATAAGATCTGCCTCTTCAAGTTTTTTTCTAGGAAAAGAAGTTGTTATTGCAATGACATGCATTCCTGCTTGATTTGCAGCACTAATACCATGAGGGGCGTCTTCAATTGCGACACATTCTGAAGGAGAAACATTAAGCTTTTCCGCAGCATTCAAGAAAATATCGGGAAAAGGTTTACTCCGTATACCAGGTTCAGCTCCTGCAATAGAATCAAATTCATTTTCTAGAGATACTTGTTGAAGATTAAAGGTTATTTTCTTAAGTGTACCAGAAGAAGCTACTCCAATTTTCCATTTAAGATCACGAGCTTGCTTAATAATCAGATCAATACCCGAGACTCTTTTTAACTTATTTTCTGCTATTTCTAAGTATACTTCGTCTTTCAATCTCATCAGATATTGGATTTTTTCTTCAGTACCACTTAAATTAAATGTTTTGAAGTAATAATCTACTGAAGCTCTTGAAGTACCCCCCAAAATTTCCTCGTAATTCGTCCCAATATCCACACCATATTCCTGCTCAAATACGATATTCCATGCCCCGCAACTTAATGGTTCTGAATCTACAATTACTCCATCACAATCTAGAATTAATGCCTTTATGGGTTTATCAAAACTAGAGGAAAGGTGGTTTCTCATGCAAATAGAAAATTATTTAGAGATTCATTAATGCTGTGGTTATCCTTTCAAGAATCTCGGTAATTTGGTTTTCAGAAATGATTAGGGGAGGTAGGAATTTGCTTGTGGCTTTATGATTTCCGCAATAATCACAAAATACCCCATTTCTTACAGAACTTAATACAAAATAGAGTGAGGTAAAATCATCAATGAATTCGACTCCCCACATTAGGCCTCTTCCTCTCACATCCACTATTTTATCAGAAAAGTCATTTTTTAGCTTATTTAGACCTTGACCAAATAGTTTTCCGACATTCTCCACATGGGCTAAGAATGACGGGGTTGATATAATATCCAACATTTTTCGAGTAATATAACATCCTAATTCCGATCCTCCTGTCGTACTGATATGTAAAAATGGATCTTCCTCAAATACTGACTCTAATTCAGGGATGTAACTAGTTGTTGACAAAGGATAAACTCCTGAACTCATCCCTTTTGCTAGCACCATAATATCAGGGACAACCTGTTCCTTATCGTATAGGCCCCCATAGATTCCCCACATCTTCCCTGTCCTTCCCAGCCCTGTTTGTACTTCATCAGCAATCATTACGACATTTTTATCATCACAAAGCTCACGAACTTCCCGAAAATAGCCTTCAGGAGGAATTAAAATTCCTCCAGTTGCAGGAATGGTTTCAAAGAGTACACATGCAGTTTCTTCATCCATAACTTCCCTTAGTGCATTTATATCTGCAAATGGAACCTGTAAAAAGTCAGGTGAATCCCAGAAGAATGGATCCTTAAAACTTGGGGCACATGCTCCAAGAGCAAATCCTGTTACTCCGTGATAAGCCCTTTTTGCCGAAATTATCTTTTTTCGCTTTGTAAATGCCCTTGAAAGTTTAATCGCTAGATCGATTGCTTCACCACCTCCCACAGAAAACATAGTTTTCGAGATTCTACCAGGTAAGAGATCAGCTAGTTGTTTAGCCAATAGAGCTCGTTGTTCGCTCAATAAGTGATGATCCCCTATATCAAGACCTAGATTTAAACCTTCTTTTAATGCAGCATTAATCTCGGGATGATGGTGTCCCAAATTAAAGACACCTCCACTCGTATGACAATCTATCAATTCTAAGGGGCCATTACCATCCTCTCCCTCAAGCATATGTATTTTAATTCCTTCTCGTTTAGCTTGAATCAATCCTAAGCCAATTTGAGTGAAAAAAGAAGCCTTCGGCTCTGATACATACTTCGCATACAAATCTACCAATGATTTTTGATCTTTGGTTCCAAAAACCTTTTTCTGATGCATAGAACTTTACTTCGTGACCTCCAAATAAAAATCTATTGAAGTCAATGATGAGCCTAGAAATAGGTAGCCAATAGGGTTGGGGAGTACAATAATCCAAAAATAACTGCCCCCCCACCACTAGTAATCATAATAGTTCTGTATAATAACAAAGCACCTTCTTGATCCTGTCTTCTTAATAAATTGAAAACAGCAACGATTTCAATTATACCCAGTAAAAAAGGAGTCCAATTCGCGATTAAAAGGTTATTATTCATTAAATAAATGTTTAAAAGTACCAATAGCAATACTCGAACAAGTACCACTCCTGCAGTTAATTTTATTGCTTTGGATCTCCCAAGAAACACAACTGTTGTCTTATCCCCAACCGTTTGATCGGTTTCAATGTCTATCAACATTGTAGGTAGATGTATTCCCATAACTAGTATAAAATTAAGTAGAATACCAAGGCCAACTAAGTCCAACTCAACAAATGTAGTTGGACCTAGTAATCCAACGTATATGGGAATAAAAACCCCGATTATTACGAGTGTATCTAAGATATCCAAGATAGGACGAGATTTTAATTTGAAGGGAGGAACTGAATATAAAACTGAACCAATTATTCCAATTAAGCAGGCTAAAATTAATAAGAGAATTTTAGAGACCGTTCTGCTATTCGGAACTAGTAAAAGATTGAAAGGAACTAATAAGATCCAGATCAGTATAGTCCATGAAAGTATCTGCACTTTTTGTAGTGGATTTGATTCACCAAGAGGATTTCGGAGAGATAAACCACGTGGATTTATAGAATCGCTTTCTCGATCATAATATCCATTTAAGCTGAAATGACCTAAACTGAAGAGAAAAATGGATAGAGAACTGGAGATCAATGAGTTAACTGGAAGTCGATATAAGAGAGCGATCATAAGGGCTACTTGGGAAAAAATAAATCCCCATTCAGGGCGGGATACCAATAAAAGATACCAAGAATATTCTTTGACTCTAACTAATCGATTCGTTTCTGATTTCATCAAATAATTCTGGAAAGATTTTCTTTAAATTTAATATTGCTAATCAATGAAAGTTCAAAAGATAATCGTAAGATATCATTTTGTGGCCAGACACAAATATTTATAATGTCATACATGTTTATCTTGTCATACCGTCATACAAGTCAAAGCGATGACTTGAAAAACCGATTGGTGAAAAAAATGTCAGAATACGATGATTGGTCAGATAAGGAAATAAGCGACTTGAAAAAGATGAAAAATGTAACGATACGTGGAATCGACTCGGAAATCTATGATGAATTCTCTTCTTCCATTAAGTCCCTCAAAATGAACATTGGAGAAGCTATCACGCAGATGATGCAAGATGTAATGGAAGATTTTGGTGAGACATTTCCTAATTTGACCGCTAAAGGATCACTAGGTAAAATGAGGAAAGATCGCATTTCCATTAATGCTCTTGATACCTTGAGAGTATCCAAGAAGGATTTGGAAGAAGCAGGTGCAGAAATCAGATTTTCTCACGTAACCAAATTAATCTTTGAACCTGATGTGGATTTAACTACCTTTAACAAGTATGTTCGAGGAATTTCGCATTGTGATTATGTAAAAATTCCCGCTTTTCTTCCAAAGCTTGTTTTATTGTCGAAAACTCAGTATTGTGGTAAAGTTGAATCATATCCCGTGGAAGAATCTGCTAAAATGACCGCAAAGTCGTTTCATGACTCATATGAAGAAGAATAAGAGAAATTCTCCTCAGAGAGGTGATTGAAACGACTGTAGAGATTATAAATCCTAGCCAGCTTAAAACTTCATTATCACACCAAATATTTAAACTAACTGAGAATCTTAAAGCCGAGAATATCTCGTATGAAGAAATATTAGATCTCTTTCGGAATATCATTAAGGAGAGGGAGTTTTTAATTTCAGAGATAGATAATTTGAAATCCATCCTACAGACATATGAGTCAGTAATGCAAGTTAAATCTAATCCTTTGGTAATTACTTTATCAGAAATTGAAGAAAACTTGTACAATGATTTTGAAAGTTTGTCAAGCAAACTTGGTAGAAGTGATGGGGAAATTTTAAACATTTTGATGGAACTTTTTCTTGCGCGTAATGAGAAATATGCGTTTCCTAAGCTAACTGCGTCTGAACTAGTGGGAAGAGTAAAAGGAACTATTTCAACGGTGAGAATTCGAAATCATCGATTTTTGAGAATTTCTGACCAAGACCTAGAGAATTTGGATGGAAAGATAGATTTCGATAATATTAAGACCATTATCCTTGATGTTACTCCAGAGAATTTCGTTAAGTATGTCAATTCAATAAAAAGGTGTGCAGAGGTTCATGTTTCCACCACAATATCGAAGTTGATGGTATATGCGCGAACTAGTGAATGTCAAGAAATACACTTCATTCCTCCTCAATCAGAGAATTGTCTGGAATATGCAAAAGAGGCAAATCAGGTTGTAGAAGAATGGAATAGTTACAAATGATCTATTTTTCCTTAAACCACCTTTACCATCCTGATTTACACTATGTAGGGCCCATATATTATCTGATCAAAATGCTGTCATAATCAAGTAACCTGCAAGTGGTAAAATCAGAAGAGGGACTATTCCAATTAATAATCTCATTATTGATATTCTCTTCGTATCCATATCTGCGTTGTATTTTTCTAATGGCTTAAATCCTCGTCCAGTCATTTTATATTTGTTGTCGATAAGAATTGTCAGACTTGGTTGCTGGAAGAAAGAAATTCTATCAAATAATACATTTTCAAGTTCCTGAATTAATCCTTCAAATTTAATTTGTGCAGCGGATAAATCACTAATAAGAGATTCATGGGGAGTATTTTTTAGTTCATCAAGAGTGATTTCTTTTGCTTCGATTAATTCTTTCAAAGAAGTATCAATCTCCACATTACCCCCTTGGTACTTAAATATCCCAGATGCTCTCCAGTATTTGAACTCGTACTTTTGGGCTTGGAATTCTCCAAAATAACCTTCACCACCGCAAGAAGAACATTTTTGTTTTCCTGTTCCTTGACATGATGTGCAGGTTCTCTGTCCTGATCCACTACATGATATACATCGTTCTCTTCTCGTTTCAGATGTCTTCTTAGCATAGTTATATTGAGTTCGTGTTACTGAACCACTACCACCACAACTAGTGCATCGACTCTTTCCAGTAGAACTACACATTGAACAGTGTGACTTTCCTTGTCCACCACAACGCATACAAGACTGTTTCTTTAACGTACCAGCCACAGGATAGATTTTTGTGCTTTTCTCAAATGTTGTTGGAAAATCTACGTTAATAGGTTCTGAAAAAAACTGTTGCTTTTGTGCTTCAGAATAACCCATTTTCTTAGATATGGTAGAAACTTTGTAAAATTCAGCTTCTCCTCTTGCTTCAAATAATAGTGCTCCTTCATCCGCAGTCCATTTCAAGCTCTTCAGGGGAGGAGTAGATCGTAATAAACCCCTTATTCCTCTCTGATGACTCCACCACCAAAAATTAATCAGATCGTCTGTATCTAGAGGTATTTCCGAAGCAGGATGATCGAGAATCTCTGGACGTTTTATGGGACGAATTTTGGCATAAAAAAGAAATATTACTAAATAGATACCAATAGCTATACCCGAATATATTAACAAATGTGTGTCTATTTGAAAATCTTGGTTGATTACACCGTCATAAAGCCAAAACGTAAGCACTCCCTCTAAAATAATTAGGATCGCTCCAAAGAAAATTACAGAATATATTTTTTTCATCATTTACAACATCATTGTACGAGAATTTTCATAACGTACAATTCCTTTTAGCAGTCAATGAATCTTAAAAAAACTTTCTATGGAAATTCATTGGGTTCTTTAGTTAGAGAATCTACTATTTATCCTTAGTTCAAAGAAGATTAGTGAAGAATATTCCAAAAATTACCTCCAACTAAAAGTATAAAAATAAAAATGTAAGAAAATTACATAATCATTTTATTGGTGAGAAAGAAAATGAAATTTGGTCCAACCTCCTTTTCGCATGATACAGAGCTTACTGAACCCATTACCTCTTTTGGTCCTTTAGTTGCTCGTGGAAACCTATATGCTCCTAAAATTTCAACTAATGGGCCCTGTTCAATTGGTGAAAACTTAGAAATCGGTGAAGCATTAAAAGTGAATGGGCCCCTAGTTATTAAGGGTTCATTTACTTGTCATAAAGATGCTTCGGCCAAAGTAAATGGTCCTGTTACAATAAATGGCGGAGTAATTGGTGGAAAAATAAAAATAAATGGACCCATGAAGTCACGTTATGTAGAAGTTAGCTCTCTTAAGGTAAATGGACCAGTAAACATTACAGAAGATATCATTGCTAAAGATAGTGTTGTACTTGGTGTGGGAAGGTCGAGTAAAAGTCGAGAGAATCAATCTGTAGAAGTGGGAGGAGTCATTGATGCTCCTCACATTCGGATTACAAATTATTCATCGATGTTTTCACCGGCGAAAATCATCAAAAAAGTAATCGGATTGAAGGATAAGTTTGAGAGAGTCCTAGTTCTGGAAGACCTCAAATTTAAAGCTAAAACTCTTGAATTAGAGGGAATTGAACTTGAGAATTGTGATACTTCAGAAGTTGATGAGATAATCAAACTCCATTCTACTAAATAAGGGGAAATACTTACCCTGTAGTCTGCAATTACATCCAAATCTTTCGAAGATTAACCGTAATTCAATGTGGTCCACAACGTGAATACACCGTCCTCGCAAAAAACGTTTTTTCAAATGGTTCGAGGTCTTTTTATCCTAGGTAGACCAGTAGATGGAATTATAATTGGGTGTACCGCTGTTCTAGGAATGATAGTTGGCTTACACTCTGTTCCGTCTACATTTCAAATAGTTCTCGGAATTTTGTGCGGTATTTTACTCCTCGCAGGAATGGATACCTTCAATGATTACCTGGATATCGAAATAGATAGTATGTCCAAACCATGGCGACCACTACCAGCTGGAATTGTAGATCGTCAATTAGCATTACTAGCTGCGATCGTAGAAACCATAAGTGCATTTATTCTAGGTTATATCCTTTTTAACTATCAAGCAATTGTAATTGGTTTGGTAGCTGTTATCCTGGCGGTTGTATACTCAAAATGGTTAAAACCCATTTTCCTAGCAAAAAATGTTATAGTAGCATTTAGTTTATCCTTAACATTTCTAGGAGGGGCTTTAGCAGTAAATTCTACCCCAGTGATAGACAATACATTTCTTTTACTACAATCTCTTGTCTTTCTTACAGCGTTTACTTTTGAAATCCACAAAGATCTAGGAGATCTAGCTGGTGATAAAGATCATGATGTGACAACATTCCCAATTCGATTTGGAATGAGCAATACCGTTTGGTTTATTAACCTCTGTTATACCTTAGCATGGTGTATTGCTTTGTTATTCATATTCATTCTTGAAATAGATCTTTTTTATCTTATTATTGTTATGATAACAGCAATATTATTGGCATTAGTGATGTATTTATTAATTAAAAATCCTGTAAAGTATATCGAATTGACTAGAAGAATCACAACCCTAGTAATGGGATTTATCCTACTTGGTTTAGCTCATATCTCATTATTGACTTATTCTTAACGTAAATTGCTCATTCTTTCTCCTTAATTCCTGACAGAAATTTCACAATAGCTTTTCTGGAATCCACATCATATTGCTTGAGAATGGCAATATCTTCCATAACAGGAGACCCACCTCCATGAACTCCAGCTACGGCAAATACACCACCTATCGAAGAGCATAATACCTCAGAAATAGATCTATAGAGTTTATAGACATCTTTAGCAGGAATATCAGCTTTGCGTTTGATATATTTTTGTAAAAGGGGACCAATCTTCTCTTCATCAAAAAAATCTCTCTCGAAAGGTAGGGTTGCGGGTAAACCACCTGATAAATCAGCTAGTATATCCATTTCATGATAATAATTCTTCCCAGCATGTTTTCTACCAACATTACAGAACATTGGGTCAGGAATCATTGTTCCACACTCATCCTTGGTTGCTTTATATGCAGCGGCAATACCACTGGCGTAAACTAATTCAGCAACACTAATCAAATCTGCTAGTTTAGATTGGACATGTTTTTTATCTTCAATACCATTGTATTCACTCACAAGGGCAGAATACCCTAATATGATATCTGTTGAGGAAGGTTTACATCCTGTATAGCTATGTCGATGGTACAAAGCAAAAAGAAGAGCTAACCAACCACCGAATTGATGTTCACCCTCATAACCTCCTAAAAACACTCGTTCATTAGGGATAAAAACATCATCAAAAACAACAGTGGTTTCAACATCCCCAAAAAAGCCAGCGGGGTAGGGATCAAACTCTGATTGCCTTTTTGATTCAGCACGTGTGACAAGATAAACACCTTCCCAGTCGCCCGGGATCGAAAATGCGACAGAATATTCATCCTCTTCAGGAGTGAGAAAACGAGTAGGAGTTACAATGATCTCTTCTGCAACAGAAGCAGCAGTAATATGGTGTTTAGCTCCTCTAACAACAATTCCATCCTCTCTATGTTCAATTACTCGTAAATAAAGGTCGGGATCAGCCTGTTGATGTGGTCTTAAGGATCGATCACCTTTAGGATCAGTTTGAGCACAACAACCTACAGTATCATCCTCCTGCCAATGTCTTAACATTGCTAAGAATCGCTGATTGTAAGGTCTTTCAGTCATCATTTCTGCTCTAGCTGTTATAACTGATAAAGCATTCAATGCATCAACCCCCATACACCTAAATATACATCCACCCGTGTAATGACAAATTTCTCTGGTCAAATCTTGTTTCTTTAATAAATCATCTACTGATTGATGGATATGTGTGAATCTGTTGATTATTTTATCGGTTAAATGAGATTTGGCCACGATTAGATCCTTAAGATTTTTATCATCAACGCAATCAAATGTTTTACAAAGGACATTTATTGCACCTGCCAGTCTTGGATCATCTCTCCTGACCTGTTCTCCATTAATATAGACATTTGGTTTCATTTTGTATAATTGATCTTTATATTCTTGAGAGGTTTTCACTAGTTCCACAAGCCATTGTATAAATCTACTCTAGTAACCTAGAATTAATATTTTTTAAATCTTCAGGGGGATTTAACAATTGCCAAGATCCAGACTTGTCTAGGTGTGAAATTTATGCAAACTATAACGATAATTCTAAATGATGCTCCCTATGGATCTGAAAGATCCTATAATGGACTAAGAACAGCAATAGCCCTACAAAAGAAAGATACTCAAGTGAATGTATTTCTAATAGCGGATTCTGTATACTGTGGTCTAGGAGATCAATCAACTCCGGAAGGATATTATAATATTGGACGTATGATCCGGGGTGTAACAACGAGGGGAAAAATCGGTTCATGTGGTGCATGTATGGATGCTAGAGGTCTTTCTAATCTTCAATTAATCAAAGGAGTACACAGAAGCTCAATGGCTGAATTAGCAGATTGGGTTCTATCCAGTGATAAAGTTATTACATTTTAATCCTAGATGCAAGCAGTTGATTATTAAGTACTCATATGCTCTGTTCGATGGATAATCTCATTTTGCAATTCTATACCTAAGTTAACAAAGAGATCACTGTAGCCGGCAACTCTAACAATCAAATTTCTGTACTTTTCAGGATTTTTCTGAGCATCCCGTAGAGTTTCCACAGATACAACATTAAATTGTATGTGATGACCATCCATCTTAAAATATGAACGTACAAGATGAGCTACTTTCTTTAATGATTTTTCATCATCAAGAAATTTAGGGGAAAATTTCTGATTTAGAAGAGTCCCACCTGTTCTTTCATGATCTATTTTCGCTACTGATTTAATCACAGCAGTTGGTCCTTTAATATCAGCACCTTGAACTGGTGAGACCCCTTCGGATAACGGTTCATGAGCTAGTCGTCCATCAGGAAGAGCACCGATCATTCGGCCGAAATATACGTGTACAGTTGTAGGGAGAAGATTCACGCGATGATGACCACCCTTAGTATTTGGTCTACCATCAATTGCATTCCAATAAATCTCAAAAACCTGTTTCATCACATCATCCGCATAATCCTCATCGTTCCCATATTTCGGAGTTTCTGTTAGTAATCTTCTTCTTAATTCTTTAGACTCATTGAAGTTCGTTTTTAAAGCATTTACTAACTCTTCCATACTCACATGTTTGTTATCATATACATTATACTTAATTGCTGCAAGTGAATCAGTTATTGAACCTAACCCTACTCCTTGGATATAAGAACTATTGTAGCGAGCTCCTCCATCATTATAATCCTTTCCTTTCTGAATACAATCTTTGGTGAGAAGAGACATGAATGGAGCAGGAAGAATTTGGGCCCATAACCGCTCGATAATGTTGTTACCTTTAATTTTAACATCTATGAAATAATTCATTTGTTTAGTAAAAGCTAGAACTAATTCATTAAATGTAGAAAACTTCGTTGGGTCACCAGTCTCCAAACCAATTAGTTTTCCGGTATTAGGATCTGTACCGTTGTTTAACGTAATTTCAAGTACTTTAGGAATGTTGAAATATCCTGTAAGGATATAGGCTTCTTTTCCAAAGGCTCCTGCTTCTACGCAGCCCGAAGCTCCTCCCGCTCTAGCATCAATAATCGATTTTCCTTGTCGGGTTAGCTCTTGAATTATTGTGTCGGTGTTGAAAACAGAGGGTTGTCCGTATCCAGTTTTGATAATATCCAATGCACGCTTCAAGAACCGATCAGGAGACTTCCTACTGATTTGTACCATTGAACTAGGTTGAAGTAGACGCATCTCTTCGATAACATCAAGCAGGACATACGACAGTTTATTAACTGCATTTGATCCATCGCTCTTCACTCCTCCAATATTGATTAAACAAAAGTCTGTATAAGTATTACTTTCTTCAGCGGTTACTCCGACCTTAGGAGGTGCGGGTTGATTATTAAATTTAACCCAAAATGCCTGTAACAATTCTTTAATGAATTCCTCGTTATGGATCCCTTCAGCTAAATCCTTTTTATATAACGGATATAAATTTTGATCAAGTCTTCCTGGATTAAATGAATCCCAAGTATTTAACTCTGTAATAACGCCAAGATGTATGAACCAATAGTGTTGAAGTGCTTCCCAGACATTTTGGGGTGCATTAGCTGGAACATTGGTACAAATTTCTGCAATAGTATTTAACTCTCTTTTTCTTTTAGAATCTGTTTCCTTTTCTGCTAGTTCCTTAGCTTTCTTTGAATAACGTTCTGCAACTACAATGAGTGCTTCTGCGGCAATGGACATTGCAGTTAATTCTTCTTTCTTATTCAGAGCTTCAGGATCATTGAAAAAACTACTACTCCCGTTTAATGACTCGATACTTGCTTTAATTTTCTTCTGAAAATCCTTCATCCCATTGATCCATAGATGGGCTCCTCCTACTGTGTGACCCGGAGCTCTTTGCTCCATAAATTCGGTGAATATCCCTGCATGATACGATTCGATCCATTCTATATCCATTGCCGAAAATATCTTATCTCTGATCGATCTTCCTTCCCAAAATGGAGAGATTAATTCCTTTTGAAGCTTCTTTACTTCTTCATCTACTGTAAAACTAATTTTATCACGAGAATTAAGGATTTCAAAATCTTCTTGAGTATGAGTACAGATTTCTGGATATGTAGGTGTAGCGGTCGGTTCAGGTCCCCGTTCTCCAACTATTAATTCTCCCTCGTTAATACATATCTTTTTGTTTTCTAAAATGTATTTAAAAGCTTGAGCTCGAGCTACTGGAACTGATACACGATCTGCAGCTCCACTTTGATAAAATTCCGTAAGTAATTTCGCTCTTTCTATTGATAATGATGGTTGAGCATTCACACTCTGTTCTCGAAGTCGTTTTATCCTCTCGTTCATGTCATCCACCTATAGAGACTTTGGTTCCATGACTTTCAAATTCATATTTAATTTTATTCAGCTCTTTATCGGAAGGAGTTCGTACTTTGTTACCCAATCTATAATGACGGTTTAATCTTGGATATTTTCCCTCGCCTAAGTGATTGTACGGTAAGATATTTACTTCAGTTATTGAACTTAATTGTGAAATATATCCACCTAGATCTGCAATATTGGATCGAGTATCTGTGATTCCTGGAATAATCGGAATTCGTATGATTACTGATTCATTCTCACTATTGAGATACTCTAGGTTCTTCAATATCGATTCGTTAGATACTCCTGTGTATTTCTGATGTAATTTATCATCAATAAATTTTAAGTCATATAAGTAAAGATTTAATTTGCCTAGTAAGGATTTCAATAGCTTCTGAGATCCATAACCAGTGGTATCAATTGCAGTATGAATATCCTCTTTGCTACAACTATCTATCAGTGCTATCAAAAATTCTGATTGCAGTAATGGTTCTCCTCCGGAAAAAGTTACACCCCCATTAGATTCTTCGTAAAAAATTATATCCTTCCGAATTTCTTTCATTATATACTTAGTATCAACAACCTTTCCCACTATCTCAGTTTCTTCAGAATTAGGTCGCTTAATTGGTTCAGGATCGATGTTTTGACTTTCTGGATTATGACACCACCAACAGTTCAGGGGACACCCTTTGAAAAAGACAGTAGTTCGTATCCCTGGTCCGTCATGAACAGCAAATCGTTTAATGTCAAAAATTGTACCTGTGAGATGATTCATACTTGAGTTCTTCTTCGTTGATGAGGTTTATAATTCTTCAGCTTTTATTTCCAAGAAGTAAGATTATTTGACTTTCTTGAATATACTTGAACCTAGAATCAATGAGAGTATAATTAATTCATATCTGACCCAAGGACTACTAGCACCAGAAGTCTGAGTGGAAAGGGGAGGTGGAGAAGTATAATACTTTGTAATGGTAGAATTACTACTAGGATCTTCTGTAATCGTGTAATTATAATAAACAGGTAACGAATCATCTACATAGGGGGAATCAGAGTACCGACCAGTACTCTCCCAAAAACCTAAGTAATCTTGGCTAGTAATCTCGATATGTGTTAGCCATTTGATCCATTTGTATCCATAAAACCTGGGACAGACTAATCTAATCGGAAAACCATGATCAACTGGTAACGGAACACCATTCATCTCATAAGCAAGAATTACATCGTTCCAATAGGCTTCATTAATTGACAAACTCGTCGAATATCCTTCTGGAGAATGATCCGGGGTACGAAATATAACATCCACAGCTTTTTCGGTTTTTATCTCAGCTAAATTCAGAATTTCTGATAATCTGACTCCTGTCCAGTTTGCTACTCCCGTTAAACCAACACCTCCATATGTGTAAGCTATACACGTTAGCCGTACTATTTCGAAAGTGACTGGTAATGCTTTAATTTCACCCAAACTCAAGTTTAAAGGATTATAGATATCTCCAGAGACTATCAAACGGTAAGTCGTCGGATCCAGTTCAAAATAATCGATCGCAGTGGTGAAAAATGATTCATTAGAAGTAATTGGATATCCATTATCGATTTTAGCTTGAATAGGTATGCTTTTACCAAGAACTCCTAGTATTAGAAAAAGAAGAAGATAATTAGTTTTCCATTTTTGGTGTAACCAATGCATACTTACCTGATTGTCTGCGAAGCGATTAAATATTTTCCCATGAAAATTCAGTTGCAATAACGATTGTGAACGATTATAATGGTGAGGAAAGAATAAGGTTAGGACACAAAGCTATCATAAACGGTCAGTCAATCTGGAAAAGACTATTTATAAAAGATAACGACTTATATATCCACAGCACATCTATAATTCGTGGATCCGACCGATACAATTACATCTTCTCATGAGATTCTGTAAAGACTAGATTCCTTGCCATTTGTACATAATTCTCGATCTTTGCTTCCTCAAAATCGAGTCTTAAATGAAGCATTCGACTCAAGAAGGGTTTGCCATTTACTATATTCTTTCATCAAAGGTTTTTTTTCTTCTATTATCTTCTATTTCTTTGTTTTCGATATATAACAGTAAGAACTGGGAGAATTATTATGAAATTGAAGAATATGAAACTGGGACTTGCCGAGGTGGAAGGTTCTTCTGTAGTATCAGTGGTTATTATTTCTGTCCACGAAGAAGTTCTTGTTGTATATGTCGTGCTACTCTCTATTGTAGTTTCTTCTTCTAAAGCTGCAGATACCGAGTAGTTATACACGTAACTCATATTTGGAGTAATTACACTGACATTATATCCTTCGTTAGTTACCTCAACTAAGCAGAGATGATTTACGCCTGTAAAATAGTAGTCTTCTGGTTGAATTGTGTCTAGTACGGGTCCTGCAATCAATATGCTAGAGAAATCTGAAGTACCACCACCAGAGGTTGTATACCACGTTCCGTTTCTATATGTATTGTAAAAGTTATGGGCATGTCCGCTTATTACTAAATCCACACCATATCGGACAAATAGATCATGCCATGTATCACGAACGTTTTGTGCAGCAATAAATCGATCTGAAGATGGATTAAGGTTCCAAAAAGGTGTATGTGTCATCGCGATTATTCGACTAATATTATTTGTGGCTAAATCGTTCTCTAACCACGTTTGCTGTTCCGCAGCTAAGGTGAGATTCTGAAAATTATTGTAATCCTCATCAATGAAATAATAGGTATTCAAAACAATGATATGAGTATCATTCTGGGGTGTATTAAAACTATAATAGACCTCATTTCCAGGATTATCAACATTTGCAATATATGTCTCTAAAGTTGCCTCTGTTTGAAATCCATAATCATATTCATGATTTCCTACGGCGTAGTAGATAGGTATTTCTGCTGCAATTGTACCGAAATTTGGCCACCAGTACGTATCCCACTGTGTCTGAACTGAACCATCCCACACCACATCTCCTGAATGTAAGATGAATTCAATCTGATGCTCTTGTTTTAATGTATTAATCATGGTAGCTAGTATTTCGCATCCTGTGTTATCATCCTCTTCTGGTCTTGTATCACCCAGAAAAATAAACTTGTAATTGCTAAAATTTGAGGATTTCGTTAAAGTTTCATTTGAAACACTGCTAAGTGATCTTCCACTACTAATAAATATTAGTAAAAAGACCCCACACATTATCCCTGCCATTAACCTCGTTTTTGTCATAGTTTATAACCTCATTCGAAATTATCACTTAAAAAGAATAATTCCTTAAATAATCTGTCCCGCTATTATTATTGACTCACAAAGCTTTATTTGAAGAGCTTCCTTCTCTTTTGAATATTATAGAAACTAGAGCCTATCAGTAGAACAATTAATGCATAATCAATCTGTAACCAAGGGATTCTCTGAGTAAATGTATCCTCTGGTAAAGAGGTTAAGATTGTATAATACTCTATACTACTTGAATTTGTATTAGGGTCGATAGCTATTGTATAATTATAGTATATCGGAAGAGCAATATCAACAAAGGGAGAATCTGAGTATCTCCCACTGCTTTCCCAATACCCGGTGTGATCAATTGGAGAAACTTCAATGTAAGTAAGCCATTTAATCCACTTGTAACCATAAAAACGTGGACAAACGAGTCTTATTGGAAATCCATGTTCTACAGGTAAAGGAACACCATTCATCTCATATGCAAGTATTACATCATCCCAAAAAGCCTCTTCAATCGTTAAGCTTGTCGTATAACCTTCTTTGGAATGATCAGGTGTGCGAAAAATTACATCCAATGCTGTTTCATACTTAATTTCGGCCAGATTTAGAATCTCTGACAGTTTCACTCCAGTCCAATTTGCCACTCCGGTATATGAAGATGCTCCATATTTATAATCAACGCAAGTAAGACGGACAATTTCAGAAGTTACTGGAAGAGATTGTATTTCGCTTAAACTTAAGCTTAAAGAGTTGTAAACATCACCGACGACTGTCAGACGGTATGCTTCTTGGTCAAGCTCAAAAAAATCTATTGCTGTATTAAAAAATTCGTCATTAGGAGTAATAGGGGATTCAATTCGAACTGGGGCGGAAATCTGTATGTTTTTTAGTAGAAATCCAGCTAGTATGAAAAATACTATCAACTCGACTTTCCAGAATTTATAGAGAACTTTCATTGACTAAACCCTATTATTTATTCAATAATAAGGTTTTGCATGTTACTCAATCCATAATAACGATAGTGAAGAAGTAATGGCCTTCCTCTTACATCAGATGGAGTAAAAAAGAAAAATGGGGAAGTTATAGGAATTACTTGATTATCCCTACTTATCTTTGAAATATGTACCATATCTCATAGGAGATTCGTAGATTGCTTTCGGTCTGTATTTTTCTATTTTCGTCTGGGAATGATTCCAACCAATAGAATTCCGATGATTACTGACAGAGGAAAAATGGGAGTTTTATCAGTAGTACTGGAAGTAGAGGTTTTAGAAAGAGAAGTACTAGATATTAAGGTGCTAGATGTCGAATCAATGGATGCAGTAGTAGTAGTGGTGGTAGTAGTTGTCGTAGTGGTTTCATCGAATATTCTTGTTTCAGTAACCACAAATGAATCGCCTAATGAAATTGTTTGATCGGTTTCATTGAAAATATAAACTTCAATATTTGCCTGTATGACACCCTCACTTTCGCTAATTGAAACATTACAGTAATGGAACTCTGAAAAGTACACATCACCCTCTTGCCACTCTGATGTGTCTGTATTGGTGTAGAGATCTGCCCCTGCACCTCCTGTTGTTACGTATGTTATATTATTCCTTACTGTCCGATAGTAATAGTGATCATGACCAGAGAACACTAAATCTACACCGTAATCATTAAATATTGGATTAAGAACTGAACGAACTTTTTGGGCATCTTCTACACGTCCCAGATCACGAACAGAGTAACATGGACGGTGGAATATAGCTACTACGAACTCGAGTGCATTATTTTCGAGATCATCTATTAACCAATTATATTGGTCGGATGTAATATCAAATTGCCCCGACCAGTTTTCTTCAGTATTAATAAAAACGAAATGTATCTGATCCATATAATCAAAACTATAATACCGCTCATTTCCAGGTAGTTCAACGTTAGCTAGATATGTGGAAAAATCTTCGTCAGGAAGCCCCCAAATACTTGGACCTGACGCATAGGTATATCTTTCATGATTTCCAACAGCGTAGTAAAAAGTTACATTCTCTTTCGTTGCATTTTCTATATCTTCAAAATACCGATCCCAATCATCCTGTTCTCCACCAGAATTCACCATATCGCCTGAATGTAGAATAAATTCAAGATCTGGATTTTTTTCTACTATAGAGGTAATAATGGCTGCTCTTGTAGGATTACTACTATTCTCATGTGGATAGTTCATATTATCATAATCCCAAGGTTCATGCTGTTGACGACTATCACCTATTGCAATAAAGTGCCATGAGTCACTTAATTGACTTAAAGTACCTTCTTCCACTGAACTATGACTTAAAGTAATTGTTGAAAGTAAAAATAGGCCTAAAACAATTAAAAGAAAATTCCTTTTCATTTTTCTCATATTTATTCCCGCTGACTTATTAATACTAAATTTGAGCTGTTAGAAATAAGTTTATTAAAATTCTTCTCAATTAGTCGTACTATTGTAGAAAGTCCGTGACTGATAGGAAGGATACGAATGGCTGAAATTAAAGAAATTCTAAATTTTGCAATTAAAAAAGAAATTGAGGCATATGATCTTTATTCGGGAATTGCTGAATCATCAAAGAATCCAGCGGTTAAAGAATTACTAAGCGAACTGGCAACGGATGAACTTGGCCATAAAGAGGCACTTGAAAATCTTTCAAGAGCAGAAGAGATTTTAAATTTTGATATTGATAAAGTTCAAGATCTAAAATTATCTGATCACCTTCAAGCAACCACTATTGATGAAAATTCAGATTTACAAGAAACTCTTGTCTTTGCCATGAAAGAAGAAAAGGGGGCTTACGAACTGTATACCAGAATGTCTAAAGCAGCAGAAACAAAAGAAAATGCCAAGGTATTTCAGAAGCTGGCTCAAATGGAATTAATCCACAAAAATAAACTCGAAGCCTTATACGATGATATGTTCTACACTGATAATTAGTACTTTATAAGCCCTTAAGACGCTATCAGATTTTGTTTTTTTCCCCATTTCAAAGGAATAATGTGACCTAATCTACCTTAAACATGTTCGCAAAGCTTTCTATGGATAGAAATTCTTCCCAATGTTCAACTAAGATTTTTGCTGAACCAAATGGTTTCAGTAGTGAATTCTCGGGTATTTTACGTTTATCTTGGATGTAAATCTCTGCTCCTTCATCTAGCAGGATTTTCAAATTCCCTCCTCGGAGAAGGGACGGTGGTAGTAATAAAAGAGCAGGGACTTCCATTTGTGGATTGGGATTAGATTCAATTATTCCCAGATAAACACATACAGACATTTTCATCTTTTTTGAATTATAGATTAAGATGGGAGGAAGATTATCCTTTAATTCCTGCAGAATGGTGGTAGAGTTTTCTAACTCACAGATGATTGTTTTATCTGCAGGTAAAAGTGTAATATCACATCCTAATTCCTCTAAAACCTCCCTTTTTGTCGCTTCAATCATAGTTTCATCTTTTTCCACATGTCCCCCGGTATTGGTAAAAGTAATCAACAATCTGTCATTAGTTACTTGCCAATATTTTTCATTTCCAACAGCAAATAGAAATGAATCTTTCCAACAGATAAAAACTCCGTTTCCTCTATTTTTGTAGGAGAGTAATTCTTCTGAATGCAATATTTTTCCCGTTACACTTTGAAAAATTTTTACGAAATTGTTTTCAACGTACCAAAAACAATGAAACATTTATACTTAATTGTCTAAAAGACAGGTTCTGAGATCAATGGTAGCTTCAGAGACTTATCATTTCGTATTAGGTTCGTTAATTCTTCTTCGTCTCTTCGGATTTGTAATTTTCTTCGACTTCTATCGAAAAAATCAAGAAATTAGGTTCTTAATTTTATCCTTGGCCATCTTAACTTATGCTTTTAGTCCAGTAATCGATTTATTCATTCAGGATATTCAAGGAACATCAACATATAATTTCCTCTTCTTCATCAGCGAACTCGCAACCTCTCTTGCATTAATTCTATTTCTCTTTGTTTTTTTTCGATATACAACTACTGAGACCTCTACAAAAGCATGGTTGACAATTCTAGTAAGTATTTTAATTATAGCAATATCTTATCCAATTGTACATCTAGATCTGGGAATTTTACTAATTCGCGGATTAAATTTGGTCTTAATAATAATTACTATTCTACACATAATAAGAAAATGGGAAATATTGACAAATATTGCTGATAATAGCGCGTACTTTTTTTTTGTAAGTTCAATAGCAATCATAATAGTTTTAATTGTTGGTACAGTAGGTGATAGCCCTGAAACTGACTTTATTCAATATGTCTTAAATGTAGGAATATCCTTCCTTGCAATTTTCATTTTTGTACATCTTGAATACAATCGATTATCAATCCAGAAATTTTTAATGAAAGATGATTATTCACACTCTGTAGCTCAAATTCTACAAGTATTAATTGGTCGATTAGAAACTTCACAACTTCAACACAACACAGAAGAAGCGAAGATGTTGATTGAACAGGCAATAGAAGATTGTTTAAGAGTAGGGGACACACTTACTAAAATAAGGAAAATTTGAGAGATAAACTGGTTATATTTTACCAGCTCTGTAAGATGATTTTACAGAGGATAAAAACTCCAATTTCTAATCGGAAACGATTTCGGATGGAGACTTAGTTACCTATTAAGTCGAAGATATAAGATCGAATAAGTATCGAACCAGTTGGTTCTTAAAGTGAAAATACAACCACGACCTTACAATAAACAACAAGATTTCCAACCTATCATGACATTTCTTTCAGATTTATTTCTAAGAACTAAATCATATGAAAACTGGTTCCCAGATCGTTTTGAAAATAGTAGTGATTCTCGTGAAGACGGGATTATGATCTGGGAAGAACATGATACCACTGTTAATCCCACAACCAAGAAAATAATTGCATTGACATCACGTGATTCGCCTAAAGATTTTTTCCTTCAAGTTGATCCAGCTTATAGGCATATTGAACCTCAAATGATCAAGTGGATCGAATCTTATCGAAAAGCAACTTCCACGCCAGAAATAACGGAAGTTGTCATTAAAATCAACATCCTTGAAGGAAACAGTAAACGAGAAAAGTTATTATCTACTTTGGGTTATACAAACGAAGGTATTTATGGTTTTTACCGAATTAGACAACCTAATACACCAATCCCAGAGTATGCATGTCCCAAGGGATTCAGAATTAGAACACTAAAAAGAGCTGATTATGATCAGTTAGCTTTACTGATCAGGAGAGTCTTTGGACACGGGGAATATTTTACAGCAGAAGTATTAGAGTGGCTAGCAAGCTGTTCATTCTACAAAGAGGAACTTGACCTTGTTGTAGTTACTCCTGAAGATATAATTGCTTCATTCTGTACCTTCAGATTGGATCCTAATAGTCATATACTTAGTTTAGAACCCATGGGTACCAATCCAGATTATCGAGGATTAGGATTAGGTAAAGCAATTATGAGTGAAGGAATTAAACGATCCATGAAATATAAACCTCCGTTTTTTTATATTGATGGAGCTGCAAACAATCCCGCTGCGAACCGATTATATGACGCTACTGGATTTACAGAAAAGTATGCTATTAATTCCTGGACTAAACGGATTAAATAATGAGTGTGATCTAATACACTTTCTTCTTTATCATTGTTAAGAACAATTCACACAACGAGCAACTACTTCTTCATTTTTGATTTTGACTTTAACCCTTCCACAAGATTCACAAACCTCTGTTCCACATTTCTTACAGACAGAAAGAAGGTCAGGAGCGAAAGAGTTCTTACATCCTTGACATTGCTTAGGCATATGTTCAGGACAATATGTAGCCTCTGTGTTTGGATCAAATGTACTACATTCACCACATAAACCCTGTCCACATACTTTGCATACTTCGGAGTGATCCAGGCAAGCAGTTTTTCCACACTTCTGGCAGAAAGAAATATGTTCACTACAGAATAGCTTAAAACAAGTAGTACACACAAATGTAGGAGGGGAAATTTCTCCTGCCAATAATGATTGATAATAGTTCTCGGTGCTTATTTGAGGACCACATCCCTCGCACATGAGTTCAGCATTCCCATTATATAGATTAAGATTGAGATGAAATTGGTTAATGTTTTCCACACTATCTCGGTTTTCTTTAATAGAAACAGGTATAGTTAAACGAGGGACCCAATATACTGATTTTTCAATAATCGACACATCTGCCTTACCTGGCCTATAGAGATCTGGTGGCACACCTTGACCCTTAAGAACTTCAATGGACTTATGAAATGCCTCATAATTTTCCTGTTTCTCTTTGAATAGCTCTTGTCGTTTCATTTCACTTTTTTTTATCTGCTTTCTAAGTTCTTTAGTTCGTTCTTCATGCCTCATCTGTTTAGTAGATGTAGAATCAATGGATCGTTCAATTGCTTTAACTGATCTTCCCTCTGCAACACGAGCTTTCCGCTCTCCCTCCAAACTTTCCACACGTATTAGTGTTTCATCAAGTTTTTGATTCTCGATTTGTAGTTTTTCCTCTATTCCGCTTATTTGATTAGATAACTTCGATAATTCCTTTCCAACTTTTTTTCCTGCAAGTTTTGAAATTTCAGTTCGTTCATATTCTCGTAATCGCTCCTGATAGATCGATTCGGCCTCTGGAAAAGGATTCTGTGTAAAATACCAAATCAAATTTTCAGGGAGTTTAGTAATCACCTCTTTATCAAATTCAAGGAATTTATAATCTGAAAGGGGTTGAATTGCTAGATCTCTTGCGGGAAGAGAGGATGCGTGAATTCCTTCAATTGTGGTAGAGTTCCAATCAATTTTTCGTAAATCAAATGTACGAGACATTTCCTCTTTAATTTGTACTGGAAACAGTAATTGGCCTTCTTTAATTGTTCTTTTTATATCTATTAAGGTTTTTGTAAAATAAAGAGGAGAATAATATATCTCATAATCCCCTACCTCAAGATAAATTCCATCATGATCAGGATTGCCACTAAGACTTAGTCTTTCATGAATAACAGCCGTGTGTTCCTTATTTTCTGGTTTGATTTTCGGACTGAGAAAGCGTTCTGTAATTTTCCCCATTGCAGGTTTTTTCGACTTGAATGAGATTGTTGAAGGTAATTTCTCTTTCTTGACCTCAGAAACCGGTTTTTCTTTTTTCAGCTCAGCTTTTTTTGGTTTAGGAGGTTTTAACGTAAGAGCGGTAATTTCAGAATTGGTTAATGGGCCTTTATGTAAGCTTAACAACCAACGCGTTTTTAACATATTGACCCCATGGAGAGGATTGTAAGCGATGAAGTTACCTGGTTTCAGTGCACGAATCTTTCCCATTAAAGATTTAAACTCCTCTTCCGTACCACCACTCCCTTCAAACACAGGTTTTAACGCACCTTGAACTTTTGCAATATCTTGATTGGTAGCTAATCTACCTAGTACCCAAGTAGCGATATTTGACAGCCCCCGGTAATCTAAATCACCAGGATTCTGTGTTGCTAAAACACATCCTAGTCCTGCAGCTCTTGCTTGTTTTAATAATATTAGAAGTGCAGTTTTTGAAGGAGGACTAAGGGAACCAGCGGGCATGAATCCATACAACTCATCGAAGTATATTATAGCCCGTAAACGGCTTGTACCACCTTTCGACCAAGCCCAGCGTTGTACTTCTCCCAAAATTTCTGCTACAAAAGTATTTTTTTCATCGGAATCCGTTATTTTGCGTAGATCAAAAACTATAATAGGAGTTTTGTTCTCTTTCGTAGCTAAGCCAATTAATTTATCAAAATCAAGCTCCACTCCCGGAACTGTACGTACCATTAGTGCATTTATGTTACGGGCCAGTTCCTGACATTTAGTACTGGATATGAATTTATCAACTGCAAGTGAACCAACTTTTTTAAACGGAGGATCTTGGATTTTTTCTATTAGAAGATCCAAACCTACAACGTTCTTTCTTTCATTTTCCCATACATGACGAATTATATTGTTTAGATATATAACACGATTATCAGTAGAGGAAGATGTACCTATCCCAACACGAGATAACAGTAATTGTATTTTCAGATCTAAAGCACTTAACACTGCATCAGGTGATTCTTCCATCATCTTACTATAGTTTTTGGGTTTTTCAAAATGAGGGGTTAGTGAAATTTGAACACCTGCAGCATTTTTAGGAGTAATTAGTATTGTAGCAACTCTATCTGAATATTCAGCTTCAGCTGAAAGGTAATCATCGCCAAATGAGTCTTCAAGCTTTTCTTCATATAAATTGATCCAATCATCTGCGATTTCTTCTGGATCTCCTCCCCCCCGATCTTCAGCTTCGACTTTGGCGTGTATTAATAGTCTATCTCTAGAAAAATCACCAAGTCCTATTCCTAATGCTCCAATATCTCCCTTGGGATCAATTGCTATTACTGGAATATTCGATCGAATCGCTTCTTCAACTATTGACTTGCACACAACCGTTTTTCCCGAGCCTGAGGCCCCTAATACTGCAGCATGCGTTAAAAAAGTCGTAGAGGGTAATTCAAATCTTTCACCCTCACCTATTCGTCCGAGAAAAAATTTTGGATCAGTCATTGTCTTTCCCTATATTTGATATTATGATGAAATTGAATTAAATTAATAAATGAATCCTTTAGTTCAAGGCCCAAATAAAACTATTCTATCTAAGAAACGCCAAAAATTTTCTGCTATACTGGTGTTGGAAGATGTCTACACAAAAGTTTCCTCTTATTACATTAAGCGGTACTCCAGAAGAAATAGGTACACAACATGGAGAACTCCTAAAAGACAAAATTCATTCTACAGTTACTTGGTATAAAAAATAATCTCTTCCGATGAAGAACGTATTTTAACTCTATGTAAGCATTTTAAATGGGAGAATGGGATTTAAGGAATACAAGTCAGGTTCTGAATATAAATTCCAGGTTGATGAGCTTGAGAAAAAACTGATGTAATCAGTATTAATCCTAAATTATGGTTTTTCCCCTTTATTTCAAATTACTTTGTTGTGAATAGAATCGTTCATTAAAACAAAACGTTTTCATAATACATACCAAATCACAGTGCATAGGACGCATGATAGGCTTCCTGCTTAGCTTATCAGAACAGAATGGCATTGATTGGCTTTCTAAAAACTCCCTATATGTAGAATTCTCAATAAGGAGATAAGTGTTCTTGGTAAATGTTGGTATATTAGGAGATATGAACTGCGGAAAAACCTCTGTTTTTGTACGATTTATGAATTCATTAGCAGCAACCAACGAAAAGATAATCGCTGGTAGCCCAGGTGGACCAGAGATGTATACCACACAGACTGTAGATTTCATTCGATTCACTCATAGGGGATTTATCCATGTTTTATATGGCACAGGTGGGCATACAACACCTATTACCGATTATTATCGAGTTTATGTTTTGAGAAACGCTAACCGATTCCTTTGCATGTTTGATCTATCGATTGACTTAGATAGGCAACTTGAATTCTATCATAATCTTGAAATTCCCACAAAACAAGTAACGATTTTTCTTAACAAATATGATCTGGCAAAAGAAAACTATGAGGAATATAAGGAAAAGGTAGAGGATTTCTTTATTAATGATCAAAAAAAATTAATAAAAGAAATTCTTCCCACTGTCGCCATTAAAGTTGAGGATAATCAATTTAAAAAGGAATCACAGAATTGTTTAAAGGGGATTTTAGATTTGTGTGAGTTTGACAAAGATGCGTCTGCATTTGACGTTTGGGATGGACAAGGAAAATAATTAAACCTAGGTTTTAATATTGGAGAATTCTGATCCATTTACACAACTTGTTGATACTCTAGCTGTAATTGAAAATCAAAACCGCATTCTTTGCCTAATAGCGGTATATTTGGGTCAAAAAGCCGATCAAAACACTATCCAAGGAATTACCGACATACTCTCAAGTCTTTTAGGTAAACATGAGCAATTTACTACGACAAAAACTCGGGGGTTGATCACCTCTCTTGTGAATGGTGGGATTCTGGAAAGAGAAAGAGAGAAAGTAATCAGCTCTACAAAAGTTTCTTTTCATTCGATCAGTTCTCTAGGCTATATTGTTTTGACTTATGTCCTACTGACATATGTCATAAGAATCGATCCTGCTTCAATCGAATGGGATACCAAAAGATTCAATGAATATACTGATTCTGAAGAAAAGATGATTTTATTCTCTATTGACACCTTAATTACTCAGGAGACTACTCTGAAACGGGTTTATACTTCACTTAGATCAGGAAAAGACCCTCGTAAAATTAAACTCTCAAAACCCTTAATTATCCCAGTCAAAAAAGTCTTTTCTGGGAATACTGGATATAGAGTGTTTAAAATCTTTGAAGAACTAATTTGGGATTACTTACACAATAATACAGGATTCACTAAATTGGGACTTGAACAATCAACAGAAATACCAACTGCATTAACTGGTTCATTGAAGAAACTGGATGGACTCTTTCTTCAACAAGAGAATTGGACAAAAGAAAGACGCTACCGATTATCAATTCAGGGGATTTTCATTTTACCAATCTTTGCGTTACTAATTAAGCATTTTTCTGTGGATAAATCGTTATTTCCTTCCCTAAAATTAGCGAGACTAGAGAAAGATGAAAATTATTGGATTTCTCTGTCAAAATTAGGACATACGTTTTTTAAAACGGTATATAGGATCTCATAATCCATTTTTTCTCTTTAATAGGGAAAATTAAAAAGCGACAAAATGAAAGATAACCTCCGAATTCTCAGAGGAAACTCATTTGCTAAAGCTTTCAGATGAATTGAATAATCTCCATTATTTACCACTTGTGGATATTCACACTCATATAGGCCGGGTTAAAATCGCAACAACAAAAGGAACCTCCCAACGAATCAACCAACCTCAAGATATAACGAATTTATATCAAAAGTTACAATATGAAATTGCTTCTCGTATCAATCAAACCAAAGAGAATCATTATATTGATATACTTGAGGTAGAAACATGTGTAGAACCTCTCTTCCCAATTGTTAAATCATTACTCAGCGAACAATCCACAGTGAAATCACGAGCTTGGTTAGTAGACAAAATTGTAACATTCCCTTTTAATGACTTATTCCACCTAAAAACTGATCCTAAATTTGTAAAAAGTAATCGTTATGTTCGTCATCAGGTCAATACATTGGAAAATACTTTTAGATTTACTCCTTTTTGTCGTGTTGATCCTACAGACTCGGATGCAACAAATGAAGTTCAAGAGTCTATTAAGCTTGGAATGTATGGATTGAAATTACATCCGCTTTCTCAAGGTTGGATAGAAAGAATAAAATCAGAAGAAACTAAGGAGGTATTACAAATTGCGGGAGATCTCAATATTCCAGTGATTTTTGATGTACCGAACAAAGGAGTGGCTCTTGATATTACAGCCGTGACTCAAGAAGCGCGTGATGAATCAGAGTTTCCTGTTTCGGTAATACTTGGTCATACTGGATTTGATTATTCTTCTCCGGAGGTTTTTGAGTGTCTCTCACAAGAAGGAATGTATGCAGAAACTTCAGGAATGAGAGGGAAGGATGTTGAAATCTTCTTTAATAATGTATTAGAAGTTCCTGACTGGGAGGATAAGCTCCTCTTCGGTACTGACCACAATTATTTTAGTGTTCTTCAAGCAACGGATGTAATTGCTTTTTTATTCTCAAATCAGTTCCGCACATTACTAATCGAAAACGGAATTCAAAAACAACCTATAGATATTGCATTCAAAATCTTAGGAGCGAATTCCTTATCCCTAATACCTGTAGCATGGCAAAGAAAAGAAAATAAATCTCCTAAACTCAAGTATAAAATCAACAAACAAGTATTTCTTCAGTTTCTCAAGAAGTTCATGAGTATAGAGGGAAATTACCAGAGGATTGACTTGGGGTATGATCAAGCAAAAGAACAAATTGTGCAAATCCTCACTATAGGGGAGAAAACCTCTAAAGTATCATTTGTAATTTATGAAACGATAAAACGAGACGAAATTCTTTTGCACTCACTTCATTCAGCAATTCAAAAAGTGAATTATAGAGAACATTCATTATTTCCAATACTTTCCTCGCAAAAATCATTGAGAAGAGCAAAAAAATTGTCCTTGGAGAAACTAGAGACTACGATGTCGCAGAATATGTCGCAAGAGTGAAAACAATGGAACTAAAAGACTACTTATTAGAAACACCGTTATACTTCTCACATGGGATTGAAGTCGAAAATCATCTTGTGGATACTACTTCAGGTGAAGTACTGGTGGGAAATGATCTTCTGAGTACATGGGAGGAGATGTTTTCTGGAGCAGCAAAATATTTAGAGAAACTAAAGAAAGCAAAACATACTCCAAAAACTATAGCAAAGAAGATAGTCAAAATAGAAGTCGCTGAAGAGCTAAAAAGAGAGAAACGGTTAAATTTCATATTCGTTCATTACCGACTTGGAAAGAAAACAGTCCGAGTCAATGTATTTGGTCCTGATCCAAATATTTCACAAATTACCTGGTTATTAGAATTAGTAACCCCTCCCTGTGAGTATCTTGAAGAGATCGCATTTTGGATCGACTCTTTATACGCAGCTGCAGCTCATGGATTATCAAAACTAAAGAGTAAGTACAAGCTGTTACCTTTAGGCCTGAATCCCATGGAAAAACGAGTACGAAGCGGTTTAACCTGTGGAGAGCACCACCATATTGGTGTAGCGTCATTTATTCGAGCACCTGTTTATAATATGTTACGCAACTATACTCCTCATTTGATCGCATTAAGCGCCACTTCTCCTTTTCTTAATCAAAAACCTAGTAGTAAGATCATTGTTAAGGAGAAAGAAGGAAAAAAGCAAGTAATTAGTAGAGGTATTCATTCTTATCGTCTAGCAAATAATACAGGACAAATGGGACCAAACATTCCGCAATACCTTCCCATTATAGATGATATGACTACTCGGGAAGATTTTGCACGCTCGATCCGCAAAGTTCCCCCTGAGGACCGAATGATAGATCTTTTCCCCTATACAGATTATTCAACAATCGAGCTAAGGTTCTTTGATGCCCAACCTTGGAGGGAAAATCGTTTAGCTATGGTGTTACTTATTCAAGCCTTAGCACAAAAGACGAAAAACTTGATTAAAGAGAGGAAAGCAGTTCCAACTGTTTCTTCGCAGAGTTTATATGAAAACCGTCGAAAAGCAATTCAATTTGGCCTATTAGCTCAATTTACAAGGGATGAAAATCTAACTGGGGAGTTTGCCTGGTTCTATAACTATGATATCGAAAATGGAGTAAAAGCATCTAAGTTAATGCATTCTGTCCTGGCATTATTCATTTACATTGAGGATGAACTTCTTGATTTGAATTCAAAGTATGTTGACCAGGTTCTTCTACCTGTTTTAGGTTCGGAAAAATTTGCTCCTCCATTTACAGTATGTGAATATCTCCTATCACTCTTCACTGAAAAAGGGGAAAATGCCAATGAATTCCTGAATGAAATCTATTATTCTGAAAAACTTACTTATCCTCCGAAAGTAGCAGGTAATTTTTCTTCTTTTCTTGTTGAAAACCCTCCCGACTCATTTTCAGAAGTTAGTGCAGAAAAAGACAACTTAACCAGAATCTTAAGGCAGGATATCGCCACACGAGATGTTTTCAAGAGTCAACCTCCTCCAAAACCAAAAAAGAGAAAGATAAAGAAACCTGTTGTCCCTAAAGAGATACCTGTTGTAAAACCAAAGAAAAAAGTCCTAGTTGAAACACCTAAGAAAGTCCCACCTAAGAAGAAGGAACCAACCAAAACACCAAAAACAAAACCTGCAAAAGCAAAAAAACCAACTAAAGTTCCCCTCCTAAAGAAGGAAGTAAAGAAAACTCCTAAACTTAAACCAGTAGAAATCGTGCAGGAAAAAGCAAGTCAGGTAATTTCTGCATTTGATGAAAATGAAGATCTCGAAATTTATTCCCCTATGATTGAGATAGAACCAAAATATCAGAAGATTAACTCTAAAATCGCAAATATTATGCGTACACGTCGTCAAGAAATTGAAGCAAAACGAGTTGTATTCTTCCGAGAGCATCTAAAAGCAGAAGAATCTAATTTTAAGCCATTCCCAAAGAAAAGAGCCGCTGTATTTCCCGCTTTAATATCTGGTTCTGAATTATTTGGTTATATTGAGCTTACATTCGGTGATATAAAGAAAGTAATGTACCAATTTAGGAACAATCCTATAACTTTAAGATTTTACGATGATACCACGAATAAAGAGGTAGATACGTTAAGGACTTTCATTGATATATCAACACTTGAAAAACGCCAAATGGTAAGAATACCTTGTTCTATCGACCTGGGAGAACTCTATGGAAAGATTAAGCTAAGAGTGGAGGCGGTTACCTCAACAAATCATCGATTATTGCCCGAAAAGTTCAGTTTTACATTAGAACGCAAAGATGAAATTAGTATTTCCCCCAAGGAGTTCTATATCACAAGTAATTTTGGGTCTGTAGAATGCATTTACAAAGCAACCAATGACTCAAAGAAGGAAGAAAGAGGGGAGTTGACGCTCCTATTAGCTACACAAGCATCATCATCACCTATTGTCATTTATGAGGAAAAGTTCTCAATTAAACCTCGTGCATCCTATGAATTGGCACGAAGTATTGATTTGTCAATTGATTATCAGCATAGTTCCTTTTATATTTTAGCTCGTGTAACTACAGGGCTTTTAAAGAAAAACCGATCTTTTAAGAGCATTCATGTTCCTGTATTACGTGAAGTGGTTGTCGATTGGTCATTTGAAACCCACACTGGTTCTAAAAATGACTTATGGCTGGGTGTAGAGCCTAAAACACACTATGCTGTAGATTTTGTGTTTCATTTCCTTAGGTCATTGCCACCTGTAAGTATTACAATCTATATTAACACATTTCCTCAAGGTGAAACAAAAAAATTGACGAGTTTACGATTAAAACGTTTCATCGATAAAGGAGACGAATTCCGTGCGCCAACGGTCAAATTTAAGACTCCGAAAAAATGTGGTTACTTAATCTTTGACGCGCAGATCCGTACTGAAAAAGGAATTCTTCCCATGCACCTTATTTCAGAACCTATTGGGGTATATGCGTTAACCACAAAATCTACTTTCGAACAAAGCCGGAATTTAGATTTGTAATGGATTCGAACTTGTACTCATTTCTTTCAAAGGATTTAATTTTTAAAGGATAAATCAACCTAAACTGAAACAATATAGGATTACCTAACCAAGGAGACTTCTTGATGACTCACAAAGTTGTAAATGTAGGAAATATTGAAGGACGGGCATATCTCCATACCCTAGATATAGAAAAACTAGGTATTAATGAATTTGATTATGTTAAGATGGTGACAGAATGGGAGGATTGGGGTGCAGTTCAAATACTTTCATCAGATGAAGTGGAACAGGGCACTATCGCTGTAGATGGAAGTGTACTCTCATCAGCAAACATCTCAGATGGTGATGCAGTCGAAGTTGAAGCAGTAAAGGCCACAGCAGGTATTAAATCTATCAAACTTGGAATCGAACCTCTCGCAGGACAAGAGGTTGAAGAAGCTATCTTATGGATCGCTACTGAATTCGAACAGCTATCTACATTGCTCAAAAATCGTCCTGTCTTTAATAATTTACAGATCTCATGGGAAGATTGCCCTATTGGAAGTTTGACCGTGAGATTCTTAGGTGCAGATCCTCCAATCCCTGACGAGGATATCGGAATAGTTGATCCTACTGGTAGAGAAGTAGAAATTAACATTATTCCTTTCACTGAAATGAGTTTCAACGCTGTTTTGGTTCTTGATGTATCGGGTAGTATGTCTAAAAAGGATATGAAAGTTAAAAATATTAGTGGCGCTCTAGAAGGATTGAAGAAAGGCTTAGACGAATCTAATGAACTTAATGCGTTTATAGAAAAGTTTCAAGATGGAAAGAAAGTTTCTAGAGTGGATGCGGCTGCAATGGCAATTATGTTGTTCATGTCACTCAAGATTGCAAAGGGATGGGGAGAACAGATCCAATTATTGACGTTTTCTGGAGAAGTGGAGAAATTTGAACTTGGGGAATCAAATGTTATTTCCTGTGTAGGTGAAACCAAAAAAGCAGGAATTGAGAGTATTATAGATCACGTTGTGCAAAAAACCGCAGAAAGTACTGGGTTGACCTTTTTGAGTGGGGCAATTGATCAAGCATACAAAAGTATTGATAGTTTTGACGACAATCCTACAATCCAAAAGAAAAATCCGACCATGATTATTGTTCTGACTGACGGTAATCCAAATAAAGGAAATGGACTTGGAGTAAATCCTATTCCAATTGTTAAGCAACAGGTTGAGCAATTTCCCGAAGTGGTTCTCTATGCTATCGGTTTAGGCGAAGCAGATCGACTAATGTTACGTAAGATTGGAGAAATGGGTCGTGGAGGAAGTCTGATGGCCGATGACCTGGAAACGTTAATCGATTTTTACGATTCATTAGCTCAAAATTTCCAGATGGTCGTTAAAATGAAAAAGGAACCAGAGGAATAAAAGTTAAATTATCCTCCAATATTTTCTTCTTTTCATAACATCTGGTGACACCTAAATTTATAAAACTCTCTAATCCTTTCCCATAAGAGCTCAAGAAGGAAAATTTTTCACCTAATACATTTCAAATTATTTGTAATCCAAATAAAATCCTTAGGAAGAAGACTAAATTATTTATACTTTGATGAAGAGTGCATAGACCCCAACTTGTAAATGAGCTTTTTTGGGAATGAGTGTTTAGGTGAACATATGCCAGAATACAAAGTTGTAACATCCGATATTGATCCAAAAGACGCTGTTCTAGTTTCTCCGGAAAATAATCAACAAATAGTTACTCAAGCAAAATTTACTCTAGCTTTTAAAGGAGCAGAAGAAAAAGTTGGTCAGGTTTTCAAGTTAAAATGCTTCTTAGAAGAAGATGAAATTGGTTTGTCTCAGGTGATGATGAATAAGCTTGGAATAACAGAAGGAGAAAAAGTACGTCTGCAATCAATTGGACGGACAATCTCCAGAAGCTTTCCTCTAATTAAACAACGAATAACTCAACCTGGAAGAATGTTCACTAAAAACGAAATAGATCAAATAATCAGCGATATTACTCTCGACAACATGACCCCACTTGAAGAATCGGTTTTTCTAACCTCTCAGATGCTTCAAGAATGGAGTATTGGAGAAATTGAATGTTTAACCAACGCAATAGCTCATTCAGGGCAAATGATCAATTGGGGAGATACAGTTATCTTTGATAAGCACTCTCTTGGTGGGGTTCCAGGTAACAAGGTAACTCTTTTAGTTGTTCCTATAATTGCTGCAGCTGGATTAACTATTCCTAAAACTTCGTCACGAGCTATTACCAGTCCTTCAGGTACAGCTGATACCATGGAAGCTCTTGGATGTAAAATTGAATTTACTATTGATGAAATGGTTGACATTGCTCACAATATTGGGGGACTTATTGCTTGGACAGGTGGTTTAAACATTGTTCCTGCTGATGAGAAAATAATTCGTGATGTTCAATATCCTTTAGGTATTGATCCCGAACCAATGATGATGGCTTCAGTGATCTCCAAGAAAGTTGCGATGGGAGTTAAGTTCCTTGTTTTAGATATTCCAACGGGATATGGTACTAAGGTTGCTAGTTTAGATGATGGTAAACGGATTGCTCATCGATTTGCAGAGTTAGGACGGTTACTTGGAATACGAATTGAAAGTGGAATAACTTACGGTAGCTCACCTGTCGGTAATGCCATTGGACCTGGATTAGAGGCTAGAGAAGCATTGACTAGCTTGATGAATCCCTTAGAAGCTCCACATTCCTTAGTAGGGAAAAGTACCTCACTAGCAGGTATTCTTTTGGAAATGGCTGGTAAAGCTATTGCTGGTGCAGGTCAAGAAATGGCATATGAGATTTTGAACTCTGGCCAGGCCTATCAGAAATTCCAAGAAATTCTTGAAGCACAGAATGCGGAACCTGACTTAAAACCAGAAAACATTGAAGTTGGGTCAGCAACATATGACTATCTAGCTCCTCAAAGCGGTTATGTTGTAGAAATCAATAATAAAGTAATCGTTCGGGCTGCTCGAGCAGCTGGAGCTCCTATGGACAAACGTGCTGGTGTGTACTTCCATAAAAAGAAAGATTCTGTGAAACGTGGAGAACCCTTATTTACTTTGCACGCTCCTTCAGAAAAAAAGTTATCAGCTGCTCAAGCTGAATTAACTAAAGGAGATTTACCTGTTACTATTGAAGGTATGCTTCTAGCACGTGAATGATGATAATTACGAAAATGAAACCATCGGCATCCCTTCCTCTTGATCTTCTATCCACATTCGTAGATTATTGTAACTCGATAACTGATTCCACTGTTATTGTTGTCGAAGGGAACCGAGATATCGAAGCATTAAGATCAATTGGTTTAAATTTAACAAGTGGAAAAATACTAGCAAAAAAGGGATTATCTCTAGCCCAAACCGTTGACCAAATCTATAAATTTCCTGTGATAATTTTACTTCTTGATTTTGATAAAGCAGGAGCTCGTATACGGGGAAAATTAAAACAGGAAATTCAAAAACGCAAAGGTCATGGACTTATTGATTCTTTCCCAAGGCAATTACTGTATAAATTTTGTCGTGCCGCTCGTATAAACGAAATCGAAGAAATTAAACAATTTTCAGATTTAATTCTCTAAATTCAGAAATATTGGGACATAAATATATTGAAAAACAACACTGATTAAGAGTAATATCTACAGGTGATCGTGTTATTAGGAGAATAACACATGAAAATCGGGGATTCTTCAGGATTAAAAAATGAAAAACTCTTTTTTCCTAGGCGCACAACCATTGCGAGTTTTCCTGGTGGAAAAAGTGATGTAAAAAAGCACCTTCCACTTTATTCATCGATCCCCATAAAAGTAGACTATTTAGTTGAACCTTTTGCAGGTTTAGCTAATGTCTTCATTTCAATATCCCCAAGAGTTTCGCGAGTATGGTTAAATGATAAAGATCCTGAAATTTATTCACTTCTCCATTGCATCAATGATTCTTCATTACTCCCCCAGCTCATAGAATATATTAAATCGTTGGAGCCCATTGATAAAGCTGATTATTATCATTGGAAAGAGTCTAATCCCTCTGAACTGTTAGAACGTGCAGTCAGAAGATTAGTCATACTCAATTGTTCTCCCAATGGAGCTGGAGGAGGATATAGTAGGGAAAAAGCTCATCGGAAATGGTACCAAAACAAACCCAAACTTTGGTTTACAATTCAGCAGATTTTTCATAAAAAATATGTACGGATTACTAATCTTGATTATGAAGAAATTCTAAATTCTTTCTCTCATGTTGAGCATGAGAAGAAATATTTTCTCTATTTAGACCCCCCATATTATGATGTGGCACAAAAAGGCTCTTTATATGGCAAAAAATTCAATCTTATTGATTTAAAGGAATTGAAATCGTTGTTAGCTCCTCTTTCGATTCACTGGTTATTATCAAATCGGGATACTCCTAGGGTCAGAGAGATCTTTAGAGAATTTCACTTATTTGGATATAATACCTATAATGATATGAATAATACGAAAAGTAATAATCCTGAACTTCTCATTAGTAATCGTCCTTTTGAATAAAATATCAAATGTTTATTGCTACGCATTAAGATTCTGATTTTCTAAAACCACAGGCAGGACATGTATGTGTTCCGTAATCCAACATAAGACTGCAATTTTCACAGGGGGTTGATTCTCCTATTACTTCAAGAGTTCCCACCTCTAAGAATCCACATTTGGAACATTTTACTGTCCCTTTCTGAAAATTTGCGCCACATTTTGGACAATATTCATCCTCTAAACCTGGTAGTTTATATGGTCTCCCATATTTTCTCATGTTTTCCAACCCCTTTTTATCAGCATATTGCTCTGTATATCCACATTCCAGACAAGTTAATGCATTTATTGTAGAAGTCCTCAGATTTAATAAATGCACTCTATCAATAATATGGGGACCACTAATTTCAGTATTTCCACAAATCGGACATTTTTGAGTAAATCGCATAACCGATCGTGATTCAAAGGTTTTAATAAGATTATTTATGCAGGAAGAAGTCTTGGATTGTCAGAGAATTACGATTCTAATCCTTTCTACCTCAAATTGGACAATCATTCTTAAGCATGCAGGATGCTTTAGATGAGCTTTTCGATATACAAGGGACGGAGCAAGAAAGTTCAAAATTACTCTTCCGTTTATCCTTGATAAGTTGAACAAAAGGAGTATGACGAGATTATGCAAGCTATAATGAAAACTAGTGAAGCAAAAGGGTTTGAAATTCGTGAGGTCCCTGAACCAGCTATTAAACATAACGAGGTCAAATTAAAAATCGATGTTGCTTCAATATGCGGCACAGATCATCACATGTGGGTGTATGACCTATGGGCACAAAATAGATTACCCCCTGCTATTCCTTTTATTGCTGGCCATGAGGCCGGTTTAGAGGTCGTGGACATCGGAAAAGACGTTAAAAACCTACAGATCGGGGATAAGGTGTCTATGGAATGTCATGCAGCCTGTGGTACCTGTTATCAATGCAGAAGTGATCGGATGCATATTTGTGCCAATACCAAAATTTTTGGTGTGGATAAAGATGGTATTTTTGCAGAATATGCAGTTATTCCTGAACTAAATGCAATAAAGAACGATGATAACCTTGATCCAGCCATAGCATCTCTTCAAGACCCTTTGGGCAACGCTGTACATACCATTCTTCCTAAAGATAATATTGAAGATATTGCAGGAAAAAATGTCCTCATTACAGGGGCTGGCCCAATCGGTTTGATGGCTATTCCTGTTGTAAAAATGCTTGGTGCAGGACAAGTATTTGTAACGGCTGGCGGGAATAATTTGTTAAGATTGGAAACTGCAAAAAAACTTGGTGCTGATATGGTCCTTAATGCCCGAGAAGAGGGAGATACAATACCTAAAATCATTAAAGATGCGACTGATGGAATTGGAGTTGATGTTCTCCTCGAGATGGCTGGAAATATTTATGCTCTCAAGCATGGTTTAGAAGCTTTGACCTATGGTGGTCGTGTTTCATTATTAGGATTCTTTCCAGGTTCTATTGAATTTGATATTAATTCTTTAATGATTAGTAAAGGGACATCTGTGTTTGGAATTGCCGGTCGTCGTATGTTTCAGACTTGGCAAGTGATGAAAGGACTGTTGAAGTCAAAAGACTTGCAATCAAAACTTAAGGATAATATTATTACGCACCGAGTAAATATGAGTGACTGGGAAAAAGGGATGACGGAAATTCATGAGAAACGTGCAATTAAAGTCGTAATGGATCCATTCAATTGAACATGGGAATGCTTATGAAGAATATACTTGTTACAGGGGCTGCAGGACAGATAGGAACTGAATTAGTAACTTCTTTACGTCAACGGTATGGTAAAAATGCCATAGTAATTGCTACAGGCCGACGTACGCAACTTCCAGCCTATATCAAAAACACTGGTCCCTTTTCTTATCTCAATGTCCTAGATCGAAATCAGTTAGAAGAACTTGCATTTGAGAACAATATTGACACAATTTACCATATGGCTTCTATTTTGAGTGCTGTTGGGGAGCAGAAACCCCAATTAGCGTGGGATATCAATATGAATGGACTGTACAATGTCTTGGAAGTAGCACGCACGTATAACATTAGTGTATTGTGGCCATCATCCATTGCAGTATTTGGTCCTGATACTCCTAAATTAAATACTCCAAATGACACGATCTTGAAACCTACAACAATATATGGTATTTCAAAAGTTGCTGGAGAACTTCTTGCTGAATATTACTTTCATAAATTCTCCGTAGATGTCCGATCAGTACGCTATCCTGGAATAATTAGCAGTGAAACCCCTCCAGGTGGAGGAACGACTGATTATGCCGTAGCCATTTATTATGACGCGGTTCAAAAAGGATCATACACCTGTTTTGTTAGGGAAGACACTACTTTGCCTATGATATATATGCCTGATGCTATTAAAGGCTTGATTGATCTAGCAGAAGCAGATAATGCTCAATTAACACACCGAATCTTTAATATAGGTTCGATGAGTTTTAGCGCGGGTAAGCTTGCCGATTCAATAAAAGAACTAATTCCTGACTTTACTATTCAATATAAACCCGATTTTCGGCAAGAAATTGCTGATTCATGGCCTCAATCAGTTGATGATTCTTTTGCTCGTAGTGAATGGAAGTGGGATCCTAAATATGATTTACCAAAGATGACCCGGGATATGATAGATCGGTTGCAAAAGAAATTCAATAAAGAGGAGAACTTCTAACGTCCGAAAATCCGATCAATCCATCTTTTCTTCTTAAAATGCTTATGCCATTGCCGTAGTATTTCATCCGCACAATCATACGGTCCTGTAAGAGCATAAAAATCAATACCAACATTGACAGCTACCTTATGTAGGAATTGACGATCAATTTGTGCCTCTGTAATATGAATCGTTTTTATTCTTGTTATTGCTTGATAGAAAATGAGTTCGTATCCAGTCTCTATTCTTTTCATTTCACAAAAATAATTTTGACTTGATGGTAGCTGAAAGCGAATTTTCTCATCCGAAACCAATTGAATCCCATATTAGATTTCTTTTTTCTTCTTATAACATTTTCTTTTTGATTATGAAAACTAGTTTTACTTACAACTCCTGACAGATATGCTCTTTATTCAGTTAACACTTGATAAAAATTGAAAAAGAAAGGAATGGATTAATTATACATCCTTCTGTTCCCTTCCTTCCATTAATGGATACTTCCGAAATACAATAGCTCCAAGGATAAGAATAATGCCTGCCACTGGCCCAACCAATAATAAACCTACTGGGCCTGTATTTAACAATCCAGATTCGGTTGTAAATGTTGAAGACAAGTATTCTCGTCCAAATAATGTAAGTAGAATTCCTAACATCAAATCTCCAGCTGCAGCAAAAAACCAGTCTACAACACCCTGTGCAGCAAAATACATAGATTCTCTACGTTGACCTGTTCGTTTTTCATCGAAGTCGATTACATCAGAGAAAACAGAATATCCCAATACCATAACACCACCAACAGGAATTCCTACTACCAGTATAGTTAGAAAGGCCTGAACAAGCGTAAAATTTTTCCATGCAGTGCTTGTTACCGCTTGAAGCGTATCATCAGCAGTCATTGTAAACGAAACAGAGTTTTCTGGTGTGATAAAAGGTACCTGACCGATAAAAATCAGAAGCCATGTCAATATCCCAAATGATAAACAACAGTAGTAATATAGTTTAGCCTTCCCAATCCGTCTTGAAAGCATTGTAATGATTGGAATGGATAGAATAGCGGAAACAACAAAGATTCCAGAAATTAAAGATACAAGAAGATCATCTGGAGCTAATCCAATATAATCCTGAGCAATCATCGGTAGAGCAGCAAGAAGCATAGATTCAGCTAGCATTAGAGTGCTTACTGTAGCTAAGTAGCTGGGAAAAAAACTTTTATTCTTAAATGTCTCCTTGAAAGATTCTATCATGCTTAAATGAGCTGTTGCTATATTTGGATTCTCTTGCACTCCGAAAAACACAACTGCCATTCCTATGAACGTTAGGATTGCAATTGGGAGTGTAGCATAAAAAGCGGTTATTTTAGTCTCCCCATAAGTATCAACAAAAATACCACGTAGTATAGGAAAACTCATTATACCTAGAATTGTTCCTACAAGAACAAAAAATGTTCGATAGGAATTATACAACGTTCGTTGGTGATCCTCTGGTGCTATTTCAGGTAGAAGGGCTAGATAAGGATTAACAACCGCTGCATTTGTCCAACGGAATCCTCCATAGGTGATAAGAAGCCAAACTAAAATCATGAATGTATCTTCAAAAGGACATGCAAATGTTAAAACAAAGAAAAACACCCAGATTGGTGTAAGAAGAAAGAAAGGCCTTCGTCGACCAAATCTTGTTCGTACATTATCTGAAAATCTAGCAATAGGAACGTTAATTAAACCTTCACTAAGCTTTGCGGTGAAAGTAACTGTAGTAACAAATAAGGCGTCGAAATCAGAGGGAGTCACCAGCACTTCCCCTAAATAAAAGGCAATAATGAATACATTTAAGACATTCGACATGATAGAACTACCAAAATTACCAAATGCCCAAAACCCGCCTTGGTATCGTCGAGGTTTATATTCTGTAACAGTCATTTGTGATTCACCAGAGTTTTATTAGAGTAAATACTTGACTTACTCGAACCAGTTATATAAATTTTCATCCTTTCAATGATTTCGATAATTACTATTCATTTGATACCTAAATCATGAAATAGGGAATAAAAAAGCCTTTAACTTCCCACTAACTATTCTCATTGTGATATACTCACGATAAGACTAATAATCTTCTTTAAGTTCTAACTTTGTATAAATGAAGTTTCAACAAATAATCTCCTTATTCAAAACCTGTGAAATTAATGGAGGTATATGGATCGATGCTGGTTGTGGAAATGGGACTTTTACGTTTCCCTTAGCTACCTTTGTTGACCAAGTTATTGCAATTGATAAAAATCATAACAATCTAAGCTATTTAGAGTCTAGAAAATCGACAGAGAAGAATATTATAACCCGACATACTGATTTTAATAAACCTAATTGGTATCATCTGTTAGTAGATGGAATTTTCTTCGGTTTTTCACTACATTATCATCCTAATCATAAGATTGCACTATCTAATGCATTTAACCAGTTAAAAAAAGGTGGAACGATTCTTATTATTGATTATGCCTCAGGAACTCCTGTATCATGGGTTCCTTATCCTTTACCTGAAGAGAAACTTCGTTCCATATTAAAAGATTTATCTTTTATAAATATTAAGCTAGTAGATTCACTTCCATCAAAAAGAAGGAGTAGTTATTGGGATAATTCTTCGTATGTTCTAAAAGCAGAAAACCATGATTTAAAACTAATGCAATAGAATTAACCAAATAGACTACAATTTAATAGACTACTTTTTATGATAGATTAAATTATTATCATTACTTGAAAATATATACAAATATCCTTTTTGTGGAAACACCAAGCTCTAAAATATTTATTTATTATGTACTGGAGATAGAACTATGAGTAGACTTCCTGATCGCATTAAAGAGTTACAAGACTTAGCTGAAAATCTGATCTGGGTTTGGAAACCTAAAGCTCGTGAAATATTTAAAATTCTGGATCATCCTGCTTGGCATTCCACAGGACATAATCCTGTCCATATGTTACAGATTATTCCACAGGAACGACTTGATGCTGCTGCGACTGACCCATCATTTCTAAAAAAATACGATTCCATGATCCACAATTACCATTCTATCTTAGAAACACAAGATACATGGTTTTCAAAGGAGTTTCCTGAATACAAAGGAAAAATTGCTTATCTTTCCACTGAATATGGATTACATCAGTCACTACCAATATATTCAGGCGGTCTAGGGATTCTGAGTGGTGATCATGTTAAGGAGAGTAGTGATTTAGGATTACCCTTTGTGGGTGTAGGTTTCGTTTACCCTCAAGGTTATTTTAAACAAAGAATTCCAAGAAATGGGTGGCAACAAGCAGAATATGAGAATATTGACTTTTCTAAATCGCCGATAAAACCAGTCCAAGCGAATGGTGACTCTCAACTTACAATTGAACTCCAATATCCAACCTCTCTCTTCTTACGCGTGTGGAGTATGAACGTAGGTCGAACTCCGATTTATCTTATGGATACAGATATAGAGCAGAATCAACCTTGGGATCGAGGATTGTCAGCTCGTTTGTATGGGGGAGACAGAGAAATGCGTATCAGACAGGAAATTGTCTTAGGATTTGGGGCTTTGAAAATCCTTTCCCATTTAGGCCATAATCCTGACGTGTATCATCTTAATGAAGGCCATACATCTTTTTCAGCCTTAGAACTACTACGACAAGAAATGCTTGGCAATGGATTGTCATTTGATGAAGCTAAGGAAGATGTTAGAAAAAAAGTAGTATTTACAACTCACACACCAGTTGCTGCTGGTCATGATCAATTTTCTTTTGAGCTTGTATCTAAATACTTCCAGAATTTCTGGGAAAGTTTAGGAATAAGTCGAGAGGATTTCTTATCTCTTGGTGCATTCGACTGGGGCTATGGAGATGGTCCACGGTTTAATATGACTACATTGGGAATCCGTTTAAGTCGTTATCAAAACGCCGTTTCCAAGCTAAACGGGGAAGTTAGTCAAGAAATGTGGAAAGATCTTTACTCCAGTCCAGAATTTCGAGACCGTTCTCCTTTAGCGTATGTAACCAATGGTGTACATGTTCCTACATGGGTAAGTGGACCTTTTCAAAATCTTTACACAAAATATTTGGGGAAGAATTGGCTCCGTCAACAAGATGATCATGATATCTGGGAAAAAATTGATAATATTCCTAATGTAGAATTATGGAACACCCGTCAAGAAGCTCGTAAACGGATGTTTTCATTTCTTCGCGAAAAAACTCGTGCACATCGTATTCAAGGTGACCGTGATTCACGGCTGACTCTTGCTGCAGGAGCATTACTTGATCCAGAAGCTTTAACAATCGGATTCGCACGACGATTTGCCACTTATAAACGGGCGGGATTGATTTTCCAAAATATCGAGCGAATTAAAGCGAACTTACTTGACCCCTATACTCCAGTTCAAATCATTTTTGCGGGAAAAGCGCATCCTCAAGATGATGCAGGGAAACATGTGTTACAGAAGATCTTTCAAAAAGTCGTTTCTGGAGAATATGGAGGTCGTATTGCATTTATTGAAGATTATGACATGCAAATGGGTAGATACCTTGTACAGGGATGTGATGTTTGGCTTAATAATCCGGAAAAACCAATGGAAGCATCTGGTACCTCCGGTATGAAAGCAGCGATCAATGGAGTGGTGAATTTCTCGATTTTAGATGGATGGTGGCCAGAGGCATATACGGGTGGAAATGGATATGTTATTGGGGGCCAAGAATTTTCCAACTATGATGAACAGAATCAATATGATGCTGATAGTCTGTATAAAATATTAGAAACGGAAATTCGACCGCTTTTCTATAGACGTAATCGTGAGAATATTCCCCTAGAATGGTGTGAAGTAATCAAGAATTCTATTAAGACTGTTACTCCTCAATTCTCAGCCAGAAGAATGCTCAAAGAATATGTTCAAAACGCTTATTCACCAAAAAAGAAAGATTAGGTACGTTATAAGATCCTTTATTCTAACATAGCAAGGGCATTATCTTGCCATGTTTTAATTTGAGCATCAGATTTTCGACCAATCAATGTAGCAATTTCTTGGCTGTGTTTTCCTAAAAGGTCATCAATAGTATTTATCCCTGCTGTGGTAAGTTTCTCAAAAGCTGCTTTTCCGATTCCTTTGACTTCTTGAACAGATGTTTCTTTGGTAAATATAGGTTCAGGTTTTGGTTCTGGTTTTACTTCGGGTCCAGGAACAGATTCAGGTTTAGGTTCAACTTTGGGTTTAACTTCTTTCTTTACTGGAGCTGCTTTTTTCACAGGTTTCTTAGCTACTTTGGGTTTTTCTTTCCGTGGTTTGGGCTTAGGTATAGCGATTACTGAAGGAGTTTTGGTCATAATTTGACCAGTTTCCATACAGATCCAAAGATGCTGCATTTTGTCAGCGCTTGGTAAGAATCGTTCTCCAATATCATATATTGCGCCAGGGCAAGATTCTTTATGATTTGCTTTTGATACTCTATATTTTTTCGGAATGTGCTTCTTGAGCCATCGTTTCCCAATTATGAATTCCTCGCCAGGTCTACCAAGCGTTTGTTTCCATGACATACTATCAAATCCAAGAAAATCGTGTAATTAGTGGTTTATTCTCAAACCAACCTCAGTACAAAGTCCCATATAAAAGAATAAAACGTTTATTCTTCTTTCATCCTAACCCGAGTTAAGTAGTTTCATAAGCATCTGAGATATTTTTTAACTAGATCATGTGTGATCAGTATATCAATAAAAGACGAGATTTACGACCCTTAGGAAATTAATAACATGTCTGAACGAAAGAAAATCGGTGTTCTATGTTCTGGAGGGGATGCACCAGGAATGAATGCTGCATTACGCGCTATAGTTCGAAGAGGAATCTCACAAGGATTAAATATCGTAGCGATTCATAGAGGTTACAAAGGTATTCTAGATGAAGCATTCGAAAAAATGATTCCTCGCTCGGTAGGGAATATCATTCAAAATGGGGGAACAGTTATTAAAACAGCAAGATGTGAACGATTTTACACCAAGGAAGGGGTGCGAACAGCTACTGAAATCCTAAAAAAATACGAATTCGATGGTTTAATAGCAATTGGTGGTGATGGAACCTTTCGTGGGTTGTTAGAATTACAGAAATTCTGGAAAGGACAAATAATTGGAGTTCCAGGTACCATCGATAATGATATTTATGGTACTGATTATACTATAGGTTTTGATACAGCTATTGATACTGCTATTCAGGCATTGGACAGAATTCGTGATACTGCAGATTCTCATGAACGTGTATTTATTGTTGAAGTAATGGGTCGTCACTCAGGATTTATTGCACTCAAAGTAGGCATAGGAAGTGGAGCAGAAGAAATACTTATACCTGAAGACGCTCCTATTGATTTAAAATCGGTAGCCACACGAATCAAAGAAGCCCGAGATCGTGGAAAAACCAGTCTAATCATCATTGTGGCAGAAGGCGTTAGTCAGCCAGATATTTTTGAATTCTGTAAAAAATTGACTAATCAACCTGGATTGGAATTTTCAACCCATATCTCAATATTAGGACATCTTCAAAGAGGGGGCTCTCCTAGTGCAGTAGACCGTTGGAATGCAACACGGATGGGAGCTTACGCCGTTGACTGCATCTTGGAAGGGGAAACAGGCATTATGGTTGGAGAGCGGAATCTGAAATTAGTTAAAGTGCCATTAACTGATACACAGAAGAAAAAATCAGTTGATCGGTACGCTTACTCTCTGATCAGAGATTTAGCGATATAATGAGACTACCTATTAGCTTAATTCCTAGTTTCGATATACTTTAAGACTCCTCCAAAGACAACAACTAGAAGACTTCCAATATAACTGATATCTAGTTTATATTAGCTAGAGGGCCTCATTGTCCATTAATTACACTAACTCTCTTAATTCCTAAATAATGCTCTTGTATTTTTGGGGAATTTAAGAGCTCACGAGAGGGTCCTTCATGTACCTTCTTACCAATAGCAAGCACATACCCCCTATCACTGATCTTGAGGCTTTGTTTAGCATTTTGCTCAATCAAAAGTATTGTAGTTCCTGTTTCTCGAATTTCAATCAATTTTTTGAGTATCTCTCTTACCAATTTTGGGGCCAAAGCAGCTGTAGGCTCATCAAGGCACAGTAATTCTGGTTTATTGACCATCGCACGAGCTAAAGCAAGCATTTGACGTTCCCCACCAGATAAATTCTTTGCTTTTTCAGATTCACGCCCTCTAATGGCAGGAAAAAGGTCATAGAGTTCTGAATAAGAATACCTTTCTTTAGATGGTAAGTACGCTCCCATTTCTAAATTTTCTTGAATGGTTAATGACCGAAACACATTATTCAATTGAGGTACGTATCCAATCCCTAATTTAGCGATTTTATTGGCAGACTTTCCTTCTATACGCTGGTCTCTGAAAGAAATTGTTCCACTAAATGGTTTTAGAAACCCTACGATAGTTTTCATTAAGGTAGATTTCCCTGAGCCATTTGGGCCTATGATTGAAACGAATTCTCCTTTTTCGACCATAATTGAGATGTCATCAATGATGATTGCCTTCTCATAACCTCCCGTTACATCAGAGACTTCTAAGAACATGTTACTCAACTTCATTCCCTAAATACGCATCTAAAACCTTAGGATTCGCTTGAATTTCATCTGGAGATCCGTCAGCAATTATTTCTCCTTTACTGAGAACAAACACATGATCACTTGATTCCATAATTACATCCATATTGTGTTCAACAATAAAAAACGTTGTAGACTCCTTTCTGAGTTGATCTATTTTCTCGAAGATCCGATTCGAAAGAACTGGATTTACTCCTGCAACTGGTTCATCCAGTAAGATGATTTTTCCAGAAGTCATTAATGCTCTTCCCAAGGTAAGTAATTTTCTTTGACCTCCACTTAATACCTCTGCTTTTTCATGCATTAAATGAGAAATTTCCAAAAAATCAAGTATTTCTTTAGCTTTCTGGGCAAATGTATATTCTTGATCCTTCCAAGTCTTTCTTCGAAAGATCCCCTTAAAGAAGTCGATTAACACGGTGCTCAATCTCTCTCCTGAATGAAACTGTGCTGCAATTAGCATATTCTCCATTACGGTCAATTTTGGAAAGATTTGAGTTACTTGAAAGGTTCTAACAAGGCCTGATTGAGCAATCTGATGTGTTCTTTCTTCGTTAATAAGTTCCCCATCAAAGAAAACTTCACCTGAATCATCCTCATCTTTAGAAATAACATTTGTGATTACATTAAAAAGAGTGCTTTTACCTGACCCATTCGGACCAATAAGCCCAATTATTTTTTGTCGTTTGAGAGTAAGATCAACATTGTTCAAAGCTTGAAGTCCTGAAAAGTTCTTACTCACTTTCTTTGTCTCTAGTATATCACTCATCTTCATCATCTACTAAAAAATGTCCTCGTCCGCCTTTGTTTGCTGTATCTCTTGTAAATCTGTAGATTCAACTTTAGTAGCAACTGTTTTTATTGTTCTTTCAGGAAGTAAACCCTCAGATCGAAAGATTAGCACAAGAATAAGAAAGATTCCGAAAAACGCTTGCTGTCCGTAAATAGGATCTATTCGTATTAGATCCTGAAAATTTGAAACAAGAGGAATCTGATCAATTGGGTTTAAGAAACCTGCAATTCTGTTCAAAAATCCCACAATATCTTCTCTAAATTGTCTAGTGAGGAAATCCGCGCTCCAGATTGCAATACTACCCACAATCGTTCCTCTATTATTAGCTAGTCCACCAATAATGATCATCATCCACATAAGAAATGTATAATATGGAGGAAACCCTGAAGGGGTAAAACTAACTATATAAAGAGACCAAATTCCTCCTGCTAACCCAGCAAAGGAACTAGCTAGGATGAATGCTTTAATCCTATAAGCGACAACATTTTTCCCAAGACTTTCTGCAGCAAGTTCGTTCTCTCTAATAGATTTTAACACTCTGCCCCATGGGGAATTATAGAGGTATTCTAAAAAGAGGTATACCATGAAGAATAGTAAACTGATAGCCACCATAAATACAAAATCAGCAACAACAGGAGCTTCAATCACTGTGCCACCAATAGTGAGATCAGTTGTAATAAATTTGCGGAATATATTATCAATTGATAAACCGAACGCACCTCCCGAGGATCGTTGTCCCAATCCTGTACTTTGTGGCCATGCCAACCAGACTTCTGCTAGTAATGCGGTTCGTAGAATTTCCCCAATTGCAATAGTAACAATGGCTAGATAATCTTCCCGTAAATGTAATGTAGGAAGTGCCAGTAAATATCCGAATACTCCACCTACTACCATTGCTCCTAATATCCCAACATAGAATGGATAATGAAGGAGATACAACATTCCTGAAGTGTAACATCCAATCATAAAGAATGCTATCTTACCAAAATTGGAAATCCCTATTAAACCCACCTCAAGATTTAAAGATAAGGCTGCAATGCCAAATATTCCCGCAATCGAGAATAAAGGTACCGATATTGCCAGACCATTTATCCCACTAAAATTTAGTAGTGCTGTAATTACAAGGAACGCTCCCGCCCATCCAATGATAATCGGAACTGTGTTATGTCCTTTAGAAATGATACTTTCTTGACCCACCTATCTTCACCTACCGATCCTTTGCAGATTCCTCTCCAAATAACCCTGAGGGTTTTATAAGCAAAACCATAACTAGAATTAGAAAACCTATTGCGATCTGATACTCTGCTTTGAAGCTTGGTTCAATTCTAAACGTAGCGGTCCTTAAATTTCCTAGGAGAATTGGAATTTCAAGGAAAATTTGATTAAAGGTTCCAGTTCTTAACTGTGTAAGTAGGAATGATCCGAAATTTTCTGCTAGACCTACAATGTATGCAGCAATAATTGTCCCTCTATAACTACCTATCCCCCCCAAAATAATAACTGCAAATGTTGGTAAAAGTAGTAAAAATCCTTTAGTAGGAGTTAATGGAGTATTAGCGAGAAATTTCAATGCTCCTCCCATACCAGCAAAACCTGCGCCAATAATCCATACAATCGCAATTATCGTACCTTTAGATATCCCAGAGGCTTGAGCAAGATCTGGATTGTCAGCCATGGCTCGCATAGCTTTTCCTAATTTGGTTTTTCTAATAATTAAATCTAGCACTACCGCAAAGAAGAGTGCCAAGATGATTACAATTATTTTTATCTCATTTAATCTTGGTTGATTTTCAATTCTGAGAACTCTTTGTATAGTTCCATAAGTATTAGAGAGTAGAGCACGAATAATGAATGAAACTCCAATACTAGCAATCATTAACGTCATCGGAGTTGCTTTTCTTGCTCTTAACGGTCTGAATACTAAATAATCAATAGTAAGCGCTAAGAGGCCACTAATAATAAATGTAACTATAAGATCCACAATTAAAAGTACATAAAAACTTTCTGGAACCGATTTAATAATTGTAATGATGGATCCAAATGCAGGGATATCTTCTAAAGCAGTAAATATTGTACCAAAAATTGGAATTCCTTCTAGAGTAGAATAAACTGGTTCCAAGATTGGTACACTATTAATGAAATCTAAGAGTGGATCCAATACAGCAATAACTGAAGGGAGTGCAAATACAATTGTATAAGGACCAGTTACTATTAATTCACCATGGCTAAAATTTGCGAAATTGAGGATTTTGTAAGTTAATGTTAATCCTATACCTAGTAGGATATAGATACTTCCAGTAAATAGTGAATTTCTAAGAGTTTCTAGAATTATTTCAATTCCCACGATTGTTTTTCCTATATAAACGAATCCTAAGAGGTATGCTAAGAGATAAATAGCCATGAATATAAAGAATGGGTATAATATATATTGCCACAAAGGAATATCTGTGAGATATTCTCTTTTAAAGCGATGTGCTACTTCCTTTCTCCAAACAAAGAGGAAAAACACAGGACCATAAACTAGTAAAAAGTATGTGAGTACATTATCATAAATTCCCAGTAATCCTAATCGAAAAACAGAGTCAATGACTCCAAGCATCCCAATTGTGAAAAATAACATCCCCCAAAAAGCAGATAGTAATTTTACTGGTTTTTCCACCTGAATTTCGTTTTGAATCTTATTCAAAGCCCACAGGAGAAGAAAAGGACCGAAAAATACTTCAAAAAATATTCTTAAATTAAGAGTAAACCCTGTTGATAAGATTTCAGCAGGGGTAAGGATCGTAAGGAATAAACCAATAATAATGATGATATATTGAAAAAATCGATTTTCAGAGGGTGATTCTATAGATGTTCCAGACATTGTAAATTCACTGTTTCAATGATTGGCGTCTTTAGTACTCTAGTAGTTTTTCGTAATAACTGATTTGGAAGAAATCTTTGTAAAAAAAAGAAGGGGGTGGTCTCTTTAAAGAGACTTTTTCCTCCGAATAGTGATAACAAACACTCCAAGACCAAATATTGCAAGTAATGTTGACAATACTTCAAAACCAGGAGCGCCGTCATCTTCTCCTCGTGGATCAATGAAATCATCTGTTGTTGTGAGCCCTGCGCCTGCTGACCAAGAACCAACGACTTTGAGTTCACCTGATTGGAATTGGAATATATCATATGATGCTTCCACTACATCTCCAACCGCTGAAAAAGTTTTATTTCCTGTAGCGCCTACAAAGGCCTTTCCTACATCAGCTATTTCTGCATTAATCAACTCACCATCATAAGTCCCTGCAGCTTCAATTGCTAAGGCACCTACAAATAACGCATCATAGGCATAATCCGCGAAGATTTTTGGTTGTTTATCTGCACTTTGAGGACTTGCAATACCTAGATCAACGATAGTTCCTAGACTATCAATGAAATCACTGTATTTACCTTCTCCGGCCGCAAATACGTGAGGTTTTGTACCTGCGACAAGTTCTGAATCATTTTCAATTGTTGCTGTTGTCTCTTCTGGATCTAGTAGGGTTTCATCAGCTATACCATCTGTACCGAATACTGGGAGGTCAACTCCACCTTCTCTAAGATCAGTAATGAAGTTTCCACCATCAGTAATATAGGCGATTAAGACAACTGCTTCTGCTTCAGTTTGCTGTTTAATACTGGTTACTGTAGCTCCGAAATCAGTTGTTCCTGGTGCATAGCTTATTTGATCTAGTACTTCACCACCTAAAGCAGTGAATTCAGCATTTACACCATCTCCGAAACCTGTACCATAGTCATCACCACGATGAACAACGACTATCTTAGCGAAGTCGAGTTCATTTAGGAGATTTGCCATAGCGAGAGATTGAAGGGCATCAGTGGGAACTGTTCTCCAGAAATAGTCATAGGTAGCATTGGATAGGAATGCACCTGTAGAGGCATAAGAGATTTGAGCAATATGATCATCTTTTGCTCGTTCTGCCACAGCTTTAGATGCAGAGGAACCGGCAGCACCAATGATAAGCTCAACCCCTGCTGCTTTTACTGTTTCATAGGCGGTAATTGCAGCTGTTTCTTCTGCTTTCGAATCTTGGAGATTCAATGTTACATTGAAACTGAAATCAGCCGAATTATTTATTTCATAGGCAGCTGCCAATATTCCATCGACAATACCTAATCCTAACGCCTCCAACTCTCCTGTGATAGGTGCGAGGACACCTACTTCAAGAACAGCTGCGAGGGCATCTGGTTCGGCCTTAGCTACAACAGCGACAGGCCGAGCTTGGACGGTAGACAAGCCTATAACCCCAATGAGAAGACTTGCTAATCCAAATGTGTATACGAATTTTTTATTCATTTTCCTAACTCCTTCATTAAACTTAATAATGAAGACACTTTCTCTATATTAATGTTAAGATCGTTTTTTGACCAATTTCTCTGAGATAACCCTTTTCGTAGATACTCAGAAAAATCCTTTAGACATTCGTGAAAACAATAAAATTGTCTTATATCTTCCACAGATAATCAACAAAGATCTAACCCCCATTTCGGTTCACCAAAATGGTTTACATGAGTCAGATCTAAGGATTACCACTGGCATTAACACATATGCCAGTGAAAAATATACGCACTAATAAAGTTATCAGAAAATCCTAATCGACTCATTAACATCTAGTTAACACCCCACAAAAATATATCTTATAAGCCTTGTTTATATTGCAATTACATTTTCACAATATGGATGAAGGGGTTATTCTAAAAGTAGAGAACTAATTTTGATTTCCGAAGAATTGCAAATAGTATTGTTAGATTATCTATTTACTAAGGTTAATTCTCATATTTTTCTCGATAGTGACTGGCTGCGGTTACAGCTTTCGAGGTATCAACATTAATCCGTTTTTGCCACCAGAAAGTGTCTATCGCATAAAAGGTAATTGCAAGGAGGAAAAAGAAAAACGTCACAAAATCAACTGGTTGCTTAACAAGTAAATCATAAATTAGCTTTGCAGCTAGAATTATTAATGAATAACCAAATGAAAGAAAAATATAACTCAATGTATCAATATACAACCAATTCTTAATCCAATTGACCCCAGCAAATTCGATATACGACCCCACAAAAATCGCAATAAAGAGTAGGCCTAGTTCATCCGCAGAATAGAAGGCAAGGAATGCACAAATGGCTCTCAAATAGAGGAAATATTGGTCTCTCCGTGTTTCACCAAACTTGGCTTCAAATATAATCATAGGGATAATCAAGAGGATTCCAGGGAGAAAGAACTGATTTAAAGGAGCTTCTACAATCCTGCTAATGGATAGAGTAAAGATACTTACCATTCCCCAAGCGAATCCAACATAGTAAGAATGACCAAAAGTCGGATCCCATGGATGATATTTCCATTTATTCGAACTCACACCCCAATAATCTGTTATATAGCCAATAATTAGACCAAACCAAAAATAAAACCAGAGTTGCAATGCTGGTTCGAAAACTACTTCGTAGAGAACCATATATAATATCCCTAACCCCAAACAAATCCAATCATTTCGTGTTTTATTATTTAACCAAAGAACAAATGGAACACCGAACAAGAAAAAACCTAAATCCCATAAGGGTATTAAGGGTTCAAATTCTTCTGGTAGCAACATAAGTATATCTCTCTTAGAATTTAATTGTGAAACGAACAGTAGTCTTGCTTTCTGGAAAGAAATAATTACAAACTATCCAGTATTTCACCATTTAGAACAGAGATTTTTATTTCTATCGTGGTTCCGCCAGAAATTGAACCGATATGTATAAGCTTTGGCAAAAACCTTTCCAACTTCGTAGGAGAATTTTTATTGATAAGCCTGATTTTCTTCCCATTGAGACAATAATTCTCAAATAAACCTAGATGTTGCTTATGGTATCTATCATTAGTGAGGAAGAGTTTGCTGACAAGATTAAGTCAAATCTTGCAACCAATAATCCCCGTCCCTTAGTTGTTGACTGTTTCACTGATTGGTGCCCTCCTTGTAAAGCCTCTGCACCTGTGTATGAGTCATTAAGTAAGAAGTATACAGAGGCAGATTTTGTGAAAATCAATGTGGATGAAAATCCTGGTGTAGCTCACAAATTAAAGGTTCAAGGAGTTCCTACTTTCGCAATACTTAGGGGAAATAAACTTATTGCTAAAATAGTCGGAGCAGACATGCGGAAAGTGGAAAGTAAAATTCAAGAGGCCATTAAAACATCATAGAATATTTTTAGAATTATTTCTGACAAATCGGGGGAAAATAGACTATCTCTTTGAAATCAAGTTCCGCTTCATTATATTTTAATTTGTAGTAACCGTCTGCCTTAATCGGTAGCGAGTTTCGATTATGTCATCTACTGATTACTACAAATCACTGGGCGTCTCAAAGAATGCTTCTAAGAGCGAATTAAAAAAAGCTTATCGTAAACTAGCCTTAAAGTATCATCCTGATAGAGCCGCAAAAAGTGGAATAGATCCGAAAAAGGCTGAAGAGAAATTTAAGGAAATTTCCGAAGCTTACTCAGTGTTATCGGATGATAAAAAACGCCAACAATATGATCAATTTGGTTCTGATTATTTTTCCCAATTTCGTGGGCAGGGTGGATTCCGTTCTTCAATTGATCCCTTTGAAATATTCTCTCAGTTTTTTGGGGGATCTCAGGGGGGATTTTCTTTTCAAAACATGGGAGGTTCTCCATTCTCAAGCTTTCAAAGTCAACCTCGTCCTCAAAAAGGCTCAGATATCCAAATTCCATTTAAAGTGACCACTTCTGAGCTTGCGATTGAGGGTTCGATTTTAAAGAAAGTTATTAGCCTCAAAAGGCGATTTTCGGATGGAACAGAAAAGGTTGAAAAGATTCGGATTCCAATCCCAAAATCTGTTAAAGATGGAAAAACGTTAAGAATTCCATCAAAAGGAAATCTTGGGAAAAACAGAGGACCTAGTGGGGATTTATTGGTGAAAATCTCACTCATTGATGATATTTTAGCTGTTCCAATTTCAGTTTTTCTAGCAATTCGTGGATCAGAAGGAATGAAGATTAAATCTCCTTCAGGAGATAGTCTAAGTGGAAAAATTCCTGAAAATACTCGAGAAGGTGATTTGTTGGATTTTACATCTGATCTTGGAACTGTAAAGAAAATTCGTGTGGTTTATCGATATCCTTCTAAGCTATCTGATAAACAGAAGGCTTTATTAAACGAATTATATGAAACTCAATAATCAATCGAAATTTCAACTCCCCTAAACTTTCAGATTCTGTTGTTGCTGCTTCAGACGAATATTTACTATTGTTTTTTTCCCAAGTCTAGTTAGAAGGTTATCAAATCCTTCTTTGAATACTTCATCTACTGTATATTGATACGCTGGCTTTAAATGATGAGAAATGTTTTCTCCAAGAAATAGTAGGACAAACTTAACTGTATAAATTCCAAATTCAGTCGTGATTGATTTAGTTATTATTCCCACTGATATCTCAGTTGAATCACTTATACTCTTCTCACAATACTTCTGGAAATAAGGCCATTGAGTGAACTGACCCATTACAGAAAATTTTACTACAATCTGCTTCATATCTTTAAGCACTACATAATTTTTGATGTGTTAAAAAGGTATATTCTTAAAAATGATTTGATTTATCATAATTTATCTCTGATATTTCACATCGTCTAGAATTTATCAGAAGCACACAGGCCTAGGAGTTTATAACCAGAAGTAAAGCTATAATTTTACCCTCTATAATCTTGAATGTACTTGATATTCTAATAAATTGGTAGAGTGATGCCCCCCATGACATATCGGCGTGAGACATGGAATCGTTTTTTACATACTATCCTTGAAAGAATCCCACCACTCATAAGTTCCTATTCGGTCTCTGATCGAGAACTGATTAACTCTGTTTTTGATATACTCGCTGAAGGAAGAGTGAGTACACAAGAGGAACGGAGTAAATTTCTTATTAATATGGACAATTTTGTAAAAAAAACCATTGATGCCATTGAATACTTCAATATTCCGTTTTTATGGTTTGCAAATACGTTTTTTCTCAACGCTCAACGTTTATTGGTTGAAGCAAGCTTTCATGCGGATGACTTCATACAGTATCTCGTAAAGGTTTTACGGGGTGATCCACACACTCAAGGATTTTTTCAACTCCTACAAAACAACACACCATTGAAGGATCTAATGTGGGAAGCTTTACAGTATTACTGTAACGAAATACATGACCCGTTAACAGAGATCCAGATGAAAATTCTTGAGGTTATTTACTCAATGGTAAATTCAGATCCCCTACGAGCAATGGATCAGCATTACTTAACTCGAGAGATTGCCAAATCAGTTCAAGTTACAAAACAATTTCGAGGGTTACATCATTTATTTTCACGTCTTGATGCACGGTGGGGTGTATGGATGTTTTCGGAGGCTTTTGGGATCAGTATGTTACTTTTTAAGCTTACACTATCCAAAGGTCAAAAAATAGCGGCTCATCTTGATTTCCTGTCCCAAACTAACGCTGTCCTTCAGATGAGTAATGTATATTGTAACCCTGAGGATCCAGATGAATTTTTTGGTTTTCTTTATGTTCCAAATGAAACCGTCTCTCATCTAACTACATATCTTGAAAATAAACTCGCTCTGGGGGAGTTTAACAATCTTTTAATTGAAAGAGTTATTGGTACTCAAGCGGGTTCTTCTTTAGTTTTGTATACTGCAGATAATGGATGGGAAGATGTCTATGTTCCTATCGAATTTAAAGATACTATCGAAAGCAGAAGACAGATCGAGATTAATGATCGACATTCAAGATTAGGATGTATCACTCCTCAATTATCTAATCGAATAAACTATAAGGTATTAGAGTCTCCCGAACGAGCTATTCGAGTATATATCAAGACATCCAAAGCATTTTCATTTGGGAATCTACCAATAAAACTTGGAACGGACTATCATAATTCAGTTTTCTCACAAGCTGATTTAGCTCTCTTAGCAAAATTCTTTGCCAAGAGAATAGCTGGACCCACTTTTACCGTTAGAAATGTACTCAATGAATTTTCATTAGATATGTACTGGATTGAGATTCCATCCAAATGGGAATGTACAGCCCCTACTTTTCTAACATTATTACCTTGGGCTTCAGTTCTTTCTTCACAAAATAGATCTATTCTGATTGCTCCCCTCTCTGTAAATCTTCTAAACTGGATTAAGAAAAAACTCTCTTGGAATACTCTTCAAATACGTACAGTTTTTCGGGCTAAAGTATTACAAGAAGAATGGTATGATTTTCAGAAAGGAAGATGGAAAATTCCACCATTTTTACAGGCAAATTAATTAACTTTTGATCTGTATTTGTAAAGAAAAGCACCCCTTTTTTGAGAATATTTTTATAGGAAAAGGGTAGTATCAATATAACAAAAAACTTTTACTTACTCTTATGATTTAACAGGAGCTACTTGAGACATGGTTAGATTAATATTTAAAAATCGAACGTTTTCGGAAGGTAGAGAGGAGTCTGGGGACGCTGTTTTAATTTTAGATGAAGCTACTCAGACAGGGAAATTGGAATACTCACCTGGTGTCGGACTTATTATGCGAAGAACCGCAAGAAGACAAGCAGAGAGTATCTGCAAATCAGGATTCCTACTAGGCAACGGAAAACGTATTGGAATTGGGTTTAAATTAGAGTCAGAGGAAGATACCATCGCCGATAGATTAACGCAGGTTGGCCATGAATATCGATAATTTGGTAGCCAAATGTCTACTGGTGATACATTTAAAGTTGTAATCTGCGGAGATTTTGCCGTAGGTAAAACTACATTTGTAAGATCATTCCTAGATGAAGATCAAGTCCTTCTAGAGGGCTATAAGCCGACAATGGGTGTCGATATAGGTCGAAAAAAATTTAAATTAGATGAAAAAGTTCTTACCTTCCAAATTTGGGATCTTTCTGGGCAACAATCATTTAAATCGATTCGTCCGCAATTTTACAGTCGGACAGATGGAGTAATTCTTGTCTTCGATATTACACGACAACAATCATTTTCTAACTTATCTTTATGGCTCGAGGAAATTTTTAATAAGACAAATAGAATTCCTATTGTATTAGTGGGAAATAAACTCGATTTAATAAGTACTACTGATGATATTGTCTCTTTCCAAGATGCTGAGGAATATGCTAACCACATTTCCTCTTTAACAGGAATAGACACTCCGTATATTCAGGTTTCTGCCATCACAAGACAAAATAATATGGATCCTTTCATTTCCTTAGGGAAGTTACTTATCGAGAAATAACTATTGTTTCTGAAAGAAGGTGAAGGTTTTTCGAATATTAGCGCTAACAGACATTCATGGAAATATTAAAGCCACTAGTGCATTAATCGACCATTTAAAAACACAAGACGTTAATTTCGACTTGATGATAATTTCTGGAGATTTACCTGCCACAACACCATTGAGTGTCATGGCACAGTACATGCTAAAACATCCACTTAGCGCTTTATCGAAAACAAAGTATACTCACTGGGTTTATAAGGGTACGGGGAGGAAAAAGTTCGTATCTAAGCAAATATCCTCTATAAAGGATATTCTTGGTCTTCTGTCGACTCTTAATGTTCCCATCATCTACATTCCTGGTAATGTGGAAAGTTTGGAGGCAGTTGCGTATATTTCCAATTGGAATAAATCTAAAGTTCATATACTCGGTTCAGAACCTTATATAGAAGGAGAAGTACAATTCATAGGAGTAGGGGGTGCTATTGTACCTCCTTTTTACTCTGAGCCACTATGTGATCATGAATATGAACGAATGGTATATGAAAAAAAGTGGGATCGTTCACTTGATAGTATTCTTCCCTCTATAAATAAAATCAGTAAGAAAGCTAATATCCTTGTAACTCATGAACCTCCTTATTTTGAAGTCGAGTTTAATGATGGTAAAATTATTCAAGGGGGATCTCAAAAAGTATCTGAAATAATCGATTTGATAAAACCAGAAATAGTGATTTTCGGCCATTATCATGAGTTTTCTTTAAGTATTAAAGTCGGAGAAGTAACTTATGTGAATCCTGGACCATTAGCTTGCTATTATTACTCAACCATCGAATTTACGCCAGAAAAAGCTCAAGTTTTCCTTAATAAGTTACCTTCAGCGAAGTTTGATAGCATAAATAAGATATATTCAAAAAGAACAGCCAAGAACGTCCTTTATCGCTCGTTGAGGTTTGTCTAGATATGACTATGCTCCAAAATCCTTTTGAAAACTTTATCTCCACTCTTATGGATGACTTAGGACTCTTATTTTCGAATCCTATAGAGTTTTTTGACACGTATTTCTTCTCTGCACCAGGATACAACCTTTATAATACGATTGTATACACTTCCATAGGTATCCTTGCAATCTTACTTGTCGGAAAGATCATTGTTCGTTTAAACAAATGGGGAACTCAACGCTGGG
>JAEOTM010000135.1 GCA_016839815.1 Candidatus Hodarchaeota archaeon
AGTTATATAGAACTTCAAATGGGATATTCGGTGCATTAGATGATGATTGAATTGCTTTATCAAGGGTTACACGTGAGTCAAAATTGTGGGCCTTAAAATGCACTAATGTTTCAAATAAATCGAAAGACATCAATCGAATCTGCTTCATATTAGCCCATCTACATTTAAACAGGAAAGTGAGGATATTCTAAGTAAGTCAAGATCCTTTAATCATATCTAAGGATGAACTTTTCCAATTGACGCGTTGAATGATATTTCAAGAATTTTTTACTGATAACATAAAATTGGGATATGACCAAGAGTACTAGAAATGTGATTATGAAATATTTACTGCTATCAATGATTGAAAATATCTGATTATTACTTGGAATAATATCTATCATTCGATTTAGGCCATCCCAAATGGTTGTTGCAACGGAACTATCTGGATTATCCCATAAAATGTGGAAGTGTACAAGATGAAGAAATCTATCAAGTCCAGTTATTATTAGGAGAAAAACACCAAGCGGAAACGCAATAATGACACCAATGAGCTGTTGGAGGGGTCTTTGCCTCTTTTCTTCTTTCATATTTAATGCTCGATGTTTTGAAATGGAATATAATTCACCCATAATAATAAAAGGAAAAGTGAGCTCAAAAATCGCAACAGAGATGATTAGACTCGGTAGGATGACCTGTAGAACCATGGGGAAGGCAATCATTATAATAAAGGGAAGAGTGAAGGCTCCTTCTCGAATATTGTTTATTTTGCTTGCAATAAAATTCTTTTGTGAGACTTCACTAGCGTCAGATTCCTGTTTAAGGATTAAGTTAATTAAGAAAAATATTATGAAAAGTGCTATAAAATAGAATATTACCAGTAATTCAGAAAAATTAAGTTCTACAATTATATCTATGAAATTCTGAACGGATATTCCCTTGTATAGTTTCGTTAGAGCTTCTTCTGCATACACTAATGTGAAAATCCAGTATGTGAACATAAATCCAAGAATAAAGAAGAAAATTGAACTGAAATATGTAAAGAGAAACTTCAAAGGGTTAATTCTTGTTTCAGCTTGTTCTTCTAAAAATTGTTCTCTTGTCTCTATTGTTTCCATTATTCCAACCTTCTTTATCTTTTGAACCTCGGATCTAGTGCTTCACGTAAGCCATCGCCTACTAAATTGAAAGATAGAACTGCAAGAACAATTGCTATACCTGGGAAAAAAACTAGGTGAGGGTTAGAAGCGAAATAAGTACGTCCATCACCAATCATTGCACCCCATTCTGCAGTTGGAGGGAGTGCGCCTAAGCCAAGAAAGCTCAATGCTGCCACTTCTAAGATGGCTGTTCCGATTCCCAGGGTTGAATAGATTACTAATACCCCAAGAATGTTTGGTAGGATATGTCGTGAGAGAATCCGAGTTGTTCCTGCGCCAAGTACTTTTGCTGCTTCTACATATACTAATTCCCGCTCCACGAGAGTCTGTCCTCGAACTATTCTTGCATAATAGGGTATGTAAACAATTCCGACTGCAAGCATCGCATTTTCCAGGCTATTACCAAAAATTGCTAGAATTGCTAAAGCCAGCAGGATTGCAGGAAATGCCAGGAGCATTTCTATAAATCCAGAAAGAATGGAATCAATTATGCCTCCAAAATATCCTGCAATTAAACCGATGATTGTGCCAACAAAAAGCGATACAAATACTGCCAGAAAGCCAACCCTAATAGAAATACCTGCTCCATAAATAATACGAACAAATATATCTCGTCCAACGTTATCTGTTCCAAACCAGTACTTTCCAAATGGAAGCTCAAAAGCTGACGCTCCCCCTGCAAACACTTCGTTTGGGCCATAAGGAAAAATTGGAATTCCGAAAAAATCGTATAAAAATTCATCTAAAGCTGAAATAAATGCCAAAAAAATAAAGAAACCTAATATTGCCATTCCAATGAGTGCTGCTTCATTTCTACGAAACCTTCTGAGGATTATTCTCCAGGTAGATGCTCCAGAAACACTTTTTGTTGTAGTAATTTCTTCTTCTGTTAGAGTTTTATCCTCTTCAATTGTTTTACTTCTTCTCATTTGTTAATCCCTCTTAAAGTACCGAACTCTTGGATCCAGATATGCGTAAACAATGTCTGTAAGCATATTAGCGAAAACAAAGATCACCGCTACGATCATTACGAATCCCATGATGACTGGGCTGTCTCGCGTAGTAATACTCTCCCAGACAAACTTTCCTACTCCAGGCCATGCAAAAATCGATTCAGTAAGAACCGCACCTGCTAGTAAGGCACCCAAATTGAGACCAATTACTGTAATTGTCGGTATCATCGCATTTTTCGCAGCATGTTTTATAACCACCAATCTCTCTCTAAGACCCTTAGATCGGGCTGTACGAACGTAATCTTGGTGTAGCTCTTCAATCATAGAAGATCTCATCATTCTAGCTATTACAGCTAGAGGTATTGTGCCTAATGCTAAAGAAGGTAATACTAGTTGTTGAGATGTGGAGATAAAAAATTCCCATTGACCATTATTCATTCCCATCATGAATGAATCAATCAAATATAAATTGGTATATTTGGGAAGATCTGCACTTAATAGTGGGTCGATTCGACCACTTCCAATAAACCATCCTAGATTTTTAGCAAATATATCTTGAAGCATTAATCCTAGCCAGTAAATTGGCATGCTCACACCAAGTAAAGCGATAACCATTGTTAAATAATCAATTCTCGTATGTTGTTTATATGCTGAAAGAATACCAATAGGTACACCAATTATTGTTGCTAAAAGCATTGAAACAAGTGTTAGTTCAATGGTTGCAGGGAATCTGTGTCCTAGTTCCCAAAGAACAGGGGTGGAATGAATATATGAGATTCCTATATCAAATTCAAAGAACAATTTCTGCAAAAAGATAATATATTGCTCCAAGGGAGACTTATCAAGGCCCCACTTCAATCTAATTAAGCGAAGTTTTTCTTCAGTAGGATATTTTCCTGCTAATTCCTTCGCAACATCCCCGGGAAGAATACGAAATAGAATAAATACAATTGTAACGATACCAAGAATTACAGGTATTGCGCGGATCGTTCGTTTAAGAGCAAATTTAAGAAATTCCTGAAAATCAGATTTAATCTCTAAAGTTTCTGTTTTATGTTCCTGCATAATAAATCACCTTGGTTTAAGTCTTATTTCGCTCTCCAAACGGTATTTGATCTGTACCTCTCAATTTTTGTGGAAAAAAACAAGCTACCATCCTATTTGAATCAATTTTTTCGAGTAATGGTTCTTTTTCAAAGCAAATCGACTTTGCATGTTCACACCTTTTAGCGAAACGACAAAATGGAGGGGGGTCGATTGGTGTTGGAACTTCCCCTGAAAGAATTTTCATCTTTTGTCTCAATCTTGGATCTGGAACAGGCACCGATCTGAGTAGTGCTTCTGAATAAGGATGTTGCGGATTATCAAAAAGATCATTTACGTCCCCAATTTCGACTATTCGACCCAAATACATAATCGCACAACGATCACATACATGCCTCACTACCGATAAATCATGTGAAATAAACACAAAAGTTAATTGAAAATCATTTTGAAGTTTTTCTAATAAGTTTAATACTTGAGCTCGCACAGAAACATCTAAAGCGGATACAGGTTCGTCCATTATCAGAACTTCAGGTTCTACGGCGAGAGCTCGAGCAATTACCACTCTCTGTCTTTGTCCACCAGAAAATTCATGAGGATATCTATATAAATGAAATGGAGCTAAGCCTACTGTATTCATTAATTCTAATATTCTCTCTTTTTTGGCTTTACCCTTGGCTAAGCCATGGATATCTAGTGGTTCACCAATAATATCATATACAGTCATACGGGGATTAAGACTTGAATAAGGATCTTGAAAAATTAGTTGAACTTTACGTCGCATTTGTTTAACGGAAAATTTTCTGTCTGTTAGATTTATTTCTTGAAAATACACTGCTCCTTGAGAGGGTTCTAATATCCGAAGTATTAATTTCGCCACTGTTGTTTTCCCACATCCACTTTCCCCAACTAGACCAAAAGTTTCGCCTTTATTAACTTGAAAATTCACATCGTCAACTGCATGAATTAAAGATCCGCTCCGTGAACCAAAAATTCCCATATGTACAGGAAATTTCTTCGTTAAGTTTTCTACTCTAATAATTGATTCCATTTTAGATCCTTCTTAATCATATAAATGACATCTAACAAAATGACGAGGTTCCACTTCAGTTCTTTTGGGTACAATCCTACTACAAACATCCATTACCTTTTTACAACGAGGATGGAATCGACAACCAGAAGGGGGGTTAATCAAATTCGGAATCGATCCTTTAATAACTTCTAAATGGGTTAGCTTCCGATCCACCCTTGGGATTGAGGAGAGTAAATCATGAGTGTAGGGGTGGCTAGGCTTTTCAAAAAGTGTGTAGACGTCCCCTTCTTCGACTATATACCCGGCATACATAACTGCTACTCTATCTGCGATTGCTGCGACTACTGCAAAATTGTGAGTAATATACAGAACTGCTGCATTATATTTTTGCTTGATTTCTGCAATTAAATGGAGTACTTGAGCTTGAATTGTGACATCCAGAGCAGTGGTTGGTTCATCTGCTATCAATAAAGCTGGTTGGCACGATAGTGCCATTGCAATCATTATTCGTTGCCTCATTCCTCCCGAAAATTGATGTGGAAAATCTTTCGCTCTTTTTCTGGCATCTGGAATTCCTACATCAATCATCATGCGAATTGCTTCGTCAATGGCTTTCTCTGGAGATAATTTCTGATGAACTCTTAGACTTTCGCCTATTTGATCTGCTACAGGATAGAGAGGATTCAAGGAGGTCATTGGATCTTGAAAAATCATTGAAATTTTTCCACCGCGTATCAGTCGCATTTCTTCATTCGAGAGATCTAAAAGGTTAGTATTCTCAAAATTCACAGATCCATCAATGATTCTAGCTGGAGGTATAGGCAAAAGCTGAACTATTGATAAAGCTGAAACAGATTTCCCTGAACCTGATTCCCCAATTAATCCCAATGTTTCACCTTTTTGAATTTCCAAATCTATTCCCTCCACAGCTTTAACTACCCCTTCCTCTGTGAAAAAATAAACTCGTAAACCTTCAATCTTAATTAGCGAATCAGTGCTTGCCTTATTAATATCTGACTCATCAGCGTCTGTTTTCAACATATATAAACCCAATAGAGTATCTCTTACAAATCAAACGAACGCATAGCTCTAACATAAGATTTTGTTAAATGTTTTACTTAGATGCAAATATTCACTTTGGCGTGTTAATCTCATATTATATTTATTTTACAACAAATAGACAAATAACTAAATTTTATTTCTCTTTTTTTGAAAAAAACTAATGATTAATGATTTAAGCTATTTTTAGTTGCGATGTTCGACTTTTTTCGAAAAATGACAAACTTTAAAAACTGATTCTACTATATATTTCGTTTGTTTTTGGAATTTTCTTCATAATTTCACAGAATTGATGATTGAAAACCAAAAATTAATTTTAGGAGAATATAAGATTGAATAGAAAAATTCGAAATATGGGTTTAATACTCCTTTCTTTTGGTCTTCTCTATGCAAGTTTTCCCACACCAGTCTTAGCAGCTACTGAGTTGAGCTTGGATCTGTGGTACATGCCTGTTGAGAGGCCTTACTTCCCCGACGCTGAGTCTGTTGCCTTGATTATGCAAGCAGATTTAGCAGAGATAGGTGTAACAACAGAACTTGTTACCTATGAATGGGGTGAATATCTTGACAGGACTGAAGATGGAGACCATGATATGTGCCTTCTTGGCTGGAGTGCAGATATTGGAGATCCTGACAACTTTATGTATGTGCTATTGTCAGGAGATTCTGCTGTTGTTGGAACAGCTATGAATGTTGCGTTCTATGACAACGATGAAGTTGACACTCTGCTTTCAACTGCGCAATCAACTTTTGATCAAGCAACAAGAGATCCTTTATACCAAGAGGCTTGTTGGTTAATTCACAAAGATTCACCTTGGATTACCGTTGCTCACTCACAAAATCTTGCTGGTGTTCATGACGATGTAACTGGCTATGTTACACACCCCACAGGACAGGGTGCAAATGTCTATGGTAATGTATCTGTTTCTGGAGAAACTGCTTTAATTATTTGCCGTGGTGGAGATTCAGTAACACTTGATCCAGCTGAATGGACTGATGGTCAATCTTGGAAGGTTGGTAGACAGATCTACGATGGATTATATAACTTACCCGCTAACTCATTAGATCCTGAACCAGCACTAGCTACTAGCCATACCGTTTCAGCGGATGGACTCGAATGGACATTTAATTTACGGCAAGGTGTTACATTCCAAGACGGAACAGATTTCAATGCCTCTGCGGTCGTCTTTAGCTTTGAACGAGCAATGTACTGGGCTGATAACACATCCGAATACTATATCAATGGTTGGGTTCCCCCAGAGGCAGGCTACTATGATTATATCTATGGTGGTTTAGGGCTTGAAGTCGAAGAAATTAGCGAATTTGTGGTAAAATTCACCTTGAATAAGGTGTATGCTCCGTTCCTTGCAAGTCTGTCAATGGGTGTATTTGCGATAGTGAGTCCTTCATATGTAATGGCTCATAATGGAACACAAACGACAGATAGATTAGGATTGGTTCCTGTCGGTACTGGCCCTTACGAAATGACTGAATGGGTTCCTGCTACAACAATTACTTTGGATGCCTATGATGGCTACTGGGGTGCTGCTCCAGATATGGATACTTTGATTTTCAAAGTAGTTCCTGAAGCTGCAACTCGAATCAATGAGTTATCCGCAGGAACAGTTCATATTGTGGACAATGTTGCTGCAACTGATGCAGGAACTGTTGAAGCTGACGCCAATAATGATATTGTTTCCCAAGCAGGGATGAATGTCGGCTATCTTGCTATGAATGCCTTACGTTGGCCATTCAATGATACAACAGTTGTTGAAGATCCTGATTTCGGTGGAGATACAACACATGCTGCATTGGTGCGACGAGCTTTCCACTATGCTGTGAATCGATCTAAAATCATTGAAGAAGTGTATGATGGTCGTGCTATCCAAGCTAAAAATCCCTTACCACCTTCATTCTGGGGTTACAACGATAGCGTCGAGGATTATGCTTTCGATCCCGATCATGCCCGTGATATTCTGAAAGATCTTGGATACGCCACAAAAGGTGGAAGACAAGCAGGACCAGATATGATTACTGCTTTGATTACCACAGTTGGTGGATTATTAGCAGTAGTAGTCGTTTTCGAGCGTAAAAGGAGAAAATAATTTTCTCTTTTTCCTTTTTTTTATCATTTATTTAGATTTTTTTCTTATTCCTATTATTCTAGGGAAATTCATTCGAAATCACTGAAAATCACATCTGGTTCTCTAATCAGAAGAAGCTAGATACCTCCTGATTATTGGTGAGAGGATTGTCAGTTTTAAAGAGTTTTTTTACAAAAGAACAATATGTAGACATAGCGATCAAGTCTAAATTTGATCCCTTCAATACATCATAATTATAAGGAGAAATTATTTGTAAATGGATTTGTTGCAACTTTCATTCTAAAAATAAAAGATCGTGAATAATGATGGTAAATGACCGTTTTTGGACAAAATCTTATGATTCACACATTGTAGATCTGAATCCCGATGTGTGGGAAATTTCTTTGGCAAAAGCTATTCAACCCACCTTTGATGAACTACCAGATAAAATGGCATTAGAATATTTGGGTATAGAGCTTACATATAGTGATCTTGCTATATATTCAAACATTTTCGCTGATTTTTTACTAAAACAAGGACTGAAAAAAGGTGATTGTATCGCCTTAAATTTAGCTAATTGCCCCCAATATATCATTGCTTTACTTGCTGCTTTCAAGATAGGATGTCCAGTTACCGGTGTTAGTCCATTATTGTCTGCTGATCAAATGCTTTATCAGCTAAATGATTCTAAGGCAAAAGTACTTGTCACACTTGCTGCTATTTTTGCTGGACACCTTACGAAGATAG
>JAEOTM010000136.1 GCA_016839815.1 Candidatus Hodarchaeota archaeon
ACCTGTTATGCAGCTGATCGTACAGGACACGCGCTCCTCCATACTCTTTACGAACAGTGTGTAAGGCAAGGTGTAAAATTCTATGATGAATTTTTCTTGATTGATCTCATCTCAGTCGGAAATCAAGTAACAGGTGGACTTACCCTTGATTTATCAACTGGAGAATTAGTTACATTCCGAGCTCCATATGTTATTTTAGCTACAGGAGGCTTTGGACGAATCTTTAAAGCAAGTACAAATGCGGTAATTTGTACTGGCGATGGTGTAGGTGCCGCTTTCCGTGCGGGAGTTCCGATGCAAGATTGCGAGTTTGTCCAGTTTCATCCAACTTGTCTATATGGTTCTGATATTTTGATGAGTGAGGGTGCCCGTGGAGAAGGTGGATTACTGTATAATAACAAAAAAGAGCGGTTTATGCTAGAAGTTGCTCCTGAAGCTAAAGAATTAGCTCCTCGAGATATCGTTGCACGTGCAATAACCACCGAAATTAACGAAGGTCGTGGATTCGAGGATGCCTATGTGAATTTAGATCTAACTCACCTTGGCGCGGAGCGGATTAAAGAACGTTTACCTGGAATTCGTGATATTGCAATTGACTTTGCAGGGGTGGATTCAATAGAAAAGCCTATTCCTGTTCACGCTGGACACCACTACAGTATGGGAGGAATAGGTACGAAGTATGATGGTGATTTTTGTGAAACATCCCTTGATGGATTGTGGGCGGTTGGAGAAAATGCTGCAGTCTCTGTACATGGTGCCAATCGCTTAGGCGGCAATAGCTTACTTGAAACGGCGGTCTTCGGCAGATTTGTAGGAAGAAAAATGCTCGAAAGAGGATTACCTTCTCTTCCTTCAACTGAGGATATTATATCGGTGGAGAAGGATATGTTAGACAAAATCGAATCACTTTTCAACAAGTGGGAATCAAATTCTGGGAAGAAACCAGTTGAAATCCGTGAGGCAATGGGTGAGACTCTAAGTCGTAATGTGTTTGTTTTTCGGAAGGAATCAGAGCTTCAACAGGCTGTAGATGATTTAAAGGAACTTCAGAATGAATTTGTGAACATTTCTCTTAAGAATATTAGTTCTTCAGAAGCTAGGAAATTTAATTACGGATTAATCCGCACTCTCGAATTACGCAATATGATCGATATAGCAGAAGTTACATGTTTCGCTTCTTTATGGAGAAAAGAAAGTCGGGGTGCCCATTATCGGACTGATTATCCTACTCGTAATGATGAAAAATTTCTTGTCCATTCCATGGTTCTCCGAAACGAGGAAGGTGATCTTGAAATGCAAACCAAACCAGTTAAATTGGGATTTTTTGAACCTAAACCAAGGGAGTATTGAAGGTGAAAGAAATGGTTACGAAACAGAAATTTTTAGTTTACAGAAAGAATCCAGCGGATGCTCCCCGATATGAACGATATGAAGTTCCATTGAAACCAGGTATGAGCATTCTAGAAGCACTGTTTTATATACAGGACAATTATGATTCCAACTTCACCTTCCGTTATGCTTGTCGAGGGGCAATTTGTGGTTCCTGCGGTATGACGATTGATAAGTTCCCCCAACTAGCATGTAGAACTCAGGTTGTTTCTGTAAAGGCAACTAAGAAGCCTCTAAAGCTCCCAGAGCTAAAATTTGGTGAAGTTCCCCATGATTGGGATGAGAATACGGAAATATTAATTGAACCACTACCAAATATGGAAATTGTCAAAGACTTAGTTGTGGAAATGGAACCGTTTTGGAAATTTTATAAAGAAGTTCAACCATATTTTGTTCGGGATTATAATGATGCTCAACCAGAATCGTTACAGACTTATGATGATGCCCGATCGATCGAAAATCTCGTATACTGCATATTATGTGGCATCTGTTGGACATGTCCCGTGAATGCGACCAATCCAGATTATCTAGGTCCAACAGCATTAGCAAAAGCCTATCGATTCATTGCTGATACGCGTGTAGATGACAAACACAGAGCAGACATAGTCGATCGGGTTACAAAGGATGATGGAATTCCTGCTTGCGAGAAACACTTTGTTTGCAATAGAGTTTGTCCAAAAGGAGTTCGACCTGGTACAGCAATTCAAAACATCCGGAAAGAACATCTAACCCCTTAAGTCGTATGCTTAGGGTTATAACGAGGTACATGTATGACTAAATTTCGTGTTGAAAAAGATAGCATAGGGAAAGTACAAGTCCCTAAAGATTGTTATTGGGGTGCTCAAACTCAACGGTCCATTGAAAATTTTCCTTTTGAGTCTGCAGCTCATATTCCGTTTCCTCAAGAATTTATTAAGGCTCTGGGAATTGTAAAGAAAGCTTGTGCAGATGTAAACAGAGAACTTGGTATAATACCAGCAGAAATCGCGAAAATAATTATTCAAGCTGCCCAAGAGGTCATCGATGGTGAGTTGAACGATCAATTTCCATTAATGATCTGGCAGACTGGTTCTGGTACTCAAACAAATATGAATATGAATGAAGTGATAGCAAATCGGTCGAATGAAATTCTTGGGAGTCCAAAAGGAGCTAATAAACCAATCCATCCAAATGATCATGTAAATCGGTCCCAGTCTTCAAATGATGTAATACCGACAGCTATGCATTTAGTAGCAGTTTCTTCGATAACTCATGATCTCATTCCTTCTTTAAAAGTACTGAGAGATGCATTACAAAAGAAAGAAGAAGAATATGCAGATATTATCAAGACAGGAAGGACGCATAATCAAGACGCGACACCTATATCCTTTGGTCAGGTCTTTTCAGGTTACAGAACTCAGATTGAGAAGGGGATAAAACGGGTTGAGAATTCCTTATCCAATCTTTACGAGTTAGCATTAGGTGGATCAGCAGTAGGTACAGGTCTAAATACCCATCCAAAGTTTGCAAAACGAGTTGCAAAAGTGATATCCGAACTAACAAATCTTCCGTTTATAACAGGGGGAAATAAATTCGAGGGAATAGCAGCTCATGATGCAATTGTCGAGATGAGTGGGGCCTTACGTGTAATTGCTGTTAGTCTTATGAAGATAGCAAATGATATTCGATGGTTGGGATCAGGCCCACGAAATGGATTAGGTGAATTAATCCTTCCCATGAATGAGCCTGGATCATCTATTATGCCTGGTAAAGTAAATCCAACACAGGCAGAATCTGTTACTCAAGTGGTTGCACAAGTTATTGGGAACGATGCTACTATTGGATTCGCAGGTTCTCAAGGAAGTATGGAGCTCAATGTATTCAAACCTGTAATGATCTACAATCTCCTACAATCGATATACCTATTATCCAATGTTTCCAAGAATTTCGCTCAAAAATGTATTTCTGGGTTGATAGTGAATGAGGGAAAAGTTAAAGCTGATTTAGAAAAGAATTTAACGCTAGTTACCAGTCTTACTCCGTTAATTGGATATGAAATGGCATCTACAGTTGCTCATGAAGCTTATAAAACCCAAAAGACATTGAAGGAAGTTTTACTCGCTAAAAAACTTCTTTCTGAAAATGAGATAGATAATGCACTAGACCCTTCGAAAATGATCTCACCAAAGGCGTAATTTGTTGCGTAAAAAAATTTATTTCTCCACAAGAGACTGCAATCCCTGTAAAACAATATCCCAATTTTCCATTGAATGAAGATATTGTTCCTCCTTGCTGAATTCTCCTTGTGATACAAGTAATCGGGTGTTAAGTTTCGATTTTTCCAGTTTAAATGTCACATAGGTGTGTTTGGAGATATCATCTTCAAATTCAGGAGCAAAGCAGCTATATCTAAGGAATTTTTCTTCTTTTACTTCTTGAATAAATCCTTTAACTGGAATGACCTCTTTACCATCAGATATCATCTTATATAAAATCGGATCACCTGTTTTCCAGTCAGAAATTGCTTCACAACTTAAGAAATATTGTTTGGTTTTTTTAGGGTCTGTTAGAGCATCCCATACTACTGATGGGTCAGCTTTGATGATAATATCCTTTTCTACAGTAAAACTTTTTATCACAATTATTCCCAGCATGTTGAGATTCAGTTTAAATAGTCTATATCCAGAGTTTGATAAAAAAATACTGATCAGAATACCGTAAAATAAAGGTATAATTGTAAACCTTTTTCTGTAATAATATTTTCATTCTATCTATAGAATTCGGATTCGTAGGTAATTAGTTATGCTAAAACCTCTGTACGCAACAAGGAAACGTATCCTAATTACGGTCGTATCTTGCCTTGTAGTAGGGGTTATTCTTGGAATGGTTTTTGTCCAAGTTTGGTTTGACTATGAGGTCAAGAAACAACTTAAAGCCACAGAAACCAGCATCAATTCTATTGAAATTCTTAACATTAGTTATACAACAAAAAGCGCTAATTTAACCGTCAATACATCTATTTCTAATCCTCATGACCTTGATATTACCATTTCAGAGACTAATTTCTCTGTTGAATATCATGGAACGAATATGGGTGTGGTTTGTATGCCTAAGATCATCTTAACAACCCATTTAGAGTCTCTTGTCTTCAATACCACATTTGTTCTTGGAGGAATTTCGTTGTTTACTTACCTAAAATTTGGCGGTGATCTTGTAGATGGAGAAGTTGCAGTTAATATTACAGGTAAATTGACATTGAGTGCTCCAGCATTATTCTTTAGAGTATATTCAACTACAAGTATTAATTCAGAAATTGTGCTAACAACAGACCTAATTACATCTACAAATCTGGATTAGGATCCGAAAACTCCTTTACTCAAATATTTTTGACCTGAATCTGGAAAAACAGTTACTATAGTTCCTTGTGCGTCTGGATTACCTTTTAACCACGTGAGGATCCCATGTAACACTGCTCCTGAACTGGGACCAACAAGTAAAGAGGATTCAGAAGCGAGTCTGCGAGACATTTTATTTGCATCTCCTTCAGCTACTTGAAAAATCTCATCTAATTCCTCTCGTCGTAGAATACTGGGTACTTCCTTAACCGCATTTGTATTCTTCAGGCCTGGGATTACATCATTAACGGTTGGTTCTACCCCAAAAACCTTGAGATCAGGATTTTGCTCTTTTAAGAATCTACTAATACCTATTATTGTACCTCCAGTACCAAGTCCTGCAAATAAATAGTCCACATTTCCATGGGCTTGAGCCCAGATCTCTGGGCCAGTGGTACAGTAGTGAGTTTTCCAATTAGTGTCATTGTTAAATTGATCAAGCATGATATACTCATTGGGGAATTTTTGAGCCATTTCACGTGCTTTTTGTATTGCACCATCCATTCCTTTATCCCCTGGTGTTGAAATAATACGTGCACGATATGAGCGTAAGATATCTAGACGTTCTTTACTCATGGAGTCAGGGATAACTAAAGTGATGTCAATTCCAAGTAATCTACCTACCCAAGCTAATCCAATACCTGTATTTCCTGAAGTTGGTTCAATCACACATCTTCCATTAAGTGTGCCTGATTTCTGAAGCTCTTCAAGCATATAAAGGGCAATTCGATCTTTTACTGACCCCCCAAAATTGAACATTTCGAGCTTTGCAAATACCCTAACATCTGGAAAAGGAGCTAATTCTGGCAAATTAACCAGTTCTATCAGAGGGGTATTACCTACATAATGAAAAGCTGGAGGGTGTTTGTGTTTTTCTGGAGTGTAATGTGGGGGAGAATAACTCTCAACAAAAGTAGTCACCATTCACCATTTCGACCTCAATCCAATCATTTCACTTAAACTTCTTTAAATACACGATTCGTATTCCGTAAAAAATGGAACGTGATATTACAATGTAGTTACACAGAAGATAGTAACATAGCAAATACATGCAAAAGACGGCATATTGCTAGAGAAACAGATGCTAAAGCTTTAATACAGATAAAAATCATCCTACATGAAACAACGTTGCATTTATTCAAATACTAAATGGATGTGTCGTAGATTACAGAGAATAACGTGGAAATAAGTGAAGTCGCTTTAAAGCAAAGACGAATAAAATTACGAATCTTAGGTGCTGGTTTACTCCTAATCTTTCTTTCTTTATTATTAGAACAATTTTTTGTTCAATTAAGATATCCCCCTGAATTGAAACTACCTCCAGCATTACAACCTGCATGGACGAGTGACGTTAATCGAGTTAAAACTATGCAATTTGTAGGGGATGTGGGAATTCTAATTGGATGGATTATTCTAATAATTGGAGCTTTGTTGGTGATATACGGTTTCATTAATACTCTTTTAGATCCACATTTGCGTGTACCACGACGATTTGAGCAGAATTTGGTAGATGCCATAAGAGTAAATCTTGTGAGCGATAGAAACTTCTTTATATTGTTTGTAGGATCATTGATTTTTGGTTTTATCTGGTTTTTTAACCTTTTAACCTATCCTGATATTGGTCCGCTATACTTTTTACGGGAGCCTAATCTACAAGCCTATTACCCAACTGTACCTGCAGAGGATCTTCCTGCTCTCTCAACATATGGTGGATTTGCTGTAATTCAAGATACGGCAATTCTCGGGCTTTTTATTTACGTAATCTATGTTCGACTGAGACCAGGGAAGCAATTTGCTGAGGATTTTGTGTCATTTGCGTTAGACCGAACAGCCTTCCTTGTCCTTTTAATAGGTGTGAGTATCTTTCATTCAGTTGGGCACCTTCCCTACGAGCTATACGGGAAAGGTCAATGGGGAACTGGCTACTCTGACCTAAGTTCTTGGATAGCCTTCGATAAAATTGCTCATGGTTTGACAAGCGCAGCAATAACTATGTTAATCGTCTATATCATAACCGATAAATTTTCAGATTATGGAGCTGAAAGCACTACTTCCAAACTATTCGGAATTGTGGTCGCCATTGCCTTTATGATCAGTTTAGGCCTTGCATGGGAAATTTTTGAGTGGATAACGAATGCTCTACTAGATCTGGGTCATTTTGTGGACGAAATTTTAGATGCTCCTAAAGATCTCGTATGGGACGCTATTGGTGCGGTTTTTGGGGCATGTCTGGCAGTAATAGATTTGTATCTCGAACGACCGAAGACTGAAAGTCCATCATGATAGCGTTTCAAGTCTTTGACTGCTTATTGAAATTTGAGTATTGTTTGAGTTTGACCACAATCTTCATCTTGAAATAACAAATCTTTACACATACGAATAATGATTACTTTCAAAAAAATAAGATTATAATCCCTCTGTAGTTAGTAAAATATTCATTCGGTGGCCCAAATTGAAATCTGTAAGACCAAGGACGTTTAACATCCTCACACTAGTCTTTACTTACTTTCTTTGGGGTTTTGCCAATTATATTTTCACCATTCAAATTCAACCTTTCATAATCGATCTATATGGAGATAATGAGTTTATTGCTCAATTATTAGGCACAATTCTCTCAATCGGGAGTTTTTTTGCTGTTATTCCTCTTCTCTTTAGCTATCTCTCAGATATCCATGGTAGAAAGAAATTTATCCTATTAGGACAGTTTTTAAGTTTTATAGGATTATTTGGATTATCTTTGGAGAATACACAATTATTCCTATTGGTCCTTAGTATCATCTTATTTAATGTCGGACTTGGGCTCCAAGATTCCCCTCTTAACACCATAATTTACGAGTCGACGTCAGAAAAGCACCGTGGGTTAATTTATGCACTAATTTACAATTCAGGAGCTATAGCAGGAATTCTGGCTTCTTTACTACTTGAAAAAAATACTTCGTATGACAGTTACCTCTTCTTTTTTCAGATTGGGACGATTTCTTTATTCATAATTCTGGTTCTGAATCTTGTATTTTTGACGGATATCAAATCTAATGTGAGTAATATCGATTTCTCGATCAGAAACATAATCTCCCAACCAATATCTCGACTTACAATGATAGCCTTCGTTGTTGATGCATTTGCATGGGGTTTACTACTTTCTATTGCTTATGGAATCTTTGATCTTCTTTTTGACTTGAATGTCAGTTTTATTGCCACCTTGATTCTCTTTCAATCTATTTCATTAGTGATACTACAATATCCTGCTGGATTTCTGGTCGATCGTTTAGGGAAAATTTCAGGTTTGATATTTGGAGAAATAACTGGAATTCTATTCCTTATCTGTGTTCAGCTTGCTTTAATGAATCCTTCCGAAGCAAGGACTCTACTACTAATAGGGGAAGTATTTCTTGGTGTAAGCATTGCATTTTGGAAACCCGCAGAAATCATAAGTTTTATTGCAGTTGATCCTACAACCCCTGCTACACATTTTGGAATAATGGCTTTTTTCCAGAGAATGGGTTGGGTTCCTACTGCAGCGGTAGGAGGCTTTCTTTATTCAATTTTTGGTCTTAGTTCAATTCTTATCATAACATTCATTGGAACATTGGTGGCTATGTACTTATTCTATAAGATACACCAGCTAGAAACGATAAACAAGGATCAAACCGTCGAATTGTTGAATTCAACAGAGTAAGGGAAAAATTTCGACAGGTCTCTCTTTAACCAGAATTGGGTGTTCAGATACAAAATCTTTAATTAATTTAAGAATAATCATCACATAGTATGGAAATTAATCAACAGAGAATATACAGGTCTGTAGTGGAAATCTATCGTGCTTTAAGGAATGATCGGATTTTACTTTTTGCTATAGCAATTGTTAGTATCCTGACACTTGGGAATTTCTTCAACAAAGAAATTCTTGGTTTTGAACCATTACAGTATTCTCTCTTCTCCTATGATAAAATTCTTCATCTTCTCTCATCGGTGATTATTTTACGGGTTACTTATTGCTTGATCTTGCGTGTTGATCATTCATATACCAAAAAGCATCCACTACTCATTGCTTCCTTTCTTACTATGTTTCTTTACGGCTTTTTATGGGAACCTTTTGAACTCTTGACATTCTTAGTTCAAGAATCGAAGTCAGAACAATTTTGGGCTGAACTTCTTGATGTTCCACTAGATTGGTTATATGATTTGGCTGGAATATTGTTGAGTAATTTCTTAGGGTATGATTAATAACAAATTGGGACAGGAAATGAAAATATTGAGGAAAAAACCTGTATTTCTTTTAATAAGCTTATCTTTTGTAATTATCGGGATTCATACTTTACCTATTTCATCTGAAGTTCAATTACTAGGTTTAGAGGAGATAGAACCAATAAAATTAATGACTTATAACATCGAGGAGAGTGGGGTGGATCCTGATTGGAAAGAAGTCGTGAGGGAAGAAAATCCTGATATTCTAGTTTTAGTTGAAACAGGTGATTGGGATGATGCTTCTGGTGACGGTTTTGATCAAACCGACTTCAATTCTTTGATCACTGAATTAAATAGCTACTTTCCTTCTGAAGAACCCTATAGTGCATATACAGCACAAAATGTTATTTATGATACAAGCGGCGAAGCAATCCTAAGCAGATTTCCAGTTCTAAGTTTTACACAAATCCATACTCTCCTCTTAGATGATGACACCCCCTTCATTCCCAGTCATGATTTCATTGATGCAGAAATCGATCTGAATGAAACAATTATTCATGTAATCGGTGTACATTTGAAGTGTTGCGCTGGAGAAACCAATGAAATAAAAAGAGAAAAAGCACAAGAAGGAATTAACAATTATATGGATACTTTGGGAGATGTTCCGATAATATATACTGGAGATCTTAATACGTTTTCACCCGAGGATACTGGTGACCTTGCACCTACAGGTGATCTTGGTGATGATGTAATTCCAATGCTTACAGATTCTACCAATCCAGATGCATGTAATGAACATGAATTCTTTGATGTTTTCCGTACCCTGAATCCGACTACTCCTGGTTATACATATGGGTGGGATAATTCGTTTTTAAGGTCACGAATAGACTATATTTTTGCCAATGAATTCTTTGAAGATCTATTTCTCAATTCTACGACTGGAGGAACAGTATCTGAAAATATATCCTCGGACCACTTATCGGTTGATGCTTTCTTTCAATTAACACCAATAAGTGTTACTTCTTCCACCACAAGTGAATCAACAACCACCGAAACAACCACTACTACACGTGATTCTAGTATACCTAGTACTACGGCTTCTACCACGGCGTCTACCACCAATCCTGACACTCAAACTTCTTCCCTAAGTTTATTGATTGTCTTTCTGGGAATTGGTAC
>JAEOTM010000137.1 GCA_016839815.1 Candidatus Hodarchaeota archaeon
CCTGTGGGTTCATCTGCAAGAATTATGGTTGGATCATTTGCTAGTGATCTTGCAATAGCCACTCGTTGCTGCTGGCCTCCACTCAATTCTGCTGGTTTATGATCAAGTCGAGATCCTAGTCCTACAAGACTTAATAGATCTGCTGCTTTCTTCCGTCGTTCTTCTCTTGGAGTCCCAGTGAAAATCATTGGTAATTCCAAATTCTCAAGAGCGGACAATACAGGCAGTAAGTTGTATGTTTGGAAAATATAGCCGATTTTTCTAGCCCGTAGCCAGGCAAGTTCATAAGCATCTAGTTTTGAGATATCAACTTCATCAATGTAAATTTTTCCATTTTCAGGTTTATCTAATCCACCTATTACGTTAAATAGAGTTGTTTTTCCTGATCCTGAGGGACCCATTATGGATACGTATTCTCCCCTTTGAACACGCATAGTTACTCCTCGTAATGCTGGAACAGAGATAATTCCACCTTCTAAATAGTATGTCTTTTCAACATCTCTGGTTTCTATTGTATATTCATAAAATGCCATAATTTCACCTCAGACCTCGTATCGTAACGCGTCGGCTGGATCGAGCTTAGCACCACGCCATATTGGATAAAAACTTGCCAGAATACTCGACAATGCTCCAAGAAATATTGATAATAACATAGCTGTAGGTATAAATGATATATCCGCTAATAGAGCATCAATTACTTTATCTATACCAAAACGAATTGTGTAAATTAAACTCCCTGCTACTACTCCAAGGATCGAACCTAAAAATCCTCCAATTAAACCTAAAATCAATGATTCAATCAGAAACATTTTCAAGATATGATTAAAAGTTCCCCCTAGTGTTTTATATACCCCAATTTCTTTGGTTCTCTCGGTAACTGCCATTAACATCGAGTTTGTGATCCCCACGAGTGCCACAATCATAGATATCCCTGCCAGCCACCATGTATATTCGGCAATTGTCGAGCTTTCTTTTTCGATATAATTAAGGATCGTAGTCATAGTTAAAAGTGCAGTTAAAAACGCAAGTCCGAGAATAATTCCAAACGACGTGATAAGACTTCTTGAGACACGCTTGGTAATATTTTCGATGGAAATCTTTAAAGCTTCTCTTAGAGGAAATTTACTGGCTGGACGTTTCTTTTTTGGCATTTTACACAAACTCCAATATTTTATGTGACAAGAGTCTTCCAATCAATTTTATTTTTGACTATATCTGTCAGTTGAGCCTTTAGAGATATCTCTGCTTGTTTTTCTGTTAATCTAGTAGCGTTCCAAGTCACGAATGGTACATAAAATTCTGCACGATCAAATTTAATCTGTTTTTTGCCCTGATCTTCAACCTTTTTGAATAAAATAAACCCGAGTTCTCGAAGATAACAAGAATCGTTGGGACATAAGATATCAATCTCATTCATTTCCTTTTTTAGGAAGAGAAGCTTATATTCAGCAGTATCAAGTATCTCGCGTCCACATGGGCACTGTATAGTATCTACTTCAGATTGATCGGAGCTTTCCATATCCCATCACACGTAATAGTATGTCAGATTAAGATATCATCTATTTTTTGAGTCTTTTTATCTTCTTTTTGATAATTTTATCAATAATTATAATACACTTATACTTCTGGTTGAAGTAGACAAGAAAAGTATTTAATGGGTCTTTTCTGGTGATATCGCGAAATGGTAAATTCTGGCTGGGATAAAATAATATTCGATGTACCTTATGATTGGCAACTAGCAATGAGCCAGAAAGAAACAGAGAAAGATAAAATTAAAGGCATGTTCACTTTCAAGGATCTAGATCAACTTCTCAGGATGAGTGTTAAATGGGAATCCGTGGTAAAAAAAGTTCCACAACCTCAAGTAATTGTGGATAGTTACTTGAAGAAATTGAAAAAGAAGTATGCTAAGAATCCAATTTCTATCCGATCACGTAAAAAGATCAAGATCGATGGCCATGATGCTGACTATTTATTATGGGAGAGTAAGAAGAAAAATGAACTAGCTGCTGTTGTTTCTTGGCTGTGTCCAGAGAGAGAACGGATTTATCTAAGCTTATGGCCGTTTAAAACTAATGAGGTCAAAGAATTAAAGAGTCACATTCAACAAGTGATTGACTCAATAAAATGTCATGAATCTTGGGTCACTTGGCGTGGCCCTGGAATCACATTGCATGTACCAGATGAGTTGAAGTTAGTTGAGACTTCATTTGTTATTGGTACATCTTACATGAAATTTGTAAAGGGTGATACTTCAATTTTAATTGAACGATTTGGTCTCGCACAACAAAATTTAAGAAAGTATACCTCTATCGTTGATTTCTATAAAGACAAATATGTCCCTAAAATGACCAAAAGAATTAAGGGATTCAATTTTAAGGATCCCAAGCGATATATCTCACGAAGAAAATCAATAGAGGAAGTATGGAGGATAAAATCCCAATTACGTATGGGAAAACTCCTTTTGAAACAGAAACTGGTTCTTTTACAATATTTCTGGGTTGATACAGAAAAAAATGCCATGTTTTTTGCCACTTTACTGGTAGGATCAGTTAATGAAACAATTAGTGATTATTATCCCAAGAGAATTTTTGGTACCATTCTTAAACAGCTATTTAAACCTGATATCAAGCCTTGAAGCTTCACTATATATTTCATCTAGAAATCTCTTTTCAAATTACATCTCAACTCTAATTTTTTTAGTAATACTCGTTTAGAAGAGTGTCGTTATTTCTTTCTCCAAATATGATTATCGTAGTATATTTTCGAGAGCAAAAAATTATAAACTGAATATCATTAAGCAGTTCTAATATTATCAACAAACTAGGAAACTTCTTTTCCTGTCTTAAGCAACGTCGAGGTGTAATGATACTTGTCCCTGAATAAGAGTTCATTAGCTATTGCTGCTTTATTCATTATAATGTTTGCTCTCAGTAGTTTTGAGCAAGTAGAATCTTTGAATCAAGGAATTAATGTTGGAAAATTAAATGATTCAGACATCTTTGGTCAAAAAAGAGCAAGACATATACAAGCTTCAAGTACAGATACGAGTGATACATTCGATAGTGTATTGGTTTCTCCAACAAGTAGAAATAATATTGAGGAACACATCGATGCCCTTACATTCGAAGGTAGAAACTATCAGGGAAGTAGGATTACTGGATATGGAAAAGGATTGGATCAAGCAACATCTGATCCTGATGACATGAATGATTATTATGATGCAGTTGCTTACATCAATGAATCATTACATACCCTACCAGGAATGGAAGTAATTTTTCATGAATTTCCAGTTACTGTAGCAATTGATAGAGGATCGTGGTTGGGTGTTTATGATTCCTCAAATGTAATAGTAGATAATATCACAGTACATGCTTTAGAAACAAATGGGGTGAATCCTTCTACAGCAGACATACAAGATCGTGATATGTATTATGTTGAAGAGGGACTAGTTAGTTCTTACCCTATGGAAGATGTCAAATCCTCCATAATTGCCATGGATATGGACTCGGAAGCTCGTTGGAAAGTAGCGATGAGTTTTGGGGCGGATGCTATTATGTTTATCGAGCCCGAAATCAATATGAGTAAAGGAATTCTTGACGATAAATCCACTGGAATTCCATTAAACGTCCCACGAGTAATGATTAAACGAAATGATTGGTTAGGAGTAGAACCACTCCTCGAAACTCATTCTTTCCGACTTAAAGTTAATATGCATTGGGAGCAACGAACAGGAATAAATGTACTTGGGGTATTAAATGTAACTCAAAGAATCGATCCTGCTGACCTTGATGCAATAGAAGAAAGCAAAGTGGGACTTTTATTGTCAAGTCACTTTGATACATGGTCTACTGTTCCTTCTCTAGCTCCGGGCGCAAGTGATGTTGGTGGTATTGCTACCTTACTTGAGTTAGCACGAATTTATGCAGTTAAAGCAACTCAAGATAAAGTAAAAAGGAATCTTTTCTTTTTAGCATTATCAGGCCATTATCAATCTCTTGCAGGGTCAAGAGCGTTCGTTGAAGATTATATATTTGCAAATGATAATATCAAATCTTCCGATCAAGGAACACGTCATCCTCTTGCCGAAGAAATGTGGTTTGGAGTGAATCTTGATTTAACTGGAGATTATCATATTGCATCTCCGTTCGCTTATGGGTATTACTACTCTCAGTTTCTACCATATCTAACTGCAGCCGTTAGAAATCCTGCTGATATGGTACGACAAAGATGGGCTGAATTCCTTGGTAATTGGACTACTTTCTCCGCTGATGGAGTCTCAGCTGAAGCTTACGCATTCCTTACTACAGAACTGCTAAGTTCTACTAGGGGAACCATGGATGCGGATCATTTTCAGGATTATATGACATATTATTATTGGCTTGATTCAGAGCCATTTTATGTTAGTGGAACGACCAGCGTAACATTAAAGACCATTTTCTCCGCAAATTTATATAGAGATTCTCCTGATGATGTTCCACTCTCCTATGGTGGGATGACACAGTATTTGGCAAACCTTATTCCTCAGGTAGCCATAGCGAATTATCTCATTGATCAGACTATAGATCAATTTTTCTATGAGGAGATTGACGAAGGTACTAAAGAACTTAATCAATATTTAGTGCATGAAGCCTATCGACAAGGTGCCCCTTGGGCAGAATTTTCCAAATTATATGGTCGGGTTGTGCTTCATCCACAAGCAGAGCAAGATACTTTAAATATTAATTCTACTTGGGTTAACACTAATATTTCTAAATCTGAAGGTCGACGTTTCGAACGATCAGTCCTGTCAGGGACAGAGGGACATTTCTTGGTTCAAGCTGTCCACCAAAGTGGTGTAACTTGGGGTGTCAATGAAATTATTATGGCAGATGACGCCACAGGATTTTTCGATCTTACAGGTCTTCACAACAATAACATGGGAGGCCTAGCTTCTGGAGGTTCTTACACTATTGCCGTGTATTTTGTATCCACTGATGGACGGGTATTATATGTTACAGATTATGGTAATTTTGGCACACCCTCATCTATTACTGTTAATCAAGCAGTGTTAGGCGATCCTCGGTTAAAATCTGCCCATAGACAACCTGGACAGGAAAGAATTGACTATGCAGTATTCGAATGTGCAAGCCTAGGTGTCTTCAATTTATTAAATAGCCGTAATCTCCTAGATCCACAAAGTGAACTTACTGTAAACCGACAAGCTGATAGATTGTCATTTACTCAAGGTTTCAACTTTGACGGAATTGAAGTAGGAAGTGGTGCTCATCCTCAGCGTTATTTTGCTTCTTTTGATGCCTATGGAAATGCCATACTTTTTACTCAAGAAAACAAACCAATTCGAATAAGAGTCTTTGTGGGAGGTGGACATCCTGTTGCAGTTCTTACAAACTCTACAGAAACAAACATCGACGGATTTGGATATCAGTCTAAGGCAGGGATTACTACAATCATTGAGCATGCAATGTTTCAATCAGCTAAAGATTTTTGGTATATTACTGACAAAAGACTTACCCAGATGAAAGAATTTAATGTTTTTAGTCCTACTGCTGATCAAGCTCATAATCGGGCAACAGACCTAATTTCTGTAGCGGAAGAAGCGCTAAATGTATTCGATTATGATACTTATTATTCTGCTTGTTTAAATGCGTTCTCCTTAGAAAGAGAAGCATATTCAGCAACTCGCTCTACAATGTTAAGTGTAATTCAGAGTACTATATTCTTCTTTATATTATTACTGCCTTTTGCATTTATTTTTGAGCGGATGGTCTTTGATTTCAGTGGTCTAAAGCGAATTATTGCTTTAGTGGGAATCTTTCTTGCTTTTAATCTTCTAATTTACTTCTTCCAACCAGGGTATCATCTAGCAAGTAATGTAATTATGGTAGGGATAGGTTTCATAATGATTGTTCTCAGTGTCCCCGTAGTGATCATATTAGCGAATGATGCTTATACCTACTTACAGGAATTTCGTAAAAAAGTTGTTGGAGAGCATTTTGCGGAATTTGGTCGAGTTGAGGCTGGACTTGTCTCTTTTGGAGTAGCAGTGTCAAATTTGAGGAAACGTCGATTTTCCACTGCATTAACAATTGCATCTATCACACTCATTACATTTAGTTTAGTAAGTTTCGTTTCTGTATCATCTGCTGCGGAATTACAGGCATCTCCAAGTCAAGGAGACTACATTGGGTATAATGGGATATTAATGCAGCGAATCGGGGATGGAAGACAGAAATTATCCATCGATCTTGTGGATTATGTTACAGAACGACTTTCAAATGAATTTGAGAATATTACGATAACTTCCCGAATCTGGTCTGATCCTCTTCAAGGATCTAATTGGTATATTCTCTCAGAATATGAGGGTAAATTTTCTAAAGGTGACGTTGGAGCATTCCTAGGTCTTCAACCTCAAGAAAATGAGTTTTTAGATTATAGATCTATCTTAATTGGGGATTGGTTTACTGAAGATTCTTACGAAGAAGTAATCCTACCCACATACATTGCAGGAAAATTAATCTCTGGAAATGTGTCACAATTATTAGGCCAACAGATTCACATACGTGGTGTAGATTTAAAGGTTGTGGGGTTACTGAATACATCTAAAACTATTAGTTCAACCAATAAAACATTTGATCAAATCACACGAACCTTAGATCAAGAGGATGTGTCCCCTATCTCAGATAAGGGGAATCATTTCAGTCTTGATGAAACTGCGATTATTCCGTTTAAACTTGCTGCAGATAATCCTTGGGGCTCTTATCGAAAGGGAATTTACTTATCACTTGCTCAAATAGCGATTAAATTTAATGAGGTTCTCGACTGGGATACTCTCCAAGCTAAAGCGGTTGACTTAAGAAAATCACTACCATCACTAGATATTTATATTGGATTACGAAAACCCACCTCTAAAAATCCATTTGCAGGGCAATTTGCTGAATATAGGAAAGGACAATCCTTCCAGCTTATTGGGATTGAGACATTAATCATTCCTGTTATAATTGCTGTTTCAGTTGTAGCTGGAACAGTTCTATCGGCTGTCCAACAACAACTTAAAGAAATAAGTGTATATAATGCACTTGGATTATCACCAGAAAATATCGGATGGATGTATCTGGCTCAATCTCTCGTGTACGGACTTATGGGTGGAGTTCTTGGCTATTCTTTCGGAATGGTTATTTTAGCATTCTTAGAAGCATTTTCACTCCTTCCTGCAAGTTTTGTCCCGAATTATACAGGCCTTGCAGTGATTCTAGCTATTGGATTAAGTATTGCCTCGGTTGTTGTCGCTAGCATCTATCCTATTAGACAAGCAGTATTGTTTTCATTACCAAGTCATCAACGAAAGTGGGAAATCCCATCAAAACCAGAATTAGATTCATGGAACATACCTTTTCCTTTTTCAACAGCCTCTTTAGATGAAGCACTAGGTGTTTTACACTACCTATTCGAGTTTTTTGAATCTCACAGAAGTGAAGGAATTGGATCCTTTGCAGTTTTGGAGGCAAAAATAGATGCCTCTGATAAAAACAAGGTCCAATTCATAGGGAAAATGCGATTAGCTCCTTGGAATTGGGGACTTCTCCAAGAATATAATTTTCTGACCTACTATGACTCAGAAGAGGAAAAATATCTGTTCGAATTGAGTGTTACAAGAATATCTGGTGATAGAGCTAAGTGGGAAAAAGTTAACGGCCGTAAATTCTTCAGGGATATTAGAAAACAGCTCTTATTATGGAGAGGATTAGATCTAGATAAGAGAGGTTCTCATATTGAACAAGGTAAGAAACTGGCTAATCTTTGACTTTAAATAAATGTGAATACTGATGACAACTTCAACAGTTCAACCCCGACATGCACCAGCCATTGTGAAGGCTATAGACGGTCTGGGTTATTTGAAAACTTGGCATCAGGCTCGAGGATCTTTTTCAATAGGACTGAAAGATCTTCCAGGAAATTTTCTGAATTTACTGGTAATTTCGAAGAAAAAAATTGGATTTGCGGAAAATTTATGGCATTTTTCCGCAACTTTGCCTATAGTAGACGTTCAAAAAATGACTGAAAACCCAGAACGGGGCATCGCATTATTTCATCGATTGAAAGGTGAGGAGTGCGTTCTTACATGGAATGGTGTTTTCAATAGAAAGCCTAGCTGGAAGAAAAATCCTCAGCTCAGTGACTTATTTCAAACGTCAGTAATCAACCTCCCTACAACCCTGATGAATCGAATTAATGAGTTAGATACCATTGAGGAGCAGATAAGGGAACTAAAACCCGAAAAAATTCTAATCAGTATATCAGGTGGAGTTATCCCCCCACCCACAGGGGGTGTGAAGAGGGCCTATTATGTTACTAAACAGCGGGAAATTTTTGAAAAACCGCTCGAATGCGCATGGTACACTGTTCTTACCCAACAGTTCTATTTAACTCGAAAAATATCTGAAAAATTGGAAAGAATTCTTCTTCTACTAAATAAATTACTTGAAATTCAGAACTTCATTACCAATATTACTGTCCAAGAGTTGATGTAAGTGACTACAAATATTATTTCTAAAACGGTTCCGATTGTGGATAAGATCATCGAAAATGGATTCACTTTGATATTTGATACTTCATTCTTGATATGGTCGGCGTGTTTTCTGGTTCTAATTGCCTATGGTATTACTCAACTTTTGGAAAATAAAATAAAACACTCCATTTTACTCAGTCCCCTTAGACTCGTAAAGATTTCTGGACAATTACTTGTCTATTTCACATCGGTAATAGTTATTGCTCTAGTTGCACTTGGTTTTCCATTAGGATCATCCTATGCAAGTCATTTACCAGTTATCTCGGACATGATTGAAACTGATCTAGCTGTAAATAGTGGATTGGCTGCAGTAGGAGTGTTACTAGGGATCATGGTTGGTTTGTTACCATTTTATTGGATATATCATAGAGAAAATCAAGAAGAGAGTGAATCTAAAGGAAAAACACCTGTTCTCTTGTTTTTTGTAGTCCTAGCCATCGTGCTTGCTGTCGCGTTCTTCGTATCGTTCTTACTTGAAGAAAATGATCCACCTGTATCATTTCAGATTTTTGAAACAGCTTTTCTATTTTATCTCATACTTCTCTTTTCCATCATTGTTTATCCCATTGCTCGAATAGTTGTTAAACTCTTACCTGTTGAAAAGCTGGAATCAGCAGGAATCTCACAGGGAGCATTAACCATTGCAGTAATTGGAGCTATTGTTGGCCCCTTCATTTCAGTCTTCGTTATGAATATTACATCCTTTGTTATACCACTTCTTGGATTAACAACTCCTGATATTTCTGTATGGACTTATAATGGCGAATTTACTCATATCATTGGACCCCTAATTTTATTAGGCGTTTTAATGATTGCACACAAAATAATCCATTCCGCAGGTCAGAAAAGAGGGTTGAATTTTAGTGAAATTGGTGTAATATACTCAACTTTATCAATATCCAGCATTTTTGCAATTCTTCCAATGTGGATCCTTCGATTTTTAGTATTCGAATTTTTCAAAGGAGCAGGGTCAGTTGGGGGATCAACAGGTGCATATATTCCCTCTGTTTGGATTCCAACATGGCCAGAAGCAATTAATAATATGGTTTTAGGTGGGGAACCAACTTGGGGATATTGGCTTTTACCAATTTTGTTCTGGTCCCTTTATTTCATCTCTTGGGGTATTGTACAATTATCCATGAATATTGTCAATCGTCAGCAATGGATAGAAGTAGAAAGACTAAATTTTCCAGTAGCTCAAGCGATTGTTGAATCATTCAAAGCTGGAGAAATTGAAGGTTTAGAAGAAAAATCCAGAGTATTCGGTTTTTCTCCATTTTGGATTGGGGGAATCCTCGGTTTCGCGCTATATATCCCGAGGTTACTAGCAGCCCTCTCTATACGAAATATAATACCTATTGACTTTGCCGTTCCAGAAGTCTTTAATTGGCTTTACTATGACAATATTGAGAATTTAGGGACGGATCTAGCCACAGGATTATTCGGGGGAAGTGCAAACAGAGTTACTTTAAACATCAACTTCGCATTAATATGGATCGCATTTGCTTTTCTAATTCCAATTGATATTCTACTAGGAGCCATAATATGGTATGTAACCTTTTATATAATTCTTCCTCCAGTACAAGTCAGTTTACGGCTTTACGATAATCCCCCTAATCAAGATGTAGGGACGAATTATATATTTGTTGGCCATAGAGCGGGTGCTGTGCGAGATATGTTTTCGTTTACGTTGGAAACACTGTTCACACTCTTATTTATTATATGTCTTTTAATATTCGTAGTTACGCTAATCAGAAATGCCTTTAAATCGAGAAGAAAACCGCTTGGAGATGAATATTTCGTCCCCCAACCTTTTTTAGCAATGACATCACGAATGTGGACCTTAGCTATTTTGTTGTTGGTCTTTCTTATTCTTGGTCCCCTAAATTTGGGAGGTGATTATGTCCCACTAAGTGACGAAACGTTTAGTATTGGGGGACTATTTCCGCATTTCATATCACGAGGAATGTGGCTTGGCTTTCCACTAGCTTTAATCTATTTCCAGCGGCAATATTTTGCGCAAACGATAAGGAAAGCCTTAAACAGAACGAAATCGGTTGAAGAAGACGATGACTACCGATTTGCTTATAGCGCAATTATTATTGGAGTACTAGTTCTCATCATCCTAAACTTAATGTCAGGAATGGGTGAATTAGCATTTGCCTTCCCAATTTTCTTTATCTTAATTTATTGGACATGGACTCGTGTACGAGCTGAAACAGGATTTATGTCCTTCTTTATGATGTACGGACCATGGTTACATGAACAAGAGGCTTTACCTTATATCTACTGGCATCTTCAAGGAAATACCAACTCCCAACAAATGTCTACTACAGGAATAATGTTTATCTATCTTTCAACAGACAGGGCATTAGGTGCAGCTCCTCAGCCAGCGAGTATGGAGAGTTTCAAGCTTGCTGATATGGCAGGAGTCCCTCCCCGGCGGTTATACCCACTCCAAATCATGGCAGTTATTTTTGGAGTAGTATTAGTATTTCCCTTAGTGGTTTGGGGAACTTATTACTTTGGATGGACAGATTTCAAAGAATTTAGTGAATTTGATTTCGGCCTTTGGGAAGGAGCTGTGGGTTCAAATGTTACTGGAGACAAGATTACTGGACTCCCACCCGAATGGCAAGGGTGGATTATGCAATTTTTTGCGGGGATTCCGCTCGCGTTTCTTATTGTTTGGGCCCAACAAACTTTTCTGTGGTTCCCTCTCTCAGTACCAGCTATAATTTATGGAGATGCCGCAATGACTGGTATGGGATTGTTGGTTCCCAATATAATAGCTTATTTATTAAAATCATTCATTTTTAGATATGGTGGTACAAGGATTTATGAAAAGATTGCATTTCCACTAGCTGCAGGCTTTTTCATATTTGGCTTGTCAAGTTTCTGGCTTTCAGAAGGTATAGGACAGCATGCTAGTTTGTAAGGAGAATTTATCATGGTAGACAATTCAGAAGTATCATATGATGACGGAACAATTCAATTAGATTCCCCTGATCTCGATGATAGCGGAGTTGATTCAGGAGAGGAAGAATTACTCCCTGTCTTTCGTGAAAAACCTGAATGGAAATCAGGAGCTAGCTGGCGAGTTGGTCTTGCAATAATTTATGGGACAATTGTACTTCAACCAGCAGCAATCTGGCTGTCTTGGACAGTAGGACTTCAACCATGGCAGCTAGTTTCCTCATTCGAGTATACGGCTATTATTCTTTTTTCCACATTGGCTGCTAGATCGGGTAAAAATCTAAGTCGTCAGGAAGCTTTCGTCCTTTTTTCAAATGTCGGAACTACAATTGTTGAATCCATAGCAGCGAATTTCATCTTCTTTTACTACCTGTCAAGAAAATCTCCCGCAGCAATTACATATGGATTTGACGCAGGAGGTAGCAATCCTGCACCGAATTGGTTTGCACCACTAGAAATTGTAGGTCGGACTTTCCTAGATGCTGCTTGGATACCTTCCATTCTACTCTGGATCATTGTTTTTGGTGTTTTAGTTAAATTAGTAGATCTGTCAGTTGGATTTATCACATATCAACTTTTTGTCGTCGAGGAACGCCTTCCGTTCCCAGGCGCACAGGTTTGGGCTAACGCATGTGTTGCAATATCTGAAAAAGCAAAAATGCCTCGTAAAAGTCGTATTCTAGTATATAGTTCAATGATTGGAATTGGTTTTTCACTCGTAGTTCATAGTACATGGATTCTGTTTGGTAGACCAATTTTAATTAATCCATGGATTGATGCTACTGGAAGTTTAGAAACTTTTGGATTTGAAGGCGCGAGCTTTGGGATTTTGCTTGATCTAATCCTTTTCGCAGGGGGATTTGTTATGCCATTCAAAATGGTTGCATCGATTTTTATTGGAGGTCTTATTGCATATACAATTGGAGGGGCCTTAATTCGAAATGATTTTGCTGGTCTTGGATATCTCTATCCATGGAGTCCAGGGGGTCAATATGGTCTCAGTGAAGTTTTTGAAACGCTATTGTTACGAGTTTGGGTTTCACCTATTATTGGGTTTGCTGTTGCTGCAGGGATGGTTCCAATAATTCGAAATCGGCATACAATTTGGGCTGGCATCAAAAAAATAAGAGATATTCGTGATATACAAGAGCGAAGGGATATGATTCCTTTATGGTTAATAATGTCAATGTTCTTAGGAGGAACGCTTGGCTCAGTTATCATTACAGTCATTCTTGTACCAGAATTATTACCTTTGATCTGGTTATTACTATTGCTATCTGTAGTGTGGACATTTTTCTTCAACATAATAAATGCAAGAATTATAGGAGAATCTTGGGTCGGTTTAAGTATTCCTTATGTAGCTCAAGGATCGTATTACGCGGTTGGATACACAGGTTATAAAGCGTTTTTTGCACCCCTTCTTGTTGGCGGTGCTGGTGGTCCTGGTCATGGTGGTATAGCTCCTGGAGGATATGGATGGGCATCTGTATTCAAAGCATGCCGTATGACTGAAACTGACATTAGATCTTATCTAAAAATATATTTCTTCGCATTTCCACTGACAATGTTAGTATCATTTGTATGGGTTCAAGCATTTTGGCAATTTTCTGACATCCCCTCCTCATTATTTAATTACACTGCAGAATTCTGGCCAGTAAACGCTCAAGCTGCATTAATATGGCCAGCAGAAAATTTACCTGACGTAGAAGGACTTGGATATGAGCTATTCCACTTAGATTGGATGGCATTAGCGTTTATTGGTGGTTTTATTCTAACTTGGACTTTCTCAGCTTTTGCCATACCATTTGAAATGGTAGGATTAACTATAGGTCTTTCCCAACCAATTCTATTTAGTTCTATTGCATTCTTGGGAGCGCTTTTTGGTAAATTAATGGAACGAATGAGAGGTAAGGAATGGTGGCAAGAAAATCGAAATGTAATTGCTGCTGGTTTTGGTCTTGGTGAAGGATTAACGATTGCAATTGTTGCTGCGATCGCTCTTATCTCACGTGCCATGTGGATTTGGCCAATCTAGGTGAATTCCGAATTGCAGTCAGAACTCGAAAGTTTTTTCGATTCTGACTCTCCCCAGAAAGCAAATCTCAGAATTTTACTATACATATATCCACAACTAATTGCCATCGGAATTTCAAACATCGTCAAATACTGAGGCCATTTTGTTTGCCATAATACTAAGAAAGCTATGTTCACAAAGTAAAATACAATAATTGAAGTATATTTTACCGACAATTCCTTTGTTTCCTTATTGTATGCTGCGGATGCCAAGAAAGCAAGTCCAAAAATTGACCCAATAAACAATATCCCGTCCAAGTACACAATAGGAAAATGTTCATGCCATATTGTCGGATTGGTTTCTCCTAGTAACCAATCAAACTGTTTGAATGGATCTGGGTCCATTGCTTCCTCTCCCTGAGAATAATCGTAATGAAAGAATATTGACTGGATAAACTCTGTAGGACTGTTCATTGTTCTCGGATTAAAGATACAGAATGATACCGTAAAGATAACTCCCCAGAGAAGAATCTTCTGGACAAATTTCTTATTTACGAATTGATTCAACTGAAGCTTTGATTTTGATAAGAAGCCAGCAGATCTAGGAGTATCCTCTTCTTCATCTAAAAAGGCCATTAGTAAGAAAACTGTACCTCCAACTAATAAGCCTGGATATTTCGCTGCAAACGCTGCTGCGGAGAAGATAGCACTTAGATTCCACCATTTATCACCTGTTTTCCTTATATAATACAACATTATCAATGCTAATAAAGCAAAGAATGATAAACTTGCTTCTAGGTATGCTTGAGCTGTATATTTAATTGAATAACTTGAAATTGCCCAGAATAAAGCTGGAAATAGTCCGAATTCCTTCCAAAGTAGAATACTTATGCCAGTTGCTAGAATAATTGAGATAAATCTTGCAGCCATTAAATTATCCATGTCAAAAATCGTTCCTTCCCCAAACAATAGAATCCCTAATCCCATGAGGATTTTCCCAAAAGTAGGATGTTCAGGATTTTCCTCCTCAGTTATTATTTCAGCCCAGTCCCATTCTCTAATAGCTTCTGCATACGTCTCAGCAATTGGAACATATACCATTTCATCAAAATCACGGTCAGAATATGGATTATCTAAATACATCGTATTAGCAGCTTGAAATCTCAGAGAAAAGGTCAGTATGATAATAAAACTTAGTGATAAAATGCTAATAATCAGTGGGGAGTATTTCTGTACTTCTACTTGGAAACCCATTTACATTCAATTCGTTATTTTCTTGAAAATAAATAAATTTGTTGTATACTTTTGATTTGATTATTCATTTAGGAGGTACACCTCATGAAACGACTCAAGTTATCCATACTTCTAATTCTTATTCTCCCACTATTTATACTACCAATGAATAATCTAATTTCTGTAACAGAATCACTACAAAGTGAGAGATTAGATGGCATAAGAAGCACTATAGCGTCTACTTCCGACTCTACATTCGGGTATGAGAATACAACAAATGGAATTAAGATTTTCAACTCAGAATTTAATGTTACTATCAGCAAGAATGGATCAAAATTCAGTCAGTGGTTTATCAAAGATAATAATATTGATCTAGCTAATAAAACATCAGAATTTCAAGGAGTACCCATGTATTCCCCCATGGATATCCTTCCGGATTTGGGGTGGAATGAGGAGAACTATCGAGATCTATATAGTATTACAGCTATAGAAGAGTCTCCAACTGTTATCAAAATTACTTTTAACAAAACTCTCTCAAATAATATGGAACTTCTGAAAACCTATGAAATTTTTCCAGATCGTGCAGATATCAATATTACTGAGCAGATTTATAATCCTACGGGTGAAATATATAATTTAACATCACTCTGGAATCCCTCTGGTGTTGAAGGATTCATGATTGATCTTCTTGGCCTTAAGCAAGAAAGACTCACATTTCGTCATGATGAAGGAGTGGAAATAAATTCCGGTTTACATTGGCAGTGGTTGAATGTCTCTAATCTTCGGTGGGTAGGATTGTATGAACCTGACTCCTATGCACGTATTATTAGGCCATTTAATGATTCAAGTAGTATCTATGGTGAGTGGACTAGCTGGGATGTTAAGATTGCCCGATTGTCCTTTTTTCCTTATATTCTTTCTTCACATAATTCTGTACGTTACAAATATAGTTTATACGGCGGTGCTATTGATTTCAATAATTTAAATAATTCCAATCTATCTGATTTTTACTTATTTGCAACGGGGCCTAATGTGAAACTTGACATGAATAATAAATGGACAATTCAACCTAATGAGAATTTTTCCGCTCGTTTTGAGATGATATCTACTCAAATCGCTATTAATAATTTAACACTCCAGTATTTTGTTAATGATGTTCTAATCAATGAAACGGCTGATTACAACTTGGACGTCAATGTTACTACAATCGTGAACTATTCTCTTCCCATTCCACATCCCGAGGGAATCTATAGACTCCGTGTAGTTGGGATTGTGAATAATCTTGATATTTTCTCTATCCAGAAAGCTCTTGTTGTTCTGGATGATGCTATACCACGCGATGAAGTATCCTTATCTTTTGTTTTTCATCATCATCAACCTTGGTATATTAATCCAGTAGGGAACTTTATTCAACCCTTCGCTCAAAGCTTTGGCAATTTATACTATCAACATTTGGCAGCTCAATATATGTATCCTGATGTTCATGTCACTGCAAATCTACAACCGAGTTTACTTGAACAATGGAATCAATCCCTAGATGGATACACTCTTGAGCTCCCATCTGGGCAAACTCTAATTGTACCCAGTGACAGTGCAGAGGTATTACTTGTTAAAAACTTAATAGAGGAATTTTCCATATTAGGTCAAACTGAGCGTTTAGAAATTCTAACTAGCCCGTTTTTTCACCCCATTTTAGCGATTTTAGGAAATCAAGGGTATGAGGAGGATGCAATTGCACAAATCCTACTAGGAAAGGAGAAGACGCAAGCTTTACTGGATATATCTCCTAATGGTTTGTGGAGTCCTGAACAGACGTTTAATAGTTACGTTATTCCGATATTAAACAGAACCAACATTAAATATACTATATTGGATGACCGACTCTTAGCTGATTCTTACCCTGGATTTACTAATCGTCAACCGTATTACCTCGTAGATCCTCAAACCCAATTACAGACCATCGCCTTTTTTCGAGATTCAGAAATTTCGAATAATATTGCATTTAATTGGAATGGTTATAGTGATGGAGATGAAGCTGTTAGAGAATTTCTCGCAAGTTTAGCACAGATTCTGCTTTCTCAACAAGATCAAAGTATAAATGGCAAGATTCATGTTACACTAGCGATTGACGGAGAAAACTGGTTGACAGATAACAATTTACTCGAACGGATGTATCAAGTTGTTCATGAAAATGCATTTCTAAGCACCGAGACATTGAGTGAACAGTTAATTCAAAATCCCCCGGAGGAATACTTATGGGACTTACGTGAAGGTTCATGGGGTCGACAAACAAGTTTAATAACCTGGGAAGGTACTCCTGCAAAGGATTGGGTATGGGAGCATATTGACCGTGTTCGTGAAGGTGTATTACTTGCGAACGCCTCATTAGCTCCTGAAAATGGTTATCGACAGAATATGATGCAAGAGTATTTTATTTCGCAAGGATCTGACTATACATTCTGGGAAGAAACAAACCCTTCATTCTTAGCAATATTTGCGGGATCCTATGCTAATCATAGCTTAGAATTAGCCCAAGATATTATCAGTAATGGCCCTTCCCTTGATTCATTCATAGTTGATGGATTAATTGATGCAGAAAAATTATTTATTGATCTAACTATTAATAACCCATCTCCTGAACCATCATTTATTAAAATAAGAGCAAGAATATTCTCTGAAGGAAGAGTACTTGTGGATGACAAATCACAATTACCATTTGAAGCTTCTACTGGTTCACATGACTATGCAATCACCATTAATTTTCCCCATTGGGTATCTCAATCGTTAGGAAATTCATTTGAGGTGAATATTACATTTATTTCAGGTTATGGATTCTACGCATTATCTTCCATGAAAGTGGACGTCCAGCTCATTGAAGAATCAACTACGAACACAACCACCATTACCACTCTTACTAGTATTAGTACTAGTGAAATTACAACAACAGAAGATGCTGCTACAGGATTTATTTCATTTACAATCCTCATAGGTTTTATCGTTACTGGTCTAGTTAAAAAGAAAAAAGAGAAGATTAGAAAATTCTAATCTTGTCTTCTTCGACGGTAAGAGACGTAAACAAGTATTATCGCTGATAAACTTATCCAAAATGGGATAGGGCTATCCTGACTTGTTGTTGTGGTTGTTGTAGTCGTAGTTGTAGTTGTTGGTAGAAGTGAGGTAGTTGTAGTTGTGCTTACAGGGGGAAAACCTGTTATCTCGATGATATGGATGGAAGACATTCCTTCGTTACCAAAAGTATCAATGGCTTTTGCATAAACATATACTTGGGGTACAGTAAATGGTCCCATTATCGCTGCATACGTTTCTGATGCAGTAAATGACATCGACTTCTCGGTATAAGTTACACCTTCATCTGTACTTATATATAATACAGCTGAAGATATTCCTGAATGATCAGTGGCATTTGCTACAATGGTAATTCGAGCATCTTTATCCAGTTCACTAGGCACGTCAAGAAGTTCAACAACTGGGGCTAGTGTATCTATCACTGTACTATCAATCTCTGTACTGAATAATGTTGTATCTTTAAATGTGAATGATAGAGTCAGTGTCGATTGTCCTCCTGCAAGACCCTGTAGTGGAATGATGAAAATATTATTTCCAGGATCAAGCTGTAAATACCCACTCCATGATCTAATAAGATTACCTTCGACTTTTAAGAGACCATACAGACTATAGGATTCTATATTATCAATAGAGATCGGAATAAGAATTGGTCCTTCAACATTGATACCGCTTATCGTTGAAGTTAGTAGTAGCGGAAGAGATGAAGGCTCAGCTGTTGAAAAGGATCTGTGAATTATGAAGGGAGTTTCTAGTTCGTGAGCATCAACAATAAATGTGAGATTATCTGTTGACAAAAATCCAGTAATATTAACAACAAACACTACTTGCCTAGGAGTGAAAGGTTGTAGATCCCCTAAATTAACACTAGAGGTGATTATTTCCAATCCTGAATGGGGAAGGAAGGTAATAGTTGTATTGGAAGCTTTTACATCGGCGATGTTGGTTAGTGTCATTTCAAATTGAGTGGTACTATTAGGCATGAGATCTACGGGGTATTGAAGGAGTCCAGCTTGGATTGAAGGGAGCTCAACAGTAACACTAACAAACTGCTCTTTATGAAGTACTCCATCAACATAAACACGAATAACCACTGTATAATCAGTACTTTGAGCAGAACTCTTGGCACTGATATTCCATGCAACAGAATTTACTGAAAATGGTTCTAAATCACCCATATTGTACACAACGGATCCTTGCAAAAGCTCAAGGTCAGCTGGTAAAATAAGTTCAAGTTGAACTGCTTTAGCTGTGAGATTTCCACGTGATTCTACTGAAAGTGTGAGATTTTTCGAAGAGGTTTTTGAGATAGATCCGAGATCTATCGTCCGATTCTCCACCAAATTGATATTCTTTAGATTCAGAATCGAAGAATCTTGTGAATTTCCTTCTACAAATGCCTGCCAAGAGCTTCGAGGTTCATTAAGAGTTATCAGTGAGTGATTTATTGAAGAAGTTATGGCATCAATATACATGATCATTCGAGCTGTAAATTGCCAATCATCACCAATTTGTTGATCTGTACCTGCCCACCAGAACGCATCACTGCCCTCAGCAATCGTAATATATTTCCAAAATGTTTCCTGTTCTTCAGGAGTGAGTTCTGATTCAAATTGTTCTAAAAGCTCCCGACCTTCCATGATGTATTTCCATAAAAGATTTTCATCGGGTTCTCCATACCAAGTAGAAACAGATCCATCAACCCATGATCCTCCTCCATACGGAAGGGGAAATTCCTTAGGATAAGAGAAGTCATCTGTAGTAAGCGTTTTACTAGGAGGTACATAATGCATGGCTTCTTCTAGAGTTGCGGTTTGTACCCAACCAAGCATTTGTGATTCTTCCAAAGCAGCATAGACGCGATCAGAAAAGTATCTTGCAGCGGGAGATCCCCAAATCATATAATTCTCGCCATCGAGAGCAACAGTTACGACTTTATCAAGATCCTCACTAACCACGTGATTTTTGTACATATTCACAATTTGACCCATAAAATCTCGTGCTGCATCTTCCGCAGAAGCATATCCATTATATCGAAAACCAATGTCATTAGAAATAGGCGTATATCTGAAGAATGCCACCATTTGTTTACCAGTGACCTCATCAAGCACTAAATATGGTTCGAAGGGTTTATTTCCACCACCAAGATTCGCATCAGACCAAATGGTATGATTGATACCATTATCTACCCAGTAAGGTATAATTTGTGTATTAAAACTCATTTCAGGCTGCCATGCACCGTAAGGTGTGTAATCAAATAGGTTAGCTGTCACATTTTTTCCTAACACGATCTGACGAGTCATATCTTCATCCCAACCCCAATTTGCTAACAAAGCGAAAATCGGATGATTATACCCACTGGTAAGTAACTGTAATTTACCAGATCGAGAGGTATTATGTAGTACATCATAATGAAGATCAATAGTTTGATTAATGTTATCAACCCAATCCATTGTCCATTCCCCATTATTTGACCATCCGTTACGAGAAGCAAGCCACTGTTCAAGTAGACTAGGTTGAAGGTTGATTGTAGCTGAAATATTAGGATGATTAGCTAGTGCTTGAATTTGCCATAGATAAGGTCCTTCTGTATGAGCCTGAGCCCATGGTTCTAAGAAATTCGGAGGATTGGTAAATGGTTCTGTGTAAAACGGCTGATGTTGATGCCAAACAAAAGAAAGATAGAGTTTTTTGCTAGTAAGGGTAGTATCAACCACATTTAAATTAATTGTTTTTTCAAACACTAATTCAAAGGCTTCTTCAACTTCAACCTTTATATTATAAACCCCCAATTCTTGCCCATGGGTGAAAACGTGGGTCAAGGTAATATTTCCATCTCCAGGAACAGTTTCACTAGACCATTGCCAGATCTGGGTTGTTTCCAAATATAATCTAACAGTAACATCCTTGGAAACATTATTGACATTTTCGAGAAAGATTGTCACATTGGGTTGATCGAGAGTTGTGTGAACATATTTATCTAAACTCATTGTCCCTATAATCCCAAGTTTGTCGAGAAAACCATTTATCCCAGCTTCTTCTAATTCAGAGGTTAAGGGTCCTCCATATAAACTTAAACTATACATTACTGATTCTCCCGCTGAAAGAGTTCTTTCAGAGTAACAAACTCGTGTTTCTATACCCCACGAAGACGTTTCTAATCTCAAATACTTCGTCGCATTATGGTAAACCATTCCTCCAAAGGCACCTTCGGAAAGATCATAAATACCAGACCATTCAAGATCATTCCACTGAAAAAAGTTCCAAGAAAGGAGCTGGCCAATGGAGACCTGCCCACCATGGCTATAGGCTTGATAATCACTCCCTAAGTCAGTACCGACAATACTTCCCCAACCAAGTGTATATCCCATTCTGTTACCAGTATCCTGGCCATCTAAACTGATCGAACTAGCGGTAGGATTATGAAAATCTACAGTCAAATTTCCCCAATGTTTCCCATCTGCTATTTTAAACGTAATATTAACTTCAAGACCAGCCAGCTCAGAAGCTGTACCAGCATACGTTTCATTTAAGGTATATATCCCTGAAACAGTTGCAATATTCGCGCTTTCGGAGGTAGTGATATTAAATGGCGCATCCCAGAGCTCTCCTGTCCACGGTTGACTTGTTACCCAACTCCAAAGAGGATGTCTATTAGAGATTAAATCCCCACCAGAACTTGATACCCCTGAATTAGCAGCTAACTCCGTTTCTGAAGTATTGTCGTACCACTGAACGAGACGAAAACCATATCTTGTGATAGCTATTGAGGCTACTCCAGTATTAATCACTATTTCATCTTCGGGAATGAGTGAGTTAACATCTTTATAACTTATCATTCCAGCTTGAATACGAGATTTGGGTGCCAAGGATTCAATATTTAACTTGGAAAGTGGTGTATCTTGTTGTACAAAAGTTATGGTCTTCACTAGACTAAAAAGTAAAAGACAAGAGATTAGAATGGAATAAGTTCGTTTCATACAATTCACCAGTTTCGGGAAAGTTAGACTGATCTACGCCTCCTATGAATAATGGGAACTATCAGTACTAAGAGGATTAATACTTCAATAAGGAAAATACTTGAAGCATCACCTGTTGTAGTTGTAGTAGTCGGAATGGTAGCAGATGTTGTGGTTGGTAGTACTGTAGTTGTAGTTGTTGTCGTAACTTCAATATCCAGATTGATGGTAAAAGCCAATACTTGAACATTGTTTAGATTATCTTCAGCCTCAATTTCAATGTAGATAGTTTCACCATCTGGAAATGGTCCCAAAATAGAGGACCAGATATTTTCTCCAGTTAAAGACATAGGTTTTGTTGTCCATCGATCATCCTCACTTAATCGATATTTCAAGGTAACAGCATATATTCCTGAAGGATCTTCTACCATAACTGAAAGTGTTAATCTATCATTGGGAGTGGGGATATCAGGGGTCCAGGTTTGATTACTTATTACAGGAGAAATGTTATCCACAATAAATATAGATGCTGTATCGCTCTGTAAGTGAGTTGTGGCAAAAAATAGATCATACACAAGGATATGAGATCCACCTACAGTCCCTTGGACGAAGATTGAGATAACTTTTGTCTCAAGAGGATCAAATTGAATTATGGTGTTTGTAGGAAGGATCGTTGACTCATTTACCTTCAACAGAACTGTTACTCGGGAATTTAAGGTGTTTGTAATATTGAAATAGATAAGTTCAGGTTGAGCAATATTCAATTCTCCTGTAACACTATTCACAGTAATCACATCACTTACAGGTGACCCTGTTTGAATTTGCTGACTACTACTCACATTATTCGCCATATTTCCAGAAGAGATTTCAATAAGGAATTCACCAAAATAATATCCAGTGATATTTATTGTCCACGAATATTCTGCAGTAATTCCTGCACTTATACTTGTAAGCCAAGGTGTATCAAAGCTATAGACAGTAAACTCCTCAGGAAGATTGATTGAGACACTGACATTTTCAGCATCCACAATTCCACCATTACGTATGCTTAGTTTAAGTTCTCCTGATTCACCTGGTAATTTGTTCTTAATATCCATTATGTTGATGGATACAACATCTAATTCTGGTTCTGCAGCATACACCGTGAATGTTTGAGAAAAGTTATGGAACGGTGCATCTGCAGTGACTAATACAGTGAAATCATATTCGCCTACCATGGAACTGACGTTGAATTCCCAGTTAGCAATGTACATATCTAGGATACCATACGCCAGATCAGTCTGGAAAGTTATCGGATTTAATGTTCCGACGTTAGTAGTTGAGCTATTCAATAGAGTTAATCCAGAATCTGCTACTATGGTTACCTTAACATTATTAGCAGCAGCCCCACCACGACTTTGAATAGCAAATGGTACTACTAATGATGATCCTGCTTCGACTGAATAGGCTGTTGGTAGATCAAGTGTTGGACCATAACCAGGATAAACAGTATCCCCACTGTCAAAATTGTATACAGCCTTTTTCGATCCATCAGGGGCAATATAGTAAAGAGAGGGAAGTTGATCAAATGTAACATTCGGATCAGAAAGAAACGGCCACAGTAATGTCCAATCAAGAGTCAGATACGGCTTATCAAAGGAAGCGGTAAGGTGATCGGCCCAATGACGGACCTCTGTGAATTGTCCGAGATCTGCTCCAAAACCAGCTGCCCAAGTATTCTCTTCATCCCTGCCTGCATAAAATGCCCAATCAGACGACTCAGCATTCATAAGCCATCTCCATAATTCGAGCTCTTCAGTAGCATTCAAAGATGAGCGTTCCTGATAAAAGAATTCTCGAGCTTCAACCATATATTTCCACATGTCATTTTCAACTATTTCTCCTCTCCAATTTGAGAACGAGAATCCCTCTTTATCAGCCCAGGATCCATCTGGCACATTAGTCAAAACAGGTGCATTTATTCCTCCAGAATTAATCAAGTCTTCTAACTCTGAGAGTTTAAGAGATTGAATCCATCCTCTCTGCTGTTGTTCTTCCAAAGCTGCATAAAAATTAAATAAGAGTTCATGGGCATTAGGCGAACCTCCCATAATCATCCAGTTCTCTCCATCAAGAGCAATGGGTAAAACTTTATCATCTAATCCATAATTTTGGCGATTACTTTGATAAATATTGATCATATCTCCCAATAATCGTCTAGCATTCTCTTTCATATCGCCTCGGTTATAACCGAATGCGATCTGATCTCCGATAGGATCCTCAGCAAGAACAATCGTCTGTTTTCCCGAAGGATGGCGGACAATATATGGTAGAAGTGGGTCATCCATACCTTCTGCCTGCAACATAATTTCTTTATTCACAACAGTGTAGGCAATCCCCGTATCATTTAACACTGGGATAACATCCATTGAGAATGATTGTTCAGGAAGCCACGTTCCTCTTACAGACGTTCCTAATATGGTTTCACTGAAATTCTTTCCCATCTCCATTTGTCGATAAGCATCCTCATCAAATCCTGCTTCTAATAAAAGGGGAAGGATAGGATGAGAATAAGGAGTGGTAGTAATTTCAAGAGGACCTCCCGGTTGAGAAAGTTCTCCATATTTTTGGATTGCTAGCTTTAAATCATCTGTAGCACGCGTTGTCCATGTTCCAGAGTCATTCCATCCGTCTTGTGCTATCCACCATTGATATAACAGAATGGGAACTATATTGATGGATACATGCGCTCCAGGATGTGCTTCTAATGCTTCCCAATGACGTTTATACGCGCCTTGTGCGTGTAACAATGGCCAAGGGGAAGTGAATACGCCTTCATAATCATAATTTGTGGGATTGTGCAAATGCCATAGAAAAACGGGGTATAACGTTCCTCCATTATAGTCAACAACATTTATGGTTATTCTTCTCTGAATAGAAGTTCCCCCACGAGTAACTTTAAGCTTGAGCTCGGATTTTCCTATATCGTGTAAAACTGTTGAACTGAAAACTTGCCAACCCCAATAAGTTTCTCCTGATGGTATTGTTACATTTTCTTCTAAAAAGATAGGTTCATCCGCTTTATTTAGTAACTCAATTTTATCAACAGTTTGAGCTGTTGTTCCAAAATTTTTAATTATAAAGGAAGCGTTGACTTGATCTGAAGTTCCATATGCCCATTTATCAATATCAAGATTTACACCAATTCCAACACTATCCATAAATCCCGTAAAACCTGCATCTTCTATTGCGGTATTTTCCATCTTACCTGCATAGAATGTCAATGGATAGGCAATCGATTCTCCAGATAGAAGTGTCTCAGTAGGAAACTCCATCCTTAGTTCGTTTCCGAAATCTTCAGGCCACTCATCGTATGAAACAGTGGCATTGTGGTTTCTAATCCCTGAAGCCAAGCCAAAGACCGAATCATAAGTCATTAACCATTCAAAATCACCCATTCGTCGATTATCCTGATATGCTAATGTATTCCATGCATAAGGAATTTCCCCTCTTTCTTTGAAAGTGTAGAAATCATCATTCGAATCAGAACCAATCCAACCACACCAATTCGAAGTAAAGCCTACAGTTGACCCTCCAGCGTCATAACCATCTAGGTTAATGCTTTGGTTTGTTGGATTACTTATAATGACATTCAGATCAAAATGAGATTTATCTGCATAAAATGTATATACCTGCGAAATATTTACTCCCGAATAATAAAAATCAGGAATCATATCTGCGGGATTATAATCAATTCCGTTCATGATATAACTATAACCGAAAGTAACTGAATTAGAATATGATCCAACAGGATGAACTCCTCCTATTGGTTCAAATGTAGCTTTGGCTAATTCTCCTGGCCAATATTGTTTTGTGAGCCAGTTCCATAGTGGAAACCGATAATAGTTAAGAGAAAATCCTGCGTCGAGTACAGATTCTCCATCATTAGTAACTGCGCTGACAATACGCAAACCCTCTAGTGACATCCCAAATGATACTTCACCTGTATCTATTACTAGTTCATCCCCTGCTGTTTTATCCACAATATTTTCTACAGTAATATTCAATGTTCCTGCTTGAGTAGAACGTGTAATCTCTTCATCGAATAAACCTTTAACCTTAAAATTGCTTGTAGGTGTAGAATACTCGAGTATGACAAGTGATGAAATAATAGATAGTGTAAAAATTGCAATTAATGAAATAGGAGTTAATTTATACTTTTTCATTCATTCAAACCTCTAAAAATTAATTGTCTTCCCTCCCTTTCAATTATCTAAATAGATTACTCTCTAAAAACTGTAGAGTGGATTAAGATGTACTTCGACATACTTATGGAATCTAATTTACTTCCTCTTTTGAATTCTCCTAATTGTCGGAACAATTAGGACTACGGAATACAGAAACATCCATCCAGAAGTTCCAGCACTATCTGAAGTTGTCGCGATACTAGTAATTTCTGAATCTTCACTACTAGTATCAACTATCGTAGTTAAACCGCCAACAATGGAAAAAGTTGCATCAGAACTATCCTCCGATTTTAATCCTGTAGAACAGGTAACTATTACCTTTATAATATAATTATCTCCATTATAGACAGACGACACATCCCAAGTATACAGAGTGGTAGTAAGATCTTCCACTAATGGAATCCAAGTATCTCCTGCATCTGTAGAATAGAAAATTGAGTAAGTAACTTCATGACCAAGAGTATCATGAGATTGACTCCACGTGATTCGGTTTGGTCCACTTAATGTCTCCCCACCATTTGGAAACTTCACTATTGGTATACTAAGGACGTGATTTTGAACCTCAAATCTATTATCGGAAGTATCTTCAGAAATTAACCCTTCCGTACAATTTGCTGTAACTTTCAGTGAATAATTAGCACTATTAACCACCGCTAAAGTATCCCATTCGAAACTAGTTTCTATTGTTTCAGTTAATTCAATCCACGTTATTCCCATATCACTAGAATATTTGAGTTCATATCTAATATCATGGTCCAAGGAATCTATTGATGGGATCCATTCAATGGTGATTGTTTCATTTACAATCTCTCCTCCATTTGGATAGACTATGGTAGGAACCGTTAAGAGATGATTGTATATTGAAAATATTCCATCTGACACATCTTCGGCAAATGCACCGTCCGATCTATAAATAATGACTTTAAGTAGATACGTTGAAGATGAAGGGATCCAAGAAGTGTCCCAGATATATCCTAGTGAGCTCTGATTTGCGCTCAATAGAGTCCAAGTTGTTCCTTGATCACCCGAATAATAGACAGATGAAGAAAAATTATGGTCATATAATTCTGATCTCGCAGTCCATGCCAATGTTTGAGTACCAGTCAGTGTTTCTGATCCGTTCGGAATGATTATAGTAGCTTGAAATCCTCCTGTAGATTCATAGGGGGAAATGTCCCGTTTTACTTTTGAGATTACGCCATAATGGTCAGATACTTCCCCTACTACGATTGGGGTGAATATAATCTGAGAAGCTTCTACAGAATATGTTTGATTATTTTCTTTCATGAAAATATAATCAATCCGTCCTGGAAGATCTCCTTTTACTGTATCATGCTTTCTTTGTGAAGGTATGAAGTTTGCATCCGAATATACTTCCAAATAACTATCCACATAGTTATTATTTACCATCATGGTCTCATACCCCTCACTCCAAGGAGGATCACTAGTAGGATTTCCGTTAAAATCTCCACCGACAAAAGATAGAACAGGTTCACTGGTTAAGTTCTCTTTTTCTGCAACAAATGCTTTTAATCGTTTGATTTGATTGTTTTGTTCTTCATCAGTTTCGGTAACTCGCCAGCTTAAGTGTACAGAGAATGCATTAACTCGACCAAACCAAGGAACATCTATACTTGCATATATTGCCATACGTGAAATCGTTTCCCATGATCCAATGCTTTTACTGGTATAGGTTGAGATATATCTACTCTCCCAATCTAAAATTGGATATTTAGATAAGACAGCAACTCCCTCTTCCCAAACATTCCACCCATAATGGGCCCAATCCCAGACAAAATAATAATCGAGTTGATATTCGTGTTTCAATTTTTGTGACAATATGTATGCCATATTATCAATCCGAATGGGATTCCCTTCGGAAACATTGGGTGAGTCTTGGTGTTGAGCGCATTCCTGCAGGAGTAATATGTCAATATCCATTTTCGCTATTGTTTCAACAATCATATCGAATTTAGTGGATTGATTCTCTTCTTGGTATGTATGCATATTTAGAGTTAAAACCAGTAACTCATCATTGCCCATTTTATATGTCGTTGCATTTATCCCCATAAGATCTTTGGTATCCGTCTTCAACTTTAGCTCACCACTTTCAATTATCTCTGAATTTTGTTGATTCTTGAATGTTAACTCTTTTGTTTCATAATTGCTGATAAACTGAGAATCAAGTATAATTAGAGGACTTAGAGTTACGAAAAATACACTTAGAATTATGATTTCACGAAAGCATTTCATTCAATTTTTCACCTACAAGAAAATAATTGTTAGGAGTATTGGGTGTTAGCTTACTATAAAATCATTATCCACTCATTATCGTTATAGCTAGAACTGATAATTACTATGTGAACAGATTATTTCATTTTTATTGTTAGAATTCGTTCTAGAAAGAAGTAATCATCAATCTGTAGAAAGAAATAATTTTTATGCCTTTCAAACGGTATAGGCGTGGTTTCATCATACAAAAAGGGAGTATTGTCTATTTGATGGCAATAGAGCTGTAATTGAAGAGTAATCGGTTTATTAAAGCCTATCATGGTGCAATGAATTGAAATATGTTTAGTACCTAACTTCTGATACGAAATCGTAATATTTCCTTCGTTTTGTGAAAAAGTGAACTGACTCCCAAGTAAATCCCCATTGAGGATTGGTGTAAGCGTCAAGATCCGATGGATTGCGTTAGTAGTGACCCCCATCCATCCACTTGAAAAAGTTCGCAGATACTCTGCGAGACTCCATGCCTGGCTAATAGTACCACGGGAATTACCTAGCAAATCCTCGTCAGTTCCATCCATAATCTCAGCTAACGTTCCTAGAGCACCCCGTGTTAATATTCGCTCGGTTAACACCGAAGTTAAGTGATTTGCTATATCTATCTGCCCATACTTCAATGAACTTTCGATAACTGGCCCCGATAACCAAAGCCATACATCTCCATTATGATAACTGAAATCATGGTGATCAGGCCCCTTTCTTGTACCATGATCATGCAATGGATGATAATTAGGATCATCAGGTGAGAGGGAACGAACACCTTGAGGAGCTAAGCAATGATGAATCACATCCTCTAGTACTAACAGTTCTTGTTTGGAATTTAAGAGAGGATTATCAGGAAGGGGTAGAGTTACTGCAAAAATCTCATTAGGTCTTTTTTGTTTATTTGGAGAATTATCCTCATTCAAATGGTCATATAGAGAATTATCTTTGGGATTCCAGAATTCTGAGAGGAAATTCTGTTTAAGTGAAACCATTCGGTCTTTCCAATTTTTAGAATGCTCTTTCTCATTCATTATTAACGCTAGTCGGCTTCCGATATCCAATGCAACATAAAATAGTACTTGTACTTCTACAGCTCTATTAGCTCTAGGTGTGGCAATGATACCATCTGTTTGGGCATCCATCCATGATGCCCTGGGTTCATGAGTTACAAAACCTTTGGTATCTGTTCTAGAAATTTCTCCTTGAAGTGCTATTACTAATGCACTCCATATTTCTTGTAAAAATGTGGAATTTAGACCATAGGTTTGGAAAAAATCCCAAATTGCTCTAATAAACCATCCTGTGCCATCTGCAGTTTCATAATTTGGATAAGGATTATCCACTTGTATAATATTAGGAACTCTTCCGTAAGTTTGACTATCTACATTTTTATCTTGGGATTTCGCCATTGTTCGTATCCATTCACGTGCCATACTAGAATTTCCCGAACTCACAAGAGCACCTCTGAATGAGATAAAACTATCCCTACACCAATACTCAGGAAACCAATGAAGACCCGCATAGATTCCCTTTCCCTTTACATCCATTGACAAGCTATCTAAACTGAGTATTGCCCAATTTAAAGCCTTTTTCCATCTTGTATTTGCCAAATTAATATTATTGGCTTTTAATAATAATTTTAAGGGGTTAACGGTTGAATTCCATAATTCTAACGTTTGTTTTCTTTTGAAAAGATTATAAATTTCTTGTGTCGACTCAGCAAACCCAATAAACAGAGTTACTGGTTCATCCTTAGTCAAAGAGAAAGAATTACTATTAAATTCAAATATAAACTCATCATCATGACCATCTCCACGAAAATGATCCTTTGAATAAGTTCGACCTAATCTCTTCATTTTATTACTAATGGTGGTTTTTGGGAATAATGAAATACCTAAATATTGTGGCCCTCTATAGGAAGAAGGATCCATAGATAAAAAGAAGATACCATTTTCTACGTCGTATGATGGAGTAGGTTTGTGTGCCTCCGCTTCCCAATCTCTTCGCATACCCACTTGAAGTCGAAATTGCACCTTAGCCGAAAAATCTGATCTGTATTGAATAATCATAAGATTCTGATCTCTTACAAGAAAGATAGACTCAATAACATGTCCTTCTTCCTTCAAAAAGGTTGTTTCGACTTTATGGGGATATATGGAGGTTTGTACGATATCCTTATCCGTTGTTACTGATGAAGTGTCTAACCAGAAATTCGTGATTGTTGTCCATCTATTTATTACCAGCCCGTGCCACTTTCGTGATTCTAATTTATTTGTTTCAGAGGTCCAGTGCATATTTTTTCTATTGGTAAGAATATATTCATGTATATTATCAGGTAATACCGTTAATGCTAGTGAATCCAATTCTGGAACAGATCGAAACATATCATAACGATTTATGGTCAGCTACATTCACCACAGCGGGACAACTGATGACAATTATTCTAATTGAAGCTTATGAATGTTAAGAAACTTTTTGAGGTTGAATAAGAGAGTTTCCTAAACGTCCACTTGAACTAGAATTTCCACAATAGAATACCCACTTCTGGATAATTGGTAAATGCAACGCAAAAAAATCGTATTGAGCTCATTGTTAGTAATCGGAATGTTGATCATGAATTCTACAAACTCTATTCCTTCCTCTCAATATAATTCCTTTGATGAATTTTTAGATGCAGTAAATCAAGCACTTTTGGTAGATAAGGATCAGTTAATACAAGAATATTTGGATGAGCAACGATTAGTTGACAATATCCCTGTTGTAGAGGAAAACAACTGTATTTTTCTCTATTATGGTAATATTACTACAGCAGAGGTTGCAGGTGACTTTACAGGATGGTCACCAGAATCAATGACACGAATTACGAATACAAATCTTTGGTATCTTCAAAAGCAATTTCCTGCTGATTCACGCTTAGATTACAAGTTAGTTGTGGATGGAAACTGGATACTAGACCCCGAGAATGATGCCTTAATCCTAGGGGGCTTTGGACACAATAGTGAAATTTCAATGCCTGAATATAAACCAGATCCAAGTATTCAATTCTATGATTATATTCCTCATGGGACTCTGGTAACGATTCCAAATTTTTATAGTGCTACATTTGCGAATTATCGAACCATGAAAGTCTATCTCCCACCAAATTACGATCCGAACGGAACCACTTTATATCCAACACTCTACGTAACCGATGGACTCGAATATATCGAGATTGCTAAATTTGATAATGTTCTTGATTACCTTCTTGTCAATGGGTTAATCTCTGAAGTCGTAGTAGTGTTTATTCCACCCATAGATCGAGGTAGCGAGTACTTTGATGAGAAGTTGAAATTTCGAGAATTCATAACTACTGAAGTAATTCCTTATATTGAAACGAATTACAAGGTTTCCCAAAACAGAACAGATAGAGGGTTGATGGGAGCTTCTTTAGGTGGATACATCTCATTTTTTACTGGATTTAATGAAGAAAATACATTTGGACTAATAGCTTCTCAATCTGGTTATTTTCCTATGGATTTAATTGCAGCATACTCAAGTAGAACACCCAATATTAAATATTATGTGGATATTGGTACATTTGAAACATCTGTTTCGGGAACAAACCTTTTTCTGTTTAATGAAGAAATGAATAATACATTAACAAGCAAAGGCTACACCTTCACCTATCAGAAGATCAATGAGGGGCATTCGTGGGGAAACTGGCGTGCACACTTAGATGATATACTAACATACTTCTTTCCTGGAAGTGGAGAATCTCAGAATACAACGATTTTCACAACCACTGAACCTATCACAACAACTGAAACACAAATCGAGAATACCTCTTCACAGTCTTCCCAATCCTCTCAATCCAGTGATTCAACCACATCTACATCTGAAGGTAAAACTACCCCGATTGAAACCTCAACCACATCTTCACAAGCCACAACAACATCATTCTTCACTTTTACGTCAATAACCTTTTTAGGAGTAATAAGACGTATCTTAAAGAGAAAAAGGTAAAAAAACTTATCCTATGAAATACTTCGGTTGTTAGTGTTCACTTCGTGTACAATGAGAATGTGTTATCAGCTTTATATAGAGGGTGAATAATGTATCCACTTGTTTGCATATTTTTTCCTTGTTTAATTCTTCTTTTTACAAATTTTACAAATTTTTCTTTCAAATTTCTCAACCTTCTGATCTATGATAGATACATATTCAGAAGTATTTATAGAGTTCTAAACTGGTGATTTAAAGGCCTCTACAATCAGGTTGATTGATAAAACTTTGGGGTTTATTTAAGATAAAACAATCTCTCTTGAACATATTAATCAGATTCTTTCTTACATGTACTTCGAAAATCGAGAAATTATGAAATCCAGAAAATAAACTATTATATCAGAACAAAAAGTGACCGTATTCACATCATATCACATACAAAAATAGGTATGAGGAAAATGAGTGAATTTGTATTTAATAATGGGGAAAAATCCTCTATTAGTGCTGCTTATTTAAAGAAATTTAATGTAGCTATGGCAGTATTGCATTTAGTTCAAGCAATTTTAATTTTTGGATTAAGCTTATTCATTGATGAGATTAAGAATTTTTCAGTTGATATTTATATTTCAAAACTTCAAGTAGTAGAATATACTGGAACAAAGCCAATATTTGGACCAGTTCCGGAAGTTTTATTTCCTTTTGAAAACATTGCAGGAATATTATTGGCAAGCTTTCTATTAATGTCCGCAATTGCACACTTCTTGATCGCTTATCCAATGAACGCTTCTTATGTAGAAAATTTGAAAAAGAAAATGAATCCAATTCGTTGGTGGGAATACGCCTTTAGTTCGTCTGTAATGATCATTTTCATTTCATTAGCATTTGGAATTCTAGATATTTGGGTAATTACTCTTGTATTTGTCCTAAATTTCCTAATGAACATGTTTGGGTTGTTAATGGAGAAATATAACCAATATACTGAGAAAACTAGTTGGTTACCTTACTGGTTTGGTTGGATCGCCGGGATAATGCCTTGGATAGTTATAGTCGGAACCTTTTTCACATTTGATTTAGCAGTTGGCCAAGAAATCCCGACTTTCGTATATGTAGCCATAATTATGTACTTCATATTTTTCAATAGTTTTGCTCTGAACATGTTCCTCCAATATAAGAAGACAGGTCCTTGGAAAGATTATCTCTTCGGTGAAAGAGGCTATATTATCTTAAGTTTGGTCGCAAAATCGGCGCTTGCTTGGTTAGTCTTCTCAGGATTAATTTTTGCTTAATCCTCCCCCATTTTTTCTCTTTTTTTTATTCTCGGGAAGGTGAAAGTTTGGGACGATTGAATCCAAAAAAACTACATCTTCATTACATATCACCAACGACAATTGATTCTCCCATAATCCCACGAAAATATGCATTGACACATTCAGATCGTACTGGGGATTTATTTTTAACCGTAGCAAGTGATTATAATCATAAACAGCTCAAAGGTTGGCAGGCACGAATTATGCGCGATGAAGTCCTAGCAGAATGGCAGAGAAAAGAGAAAGAATACTCTTTACATGTGTATTGTAAAGTAAGTGGGGGATTAGGGCCCACAGGCTTTCGAGATAAAATCTTTCGACAAGAACTCCCATTGGTTCTTGAAGTCTTTCGTTATGGAGATGAAAAACTGATTTACGCATATCCTATCTTGGATAAAGCCCCAATTTGGGTAAATTTTCAATCAAAAAAGAAGAAGTTCAATAAGGTCGAGGAGTGGGGAACATTGAGTGACTATCTGATATAATCTGTTAAAGTATTGGATTTCGTAAATCCTTTATACATTTCCGTCCTTCTGAAATAATACCTTTTAAAATTTCTTTTGTTATTTGCTGAGAGGTTTCTATTGAATTTGGTAAATTATAATAACGATCTAAGTTTATTGGTGATCCAAAATATATTTTTACCTTTGCACTGAAGTTAAGACGGAAGAATTTCCCAAATGGAATAATATTATTCGTTCCGTAGACAAAAACAGGAACAACCTTAGTGTCTGGACCAGCTAATTTAGCAATCCATCCTGCACCCACTTTGATTTTTTCAAATTGAATCTTTCCAGTTTTTGACCTACCTCCTTCAGGATAGATCCCGACAGTTTCACTATTTCTAAGTAAACTAAGGGTAGTACGGATGAACTTGTCTCTTTCTTTTGGCCCCCTCCCAACAGGGAATGCTAGCTCATACTTTGTCCAACGAAACATCATTTTCTTCATAAAATCGCTAGCTCCTGTAAATCTAATAGCACGCTTAACTGGAAAAGCAGCCACAGCGGTAAAAACAGAGTCAAGATGACTTAAATGATTGGAGGTGAGTAATGTAGGAACTCCCTCATCTGGAAGGTTCTCTTTTCCAAATACTTCAAAGGGAATAAACCAAAATATGATTTTGGCCAAGTGAAGAAGGAAGTAATGAATTAATCGCCTTTGAAATCCAAGTTTTTTGGTAATCTCATATGGTTCCAAGGCCTATACCTTATAAATCTAGAATTCTTATTTCTCTTTTATTTTTTTTCGATAAAAAGCGAAAAATCTTTTAATATTCAGGCTAGGCTAGATTATTAACCAAAAAAAATAAATCTATTTCAAATCTGGGAGATTTTTATGAGTACTATTGATGAAGTTTTTGTAATTCAAGATTCAGGAATTCCTTTATTCCATTGGTCTCGTATGGATGAAGATAATGAATCTGATGAATATATTTTACAGTCTAGCCTCTTCCAAGCGCTTTCAGCTTTTGCCCAGGAGATGGCTCATGATGAAATTAAATTTATAATATTTGAAAATAAATCCTATGCGATCAAAAATATTGGTAAACATAGAATGAAACTTGTATTTGGTCATTTCAATTCAGATGTGGATTTAAAAAACAGTGAAAAATATATTCACGGAACAAGTGGATTTATTAGTGGATTTTTGGCTGGGAATTATCCCGAAGGATTAAATGATTTTGTTGAGAAGCAGACTAAACACTTTAATGACACAATCAAAGGACACTTAATTAAGGAGAACATCATTCCTTCGCCTCAAATTGATAAGATAATGACTGATGAACAGAATCGACAAAGAGTTCAAGGTTTTCTCTTTAAAAGTTTAGGGTACAAACCAGGCCAGTGTAATATTGGTCCTCAAGAACGCCAGAGAAGATTACTTACTGGATTCGGTTTTGGTGCCTTATCATTATTAATTTTGATAGGAACTATATATCTAGAAAATACTTTTGGGGATTATTCTGAATCATTAAGATATTTACGATTAATAATCGTTTTCCCCTTGTTTATGTCATTTCAAGGACTTTATCAGTATTTCTTCAAATTTTGCGTAACAAATGCTCTAAAAAATCAATATTCTATGAAGTAGGAGATAAGAATGAGCGAAAAGAAAGAAAGATTCTATTCACTAGATGCAATGACTACTATGTTCTATACAGGAAAGGTAGGCAATAAAGAAATGCGTAGACGAGATTTCAGAAAAGCATTACAGATTACTGGATTATCAATAATCTCTGCAATTATTGTTACTGTAATGGCTTTTCTAGTAGAATTTTGATCTTACTACAAGAAACTCTAACCGTAGAAATTACACGTCATCTTGCGCTTGTAAAACTTTTCTGTCAATTTTACCAATACCTGTTTTAGGTAACAGATCAGATCGAAATTCAACATATTTTGGTATCTTGTAAGATGCAATTTTCCCTTTTAGGTGATTTTTGACCTCTTCATCTGTTAATACTACTCCCTCTTTTAGTACTGCAATCATTTTTACTGATTCTCCTTGGTACTCATCTGGAACTCCTATAACTGCTACTTCCTCTATTTGGCTAAATTCTTTCTGGATATAAGATTCCAATTCAGGAGGAAAGACCTTATATGCAGATACGATGATCATATCTTTCTTTCTAGTTTGAATAAAAAAGAAACCATCTTCATCCATATAGCCAATATCTCCAGTATATAGCCAACCTTCCTCATCGATTGTGAGCTTTGTTTCTTCGTCTTTATTGTAATAACCTTTCATTACCTGTGGACCTTTAGCACATATTTCGCCTGATGTTCCTTGGGGTAATTCTGTACCTGTATCTACATCTACAATTTTTAGTTTAGTATCAGATATTGGAATCCCGATACTTCCAAATTTTCTATTATCTTTTTCTAGTGGATTTGCAGCTACCATAGGAGATAATTCAGTCATGCCATATGCTTCAACTACTATAGCATTCTTAAAGGCACCTTCAATCTCCATAGCTAATTCTGCTGGTAGAGGAGCTCCTCCAGAAAAAATGATCTGCAAGGAGCGCATATCATACTTGTGGAAATTGGGATTACTCATAATCGCCTTAAATAAGGTCGGAACTCCATGGAAATAATTTATTTTTTCTTTTGAAATAAGTTGTAGGATTGATTCAAACTCTCGAGGATTCGGAACGAGATATACGGTACTATCGAATTCGACAGTGGCTAGAAAAACTGTAGTTAACCCAATTGCATGGAAAAAAGGGACGGCTCCTAAAAATTTCTTATGAACTCCCAAAGGATGAGCAACTACAGCCCATTCCCGTGCTTGACGCATATTACTGATGATATTCTGATGAGTCAGCATAGCTCCCTTCGGTGTCCCGGTAGTGCCTCCGGTATAGGCTAAAACTGCAATATCATGCTCTGGGTCGCATTCAACACTTTTAAAAGAAGGTTCATTTTCATGAATGAGTCGTTGATACCTGAGAGCATTTTTTGGTATAGGGGGACTTTTCGGTAATTTTCGGATTGCTTTGGCTAGGAATCGTTTTATTGGAGAAAGAAGGTCACCCAATGAAGTAATGACCATTTTTTCTGCATCTTGAAGAACAGGACAATCAAAACAATCCTCTGCAAGTTTAGGGTACAGCAAATCTAGGGCTATTATCATTTTTAGCTCAGAATCAAGGATTATATGCTTCAGATCTTCTGATCCTAATAACGGAGAAATTAAAACAGTTGTAGCTCCTGTTTTCAAAATTCCATAAAATGCTACCACCCATTGGGGAATATTTGGTGCGAATATTCCCACCTTATCACCTTTTGATATGCCTCTATTCAGAAGTGCATTAGCAAGTCTATTTGCTTGATCATTAATTTCTACATAAGAATAATCCATTCCAAGAATAGAAAGGAAAGGATGGTTCTTGTTTTTATTAACAGCCAATTCAAAATGAGTATGGATCGTTATATTAGGATAATCTAGATGTTTTCTGACTCCCTCTGGCCACGATTTATACCATAAAGCTTCCATTTTCATATTTCCTGTGGAATGTTTTCATATCTCTCTTTCGATGATAAAAATAAATCAATACAAAGTTTCCCATTTTCAAAATAAATCGATGCTTAATTGAACATCGAATTATTGAAAACAGATATAATGGAAATAAAAAGTATTTGACCATTTTATTAAATGACACAAGTATGAATTTGAAGTTGAGTTGATCTGCAATGCTCCTAGAAAATAAACAAGTTCTAATTACTGGTGCTGCTATTGGAGGAATTGGGGAAGCTATCATGAATAAACTTATCAAACAAGATAATCTGATTCTTGTTACTAGTTTAGAGATGTCAGATGACCGATTTCCAAATATTGAAAGTATCTCAGCCGATTGTACTAACAAAGATGGAATCAAAAAATTAGAAGATTGGATAAAGACTAAAACTGGATCTATAGATGTACTCATTAATGCTATAGGAGGATCATTAGCCTCAAAAAACCCTTTAGAAATAGAATCTAACTTTCTCAATAGGGTGATTAAAGTTAATCTAACTTCAGCTGTTTTATTGACACAGATGGCCACTAGGTTAATGAAATCTGGCTCAATCGTCCATATTGTAAGTACCTCTGCATATGAAGCATCCTTGGATAAAATGTCCTATGGAATAGCTAAAGCAGGATTAGTCTATTATATTCGAGCAATGGCTCAAGTTTTAGCTCCCAATATTCGTATTAATGGTGTCTCTCCAACATATGTCTTTACTGAGCGTCATAATCAAGAATTAAAACAGAAAGCGGAAAGGACAGGTATTTCTCTGGAACAGTTAGTTTCAGATCGAATGGCAAAACAACTATTAAAAAAACCGCTATTACCAGATGATTTAAATGAGATGATAGAATTCGCAGCAACAACTCCATTAATGACTGGTAAGGTCCTAGATGCCTCACTCGGACGAATATATTAATTTTAATTTAATTTACTTTGATTTTTCTTTAAATTTCCTAAATATTCTTAAACATCATAAGTGCCTTTTTTCGTGCTTCTGTATGGTTTACAATTGGACTTGGATAATTTAAGCTACGGGGTGCATTTTTCTCTAAGCTATGGATTTCTTTAGGTGTTAAATCTCTGAGTTCCGATATATACTCCTTAATATATTTACAATCTGGGTCATACTTCTTCTGTTGAGTCCAAGGGTTGAAGATGCGAAAATACGGGACTGGATCACATCCTGTACTACTACTCCATTGCCAGTTTCCGTTGTTGACAGAGATATCAAAGTCGACTAATTTTTGTGCAAAATATTTTTCCCCCCATTGCCAATTAATCTGCAAATCTTTTGTTAAAAAGGAGGCAACAATCATTCGAACACGATTATGCATAAAACCTGTTTTATTTAGTTGTCGCATACCAGCATCTACGATGGGAAAACCAGTTTTTCCCTCGGTCCATTTTTTAAAAGCTTTGTCATTATAGACCCATTTAAGATTATTATATCTTTCCCGAAAGGGTCCGTTAAAGACATGGGGAAAATAAAACCCAATATAATAGTAAAAATCTCTCCAGTATAATTGTCGTATCAATGGGAAATTCCCATGGCTTTTAATGACATGGTATACTTCTCGGATTGATATAGTACCAAATCTTAGATGTGAAGAAAGAAAAGTTGTTCCTTGTTTTGAGGGAAAATCCCTTTCAATTTCATAGTTTCTATACTGTTTCAAATTCTGTAGGATTAATGATCCATTTTTCCTTCCTCCCCTAATGAATAAATATGGGTTGTTAATTAATTCTACGTCTTCTAAGCTTACTCCTTCAAAATTTTGTATGTTGAGAAAGTTATTAAGGTTAACATAAATCGGATGGGGAATTTTAGCTTCTGACGCCTTCCTATAGAAAGGAGTAAACACAGTATATGGAGTCCTGTCCTTTTTTAATACTGATTCAGGTTCATTCAATAACAGGTCACTGAACACCCTAACAGAAGCAGCATGAGATTTAGCCACTTTTAGTATTAATTTATCACGCTTTTTACTATAAGGAGTGTAATCTCGGTTAATAAAAACGGATTGTAAATCCAACTCATTACTACTAAGTAAATCGTTTACAATATCCCACGGTTTTCCCTTAAAGAAATGTAAAGTTCCTTTTAAGGCTTCAAGTTGTTTCTTTAAATCTATAATCGATTCTTGCATGAATTGAAGTGCATTGTCACTTCTATCTGGATTATTCAAGAGATTTGTATCATAAACGAAGATTGGTAAAACTTGATTAGATGATTCCAAAGCTGAATTTAATGCTGAATTATCATCGACACGTAAATCTCTACGAAAAATAAACAAGGAATTAGATTTAGCTTTTTTTGGCATATTCATATCCTACCTATCTCACGTAGATATCTACACGCTTTAAGGGCACTTCTCTCTTTATCACGAATTTCAAGAATTAAATCAAAATTCCTCATTCCGATATTAACAATGAATTCCTTAAAGAGGTCCATATCGATCGTGGTAGTATGTTTACCAATCCTTGCATTTGGTTCTTGATGGCTCCAATCAATCATTGGTATTCCATCTTCAGTATTCCAAAAATCTTCTAAGAGATTTAATACTTCGATAATCCTTTCATTATTATTTTTCAGTGAATGATGAAAGACATCAAAAACAATTGGAATGTTTATTTGAGTTGATATATCAATACAATCTCTTAAATCAAACATCCGATCATCATTTTCGATGACAAGTCTTTTTCTTGCATTTAGTGATAATTTTTCAAAATTAGCAATAAACTGATTCTTTGATTTCTTTTTATCGCCATAAACTCCTCCCACATGTATTTGAATTTTTGCTGTGCTATCTAAATGCATTTTATCTAATATCCACGTACTTCCCTCTATTTCTTTTAAACTATTATTTACTACTTCCTCTTTAGGTGAATTTATTACTGTATACTGACCTGGATGCATCCCTATTCGCATATTGGACTCTTTAATCATTTTTCCAATTGTTAAAAACAGATCAGAGTAACTTCGTTCAATTAGTTCCCATGGAATAGAGATCCTATGCGATAAAAAAGGAATAAAATCAGCTATACGATAAAATAAGAGATTATTTTGGATACAAAACGTAATAGTATCCTTTATACACAGTAAATTAGATTCTATCGTTTCTAAAACTCTTTTTTCAGAGTAAGAAGCTAATCGAAATGTTTTATCTGGCCTACAATTTATAGTTGTATTTGCCGATCCAACAAAGCCTATTCTCATAACATTCGATCAACCATTCAATCTTTTTTTTTTCGTATAGAAAGAAAATACATGAAAACCTGGGCAATCAAAGCCAAGATTAAGACAATTACTTCAATTATCCAGACAATCCCACCGTTAGTCAGAACGGTCAGGGATACGACTAATAAGAAACAAGGAACGATCCAAAACAGTACCCAAGCCCATTTTTCTCCTTTACGGTAACTTTTAATTGAAATTCCAGAGATTGTTAATCCAAAACTGATCATAGCAAAACCTAAGACACGAACAATTATGTTGGCATATGTTATGACTTCAGGACCTAGGTTTTGTATTTCTCCCCATATTTTTGGATCCAATAATTCTTCAAAAATGACATCTAGTATACCTATGTAAATGAAAAAGGCCCCAATTAATGTAAAGGTCACCCAAGAAAAATTTAGCTTTATAGAAAGCCATGTTTTCAGCCAAATCCCATCATTAAATATAAGATTTCCCTCAACTTATAATTGATATATGATTAATCCTATAAAATATGTTATGGCAGTAATTATTCCCGCATAAATTATAGATTGAATTATTATCACTAATGCTTTGTTTCGATCCTTTTTCTGTGACGTAATGTCCTGAATTTTCAAAGTTACACCAAGAGGGGATGCTACGTTCTGACGATGAGCTAAACCATACGCTGCACAGAATTTTTTTCTTGCCTGAAGAAATCCTATTGTAAATATTTCAGCTGGAATAAGAATGATTACTCCAAAGAAGGGATTTAAGTCTATTAGATATATTAAACTTAAATAAACAATAAGAAAGACTATTGTCAATACAAGCCCAATATATCCAATTCTTCTTCGCTGGGCAATTTCGGCCTCACCAATATTGCACATACCTGTTTTATAATTAATGTCTGACATGGGAATTCCGTCTTTTTATTTTTTTGGAAACCAGGGGATAAGAGTTGAAGTCCGTTCCTGATACTCACTATAGGAGGGGTCGGATTCAAACCGTCTATTTAAGAGTGGAATACCTGAGACTTTGAGAAGACTCAATGTGATAATCACAGGTCCGATAATCGAAATCAATGCCCAGAACATTTCAGATGATGGGACAGAAATTAGTGTGAAAAACCAAAAAGCCCACCAGGTTGACATCTCAAAGAAATAATTCGGATGTTGGCTATACTTCCATAATCCGCTGGTATAAATTTTCCCAGTATTATTTGGATTTCTTTTAAACTGGTAAAGCTGAAAATCACTGAGTAGCTCACCAAATATCGCAATTAAAATGAAGCCCAGCACTATTATTTCAAGCGGGGATAGCTCCCTTGAATTACTATAAAAATTAACAACTGAAACAGGAAAAGACACTAGGAGAATAGTAAACACTTGAGGTAGATAAAGAAAGAAGAAACCCTTCCAAGTACTGCTTTTTCCCCAGTTATCTCGCATGATTTTAAACCGTTTATCTTCAGTTGTTACCTCATCCTTACCATACTTCCTTATTGTCAAGAAATATGCAATACGAATACCCCAAAGTGCCACAAGACCAGTTATTACCAATTTCCTTAGTGTGAGATTATTATCACTCATGATTACTGAGAAGACTGCTATGACAATAAATGAGGTACCATAGGCGATATCTACTGTATTATAGATTCCTTGTCTTAACGCGATTAGGTAGAAAACACTAAAATATACTAATAACACTAAAAATGAAATAGCTAATAGATTTATCATATGAATCATTCCGATTTATATTAGGGACATACTTTTCCAACAGGTTCAACGGTTAAATTTTGCATACGAGAATTAAAATCCCATTGATACAACTTAATAGGTGTAAGTTCTATAGCTACCTCTTTCACTTTGCGATTCATTAATCTTTGGGCTAATGAATTATCAGTACCACCTAAATATCTATTTAGGAGCGCTATTAATACTTCATCACCTTTTGAATCAATAATTCTTGCTGAGGCTTGCCCACGAATTCCACAATATGGAGGAATTTCACTTGAAATTTCAAATGCACATTTTGGATTGTTAGAAAGGTACTTTACAACTTTTGCTGTTTCGATTGTAGCTAAATAGATCTTATCACCTAAGTAAATAAACCATAAACTTACTAAAAATGGCCAACCCGACTTTGTAACTCCAGAAAGTCGTAAGGGTATTTTTGAGTCCTTTAAAAACTTTTCAACAGCTCCTAACAAATTATCATCTCTGATTTTCGATTATGTTACGAATTATCGAGGAATTATATTTCTTTTCTCTTTAAATATCGAAACTTTCATCTTACGAACCTAAGCTTCTCTTTGAAGTATATGAAAACAGTTTTCCCTTCTATTAAATCTCATTTAGGGCTTTAACTTGATGATATTACAAATCTCTTCTTCTTTTTCATATTGGAACTTCTCCCTTATTCCGAACTTAGTATAAGCTGATTCTTTGCTTCTTTCTTAATCATACATTAATAATAGTATTCAAGTTGAATTCTTATGGAAATAATGATTATTGGTCTTGCAGGACTTATTGGTTACTTAATAGGCTCGATGCAAGATCAAATCCCGATATTAGTACCCTTCCAGATGTAGGTTTGTCTAAAGCCCCAAGAGTATGCAATAAAGTAGTTTTACCTGACTCTGAAGGTCCTAAAATAGCTAAAAAATTACCAGAGGGTACTTCGAGATTTACTCCACATAAAGCATTTACTTCTACCTTACCCATGGTATAAGTTTTTTTCAAATCTTGAACTTGAATGACTTGAGTTATTATTTCCACTTCCAGAGAATTATAATACGTTTTATATCGGAAGGATCAATCAATCGTTTTAAACGATTAAAATACTGGAAAATCTAAAACAAACTTTTAGCTTTCCCAGAATTAATTTAGTGGTTTCGAAAAAAAAGGTAGAGAGGGAAAGAGAATTATCTTCTCTTTCTAATCACAGACGGTGTCCTCAATAGAGGTGGGGAATCACAGTATTGGATATTTGCGAGGAAACCAGATAGTTCCATTTAATCTACTAATATTAGAGTTTGTTTATTTCCAGAATTTTATCTTTGGAATTAACACAGGAGTATTACGCTTGTATGCAATGTAATCTTCTTGATCTCCCCACTTTGCATCTGCACGTTTTTCAAGCAGTGGTACTCCACTAACCCTCGTTAAGAGGAGTGTTACAAATATTGGAGATATTAATGTTACTAAACTCCATTCTTGCAAATTAGGGATTGCGATTAAAGCTATCCCAATCCATAGCACAATCTCTCCGAAGTAGTTGGGGTGTCGAGAAATTGACCATAGTCCGGTTTTAATAAACTTCCCTTTATTTTCAGGAATAGATCTGAACTGGTTCTTTTGATAATCCGCAACCGCTTCAAATCCGAAACCAATAATCCAAACTATACTTCCTAATAGAGCAAAAACTCCGAGTTCCACTTTATTATTAGCAGTGATTGCGGCTAAGGCAGCAGCTAAAGTAAAACTTACCCATAATCCTTGGATTGTCCAAGTTAAAAGAAATCGTGAAAATGATTGTTTGATGGTTTCAAAGCGTTTATCCTCACCTGCTTTCAATATTCTTCTAAACAAAAAAGTACCAAGTCGAATCGCCCACAGTAAAACCAAAACCATCAGTAAAACAGATCGTGTATCTAATTTTGGAAGTAATAGAACTGTAAGAATAATAATGGTAGAATACGTTAAAGAACCAATTAAGTCAAAATATTTCTCCGTACTATAAAAATACGCTGGTATAAAAGCAATCCATTGAATTAAGAAAATAAGAATTATTGCGAATGAAAATAGGGGAATATTTTCAAATACGGTTACACTTTGCTGACTACCAGCTAGTATAAGAAAGATAGCCAAGAGAATAACTATAACAATTCCAATCCATGAGTTAACATCTTTTGATTCCATTTTATATCATCAGAACTCTTAATTTTCTTTGATTTTTTCAGCTTTCTCTGCCTTTTTCAATAACTGGGAATTGAATTTCGGTTTAGAAAAAATTCCATATTTTTACAGTTAAATATAGTCTTTCTAGTCATGAGATGTAAGTCTGTCGTATAGATTTTGAGAGATAGATTTTGTCCTCAAACTGGCATTTTACGACGATGAGAGAAGTCTAAAAAAAAAGGAAAAGGAAGAAGAAAGGAGTGGGGCTCTGGAAACCCGCTCTTCAGGTGTCTAGAAAATCCAAGCTCTTCAAATAGACAATGGTTCCAGAAATAAAGAAAACTACTCCAAATAATCCGAAGAAAACGATAGTTTCTAAGTTTCCAGCACTATCAAAGGATTAATTCATTGTTAAATAGGAGGATATAAAAGCAAAAATACCGAGAACCCATTCTATTATTCCCACAGATTTTAATATTCTTTTGATTTGATTTTTTTCCATTTTAATCACATAGTTCTTCAATAAAACTAAAATGGTTCCAATTGGATAATTTAAAGATTTTATACTATAGGCAAACACTAAATCGGAAAATCTTTCCCGTCTGTCACTACAATAAGCTTAGAGAAAAAAATAATAACTTTCAAAAGGAGGAAGAATAATAGTTCAGAAGTTTAATTTTAAAAAAAGTTTTGGAAGAAATATACATGAAAAATAAAGTTCAAGAGGACTTACAACGGGTGGAACAGCTACTGACGCAGAGAGAATACCAGAGTGCTCTTGAAATATTAGATGATATTTCTACAACGGATAAATTGAAGATAGAGAACCAAGCTGCAATTTTGTTCTTCAGAAGTAAGGCTAGAACAAAACTTGGGGAGTATAACAAAGCAAATACAATCTTGGAAGAACTTTTATCCTTAGATAAAAAAATGATAGATCAAATACTGGCAATTGATATATTAATTCTCAAAGCAGAAATTTATTGGCGGTTAGGGAACTTTGAGGGGGGTATAAAGTCAGTAGAAGAAGGATTAAACCTACTTTCAAAAAGAGGAACAGAAAAAACCGTTATTTCAAAGAAAGTGGATTTTTTACGCCATGGAGGGATCATCCACTGGTATATGGGAAACCTTGATGATGCTGTCTCATTTCATAAGGAAAGTCTAGAACTCTCTAAGATGGAAAAGGACAAAAAAGGGATTGGCGATTCTCTTAACAATTTAGGACTTGTTTATCAGTCCAAAGGGGAACACAAATCAGCGTTAGAATATTATGAGAAGAGTTTGCATATTTATGAAGACCTCGGGGATAAAGATACAATTGCAAAATTACTCAACAATATAGGTATCAATTATTCCTCAGTAGGCGATCAAGAAAAGGCTTTAGATTTTTTCCTAAGAACTTATAAAATTAGACAGGAATTAGGGAAAAAAACGGAAATAGCAATGACTCTCCTAAATTTAGGGGCTATTTATAGATTAAAGGGAGAGCTCTCAGATGCATTGGAGCATTATCAGAAAGGACAAAAATTATACGAGGAAATAATTGACAGAAAAGGAATAGCTTTAGCTCTAAACAACCTAGGTGATATTTATCAGCTAAAAGGAGATCTTGATCTAGCATTGGAATATTATCAAGAAAGTCTTACTCTATATGAGGAGTTAGGAATTAAGGAGGATATAGCAATGTCCCTTACAAACATAGGTGAATTGTTTAGAGAGAAACGAAATCCAGAGTGGGCATTAAAATATTATGAACGAAGTTTAACCATGTATGAGGAGTTACAGAATGATTCCTCTGCAACCACGGTCCTATATGAACTAGTATTACTAGCTCTGGATAATAATGATCTAAAACTTGCACAACAGCATTTTGATAGAATTAAACAAATTTCAGAGAGAACAGAGAACCGAGTTGTAAAACATCGCTATCTGATCGCCCATGCTCTTATCTTGAAATCTCACAAACGAACCCGTCATAAAATGAAAGCTGAAGAACTCCTTTTAGAAGTAGTGGAAGATAAAAGTGTTAATCATGTACTTACTATTACAGCAATGATTCATCTTTGTGACTTACTGTTATATGAATTAAAGATGACTGGAGAAGATGAAATCCTAGATGAAGTCAAAGATCTGATAGAAGAACTTCATGAAATCGCAAAACACCAAACATCTTACTCCCTGCTAATAGAAACTTACGTTCTACAATCCAAATTAGCACTTCTAGAAATGGATGTTCAAACGGCACAGAAACTACTAGGGAAAGCATTAGTTACAGCAGAAAAAAAGGGCTTACGGAACTTAGCAATTAAGATTTATAGTGAAAAAACCCTATTAGAAACACAAATAGAGAAATGGGAACATTTAGTTAAACGGAAAGCTCCCTTAAACGAAAGACTCAAGTTAACGCGATTAGAAGAAATAATAGTGAGAATCGGAAAGGATAAACCTGAAATAACAGAGGAGGAAATTAACCAGTACTCTATAAGAGCAAAAAGTATTGCGAGACCGTTTGATATTCTACCCAAACGTAAATATCATCTAAAGTATGTGAATCTCTTGAAAGACACCTCAAATGTCGAAAAACCGAATTTTCGAGTAGCTATAGCACAAATCGGTAAATCAACTTCAGGTAATTTACTACATGAATTTTATACAGAACAGAAAGAAGGATTATTTCTTCTCAAGGAAGAAAAATTACCCATTGTAAGTAAAAAAGTTAGAGAATTGATAGAAGAAGCACATACAGAGGGAGTTAACATCATAATTTTCCCTGAACTAGCAATTGACCTAAATTACCAACGACTATTAGAGGAAATAACTAAACTAGCTAATAACTTTCAGATGTATATCATCCCTGGATCCTACCATGATCAGGAAACAAATAGAAACATCAGTATAATTATAGGCCCCAATGGGATTCTTTGGCAACAAGAGAAACATATACCTGCAATCATCCATTACCAAGGAAGACGGTTCAAGGAAGGGATCGACTTAGAATATGGTCAACGAGAATTGATTGTTGGGATAACAGAATATGGAACAATGGCCATTGCTATTTGCAGAGATTTTTTGGATATGGATTTACGAGTTGAACTTAAAAATGCAGATCCACCCATAGATTTGGTATTCAACCCTGCATTTACACCAGTTACCGAGGATTTTAAAGCAGTTCATTATGATGCCCGAAGATCGATTTTTGCATACTGTTTCTTTGCAAACATCGCAGAAGTTGGAAATTCATTTATCTTTACACCAGAAAGAGAACGAAAGGAGAGAATTATTCCTCCCATGAAAGAATCTATTATATACAAGGATGTAGATCTATTTCGACTTCGATCAGAACGAAAAAAATGGGAAAAGGAACATTCAAAGCAAAGACCATTCATTCAGAGCACAAGAGAATAAATTCTCATTCGAATCTAAAGAAATTTCCACGTATTCAAATCTTAAGGGAATATCCAATAACTCTAAGAAGATGATCTAGAAGATTAGTGAGCTCACTGCGAAATAAGGACCTGGTGTCTTTGATAATTCTGTGCCAGACCTCCAAATATCAATACAATAATTGGTATAAACATTAATGCAGCAAGTAATTCAATAAATTGGATCAATGCCTCACTGTTCACACCCAAGATAGTCAATCCAAGCATACCAAGTGAAATGAGTGAATAAGCAACTAATGAAAATGGAAAAAGCCTTACCATCTCAATCTGAATTTTCGAAGGTATACGTGAACTCAACCAATTTGTAGGTTTATTTATCAAAGTGGCAAGTAAACAAGTAATTAGAGCAAGATCTATTACCCAACCACCTCCCATAAGCAGCTGAACTATAGCCAGTCCTAATAAAACTAAAACTCCATACTTTCCATCTAGACATTTTACCGACCAGAATATGAACAAATAGCTAAAGAAAATTGCTAAAGTTCCTGTAAGTAAGAAATTAGGGATGATAGTTATTGCAAAATATGTAAAATCATCAGCCATACTATATTTCGGACCAATTGTACTGATGGTAAAGCCATCTGGAACGATATTACCTTGAAGAACTTCAAAAATTCCCGCAATAATACCTGTTAGTCCACAAAGTATAGCAAAAGCAATAACTACAACTCTAGTTCCATTTACATTACGCCAGTACATCTTTCTGTGCTCCTGTTCAGATAACCCCAAATAGAAAGGAGAATATATAATATCTGTTTGATATCAATTGACAGAGATTAATAAATATTGTTAAAGGGGTGATATATCAAGCCACACTTCCTCCTCCAGAGTATACATCCTAATCCCAATAATTAAGAATGAGAAAATAACCTCCAAATATTAGTAATAACATAAACCCGAAAAGAACATTATGTGGAAAAGTGGGTTCTTCAACATACTTGGAAGAAACAACAGGAAAAGGATCGACATTCCTTCCACTACCAGCAATATAATAAGGGACGTCGACAATTCCATCATCATTATCGTCTGGACTTACCCAATTGTCCCAATAGTTATTATCGAATTGATTTGCGATTCCATCATCTTTTACTTGCCATTTATTTGCATTATTTGCAATAAAGGTATTTTGGGTAATACGATTATGAAAACTCCAGTAATTAAGGAAAAGGCCTTCGTACGTGTTGTTGAGGAATAAATTGTCAATAAGGATATTATTTTCTCCTAAAAGATCCAGTCCCCATATTCCATTTTCATAAAAGGTATTATTCAGGATTAGACATAACGTACATTGATCGATAAGGGTGCCAGTTTCATTATTTCGAATAATTGAATTCTTTGCAAAGGTCATATTCTCTATGGCTAAAAATTGGGTTCCATCCTTACAATTTATGATGATATTCTCCAAGATAGAGAGATTCGATGCAGATTGACATGTAATACCAGTTCCTGTTACATTAGTAATCACATTATTGAGAATCTTTCCATTAGATGCATAAGAAAGGTAGATCCCATAATGACCCCCAATTAATATACAATCCTTAATTTCAAAATAAACCGATGTGTTTTCGATCCTTATTAGGCATGGAAAATACCAAATCATTGAAGTATTAATGTATAAATTCTCAATTCTAATAGGATTATCTGCGGATCCATTTCCAGGCCACCCTTTTACATTTGCTTGATGAATAAAGTCCTCATTACTTTCAATCAATATGTAAGTTGAGGAATCTTTGATTTCATATACTAAAGAAATATCTAAGGTAGCTAGTGTTTCGATAGAAGAAGGTTTTCTGTTTGTTGGACTACTAATTAATTGAAAAGCTATAAGTGAAACTAAAATAATCAAGATTGGTATAAATAATAATATTCTCCGATTTTTTATCATCAGACTCTCCAAGACATCTCAAAACAAGTATCTCAGAATTTCATTCCTTATAGATTTTTACTTGACTTAGAGTGGTGTATCATAATTTTTCGGATTCTTCTCAGGAACTTGTCTGACAAATATCGTCATAAAACATTTCAGGATAAATCTAATTTAAGTTGATGGACAAGGATTGAAACATATAACTTTCTCGATTTTACAAATCAATCCGCTTTCCTGTTCCTCGATTATTTCAACTTGGATTGCAACTGAGCGTTCGGCGGTAAATTTAAATTCATAAATATCAAGTATCTTCTTCGTTATTAATTGGCCATCCTCTCTCCACACATATGTCCTTCGACTTCCCGTATCACTCACTGGGGGCTGAATTTGTATTAAATAATCTCCTGCCGTTAAACAGTTTAAATCTTCCATTTTCTGATTAGGTCCATCGATAACTCTCCAGACTTCTAAATGTACCGTAAGGGGATCAGGGCATTCAGGTATAGGACTACATGGAGAAAGGACAAAAGTTTGCTCGGATTGACAAAGACTCCCATCTAGAGTCGGTATTGTGATTTGCACCTGAATAACAACAGTTGTTTCAGCAGAATAACTATATGTAAAAGTAGACGTAGCTTCCTCTAGGTCCTCAATGTTATCTACTCTCCAGTTAAAAGTTGGAGTCTGTCCTAGAAACTCAGATTGTACATTTATGTGAAATGAATATTCTCCTGGTGCAAAACAGGTTAAATCAGTAACCACAACAGAATTTTCAGATTCTTCTCGTACAATGGAATAAGTAATAGTTAAAGGATCAGGACATTGAGGAATTGCGGTGCAGGGAAGCAGTAGCAAAGTTTGATCTACCCTACATAGACTTCCTTCAAGGGTTGTTTGCAAAGTTTCGGCCTTGATAACGACCGCATTGTCCACTGAAAAGTCGTAGAAGAATGTATGACTAATCTCATCAGGTTGTACGACTCCATCGATTCTCCATACGAAGACCTTTTCACTTGGAAATCCAAGTACATGAAATTTATATCTTCCTTCGGTCAGGCAATTTTTGACATCCACTGGATAAGATTCAGTATCTTCAATTCGCGAAACTTGAATAGTTAAACTATTAGTATCATTGCAGGGAGGAATATCATTACAGGGAGTAAAAGTAATAGTGTCATACGCCTGACACAAGCTCCCGTCATTAGTAATAAATAACACTTCTACTTGAATCATAACCGCTGCTTCGGCAGAATAGGTGTATGATAATACTGGGCCTGTAGTATCAGTTCGGATTTCTTCGTTAATTTTCCATATATAATTTGCATTGGAGCCTGAATCAGGTGGACCTCCAACAGCTTGAATTGTATAATCACCTGGCCCTAAACAACTCATATCGTAAATAGGGATGAACCCTTCGTTCTGAATGAGGCGGACTTCTAGATCGATGGCCAATCCTCCCGTACAGGTTGGAATATTGATGCAGGGAGTGAAAACAATCGTATCATGCGCCCGACACAAGCTCCCGTCATTAGTAATAAATAACACTTCTACTTGAATCATAACCGCTGCTTCGGCAGAATAGGTGTATGATAATACTGGGCCTGTAGTATCAGTTCGGATTTCTTCGTTAATTTTCC
>JAEOTM010000138.1 GCA_016839815.1 Candidatus Hodarchaeota archaeon
AGCATTCCTCACCTTCTTTCCTCATTTTTTATAATGATAATGTATTACACTTCGGTCTACGGATGGATAAAGAAAAAAATCTCTCCTATTTTTTTGATACGAAATATACGATTACTTCAAAGCGTAAATAGGAAGGAAAATGACATGAAAACGTCATTCGCACATCGCAAAGTGTATGTATACAGGTGAATGACTAAGTACACAAAATTTTATCTGAGATTACTGATGTTTCTTTCTTTTTCGATTTTTAACAAGTATAACTACGGATATTGAGAAAATCCATGTTTCAAGACTTGTAACCTGATCCTCAGGCGATGAGATGTCTGTGATATCAAAATTATAGTTAAGAGATTTACCCTCTGATCCTCCTGTAAGATGTATGGTTATTACATCCGAATTTACTCGATATAGTTCTCGATATCTCTGGGCCAAGGGGAGTAGGGTAAAAACCAATGTTTCTCCAAGTAGGGCTTCACATGGATCATCATTGGCATCATGACTGAGTAAAACACTAGTTTGAACGGGATAGGACTCTGCATACTCATCAGATCCGATTAAACGAAAAGTATGATTTTCACAACCCCCACCATAAGTAATATTTACTTGTAACTGATCCCCTTCAAGTTTTAACTGCTCTATATTATATGTATCCCTTGGAGCGGAATCATATAGAGAATTACTAATGATTATACTTTCAACATCATTATTTCCTGAAGTTTCAAGACCATTACTGTTAATGCCGATAATTTGAACCACCAACAAAAACAATACAAAGGAAAATAATTTTCTCCGAATTTGTTGCATAATCCCACTCTTCTCTAACCAATACTTAATTGGAGATCAAATCACTATATAAAGATTAAAGTTGATTGAAGTGAAAATAAGATCTTATACGACTGCATAAATGGGGCATCAAAGTGATAATTAGTCAGAAAGATGGAATAACTCTTAGATATGCCAAGGAGAACGATTTCGATCAAATAGACGAAATAACGATTATCTGTTATACTAAGATCTATGAAAGCTTTGTAAATATGGTAGGGGAAGAAGTATATAAAGGAATTTACTACAATCCTGATCTTCCCTGGCCAAAAAGTAAAACAATTCAGAATCATAATTTATTTGCTGGACATCCAGAATGGATCTGGGTATTGGAAGAAAAAGAAGGAATTTTTGGGTATGTATCGTTTAAACTCAAACCTGAGAAAAATTATGGTGTCATTGAGAATAATGGAGTTCTTCCTGCATATGCCGGCAAAGGTTGGGGCAAATTTATGTATCGCCATGTTTTAATGTTTTTCAGAGCTGCTGGTTTAAGATTTGCACTAGTAGAAACGGGTTTAGACGATGCTCACATTCCAGCTCGTCAAGCATATGAGAAAGTAGGATTTAGTCATCAAGATCTGATAACAGTGTATTATCAGGACTTAGATAAACGAAATCCAGGATCTGAAATCTAAGTAGGTCAAAGGAATCAGGATGTTTCGAGATCGGTTTAGTTTTGACTAAGAATCGATTGTATTTCACTCTGATTTTTGGCCTAGAATGAAAAACTTATTCCAGTGGTATCAATTCCACCTTCAAGTCGGATCTTGATGGTCCCTGATGTTTCATGATATAATTCTTGGTAACGATCTTTTAACGGAGTTAAGTTGAAAGAGAACAATTCTGTGAAAAAAGCCTCGCACATATCACCATTTGCATTATGACTGAACAACACTGGTGTTTGTACAGGATATGATTCTAACCATTGATCTGAAGCAATCAACTGGAACTCATGATCTTTACATCCACCACCATAAGAAGCATTAATTACTAATTTCATCCCTACAATAGTTAACTTGTTAATTCGTACATTATCTCGAGGAGCTGAAAGGAATAAGGAATTATTAACTATCACATCGTCACTATCAATAAATAACATAGGATTCATAACGAATGCTCCAACTACAATTATTCCCAGAATCCCAGCAGTCATAATTGAACCTAAAATAAATTTGAGCGAAAACAGCATACTATCTCATCCTATCGCTTAAGAAGAGTCAATTATTCTTTTACTCTCCAATAAGAGGTTTTATTGAACAAGTAATATGTCATTAATTGTGTTAAGACAAACACTCACAGGAGTATTTGACAACACTTATGCTGCAGTCCCATCTATTTTAGTTTCTGATATAGATGAGAAGCCCTATCTTTATACTGTTGGACAGCTGGTTGATCAAAGGGATTGGAATCCTTTAATTGACACAATCGAATAGTCACAGCATGGAAAAAACCAACACAACGAGCAGTTTCTGCAATTGAATTCTTCTCAAGTTCTATTTGAAAAACTGGGCCTGGAAAAGTATCAGCTACCGCTCTAGAAGTAATATTCAAATGTTGACCTGCCTTGGCCCTTGTTCCAGGCACTAATTTCCTTAAATGTTTGGGAAACTCTTCTTCAGTCAAATCGTTGTGATATTCATCACATAATAATGAGATTAGGAATGAATCATTTTCTCCCCCATACCACCGTTGTAAATCAGAATGGGCACTTCGAGGCATTAAATGCAGGGAGGAATCCAATTTATCTCTTGAGTGCTTTGGGAC
>JAEOTM010000139.1 GCA_016839815.1 Candidatus Hodarchaeota archaeon
ATGAAAAATATCAAGAAATGACTAATTCAGAAAATTTATTAGATGAATATATTCAGTCTAACTTCAAGCTGATTGAATGGAATAACTTTTGTTCAGAAATTCAATTTAACAAATCGGAAAAAGAAACTTGGATCATTACACAAGATGGAAATCCATCAGGTTTTATTCCTTTTAATATGGTTGAGTCAACTAGTAAATTGGAGAATATTCAGGTGTATGAAGTAGCATTCCCTATTGATTATACCTTCAAAATTGGTCAACCATTAAAAGAAGCATGGGAGATATTCTCAATAACAGGTGAATCACTTCTTCCAGTAATGGACGAAAAATCTAAAATAGTAGGAACTTTATCAATCTTTAGCATTCCTAAACCTCAAAAAGAACATACTCAGACAAAATCAGCTGAAATTGATGAAAAAATGGAAAGTGTTGGGAATTTCTTAACAGATAAGCTCTTTGAAAAACAGAAAAAGATGAACGAGTAATTTAACCTATGTTCATGGAAACCTATTTAGGGACAATTCTATAAAATATCCACTTCTACCTAGGAGGTTTTCGTCTAATGACCGAATTTTCTCAAGAATTAGTAAATTACGCCATCATTCGTTTGGATGGTGCATGGTTTCGATTTGTAATGGAAAAATATGGGGTTGAAGAGGCAGTTGAGATTGATGCTGAAGTTTGGCGAGATTATTCAATGCGAATAGCATGGCAAGCTAAGAAACACTTAGGAATTCCCCGAGATCAACAATTTGAATCAATTGAAGAGATGTATGAAGCACTGGTAAAAGTAAGTAAATTCTATGGGGATCTGATGGGATTTGTAGGGACTAACCAGCTTGATGGAGAAAAAATCATTTCTCAAGTTTCAGACTGTAAATATTGGGACTCAATCAAAAAAGCAGGCTTCGACCAATTTGCAGAAGCAGGTATTTTATGCTCAAAAGTGCACACTGCAGGTTATGAAGGGATGCTAGAAGGGCTGTTTCCAGATATAAAATTTAAACTCTCTCACACAGAAAGCATTCCAAAAGGTAATTCGTGTTGTGAAGTGATAATTGAACGATAATTCTATTTTCTATCATCAGAATGTGGCCAAGATGGCTCTTTTTCTCCTCCATACACCCAAGCAACTAAACCTTTGATGTTCCTTAATAGTGCTGGTATAAAATCTGGACTAAATCCTTCACTAAATGTATTTCGTATCCATTGCTCGAGTTGGTGATAAGGGAAGGTTCTGGATAGATATTTTTTTTGACCTTCGGATTTACTTATTCCAATACCTTGGAATATGGCTGATTGCCATTCGATTGGATTTTGAGGATAATAAAGAGTATCTTTCAAGTCGAAACCTCAAATGGAACTAGGGTTTTCCTGCTATTTCCAATATATTCCTATCGCGATCAAAATTAGCCAGTCATATAAAGATAGTGAAAAACCGAGAAACTCTACATTTCCAGTCCCTTCTTTAAATGTACAAAAAAAAGAGAATTAAAATCTAAAAACCTGTTATGTTTACTGTTATAGGTGGTGAATAACTGTTACAACATAGAAATTTAATTTCTTAGATTATTTTATCTAGACAGGTAATAATAAGTGGAGGATTGAAACATTTATTACACGAAATACAATCTGCTTTTTGTTTTCCGTTTCTGAACTTATGAACTAAATCAGGTTCTCTAATAAAGGGACGACTAAAGGAAATGAAATCAGCAAATTCATGACGAAGTTGTTGAATGACTTCGAAAGAACGATTACCTCCCACAACAGATAATGGCATGTCTCCAATATTATTCTTGATGTATTGCGCATTTTTAGCAAAATAAGCTTCATGATCAAATTTTGTTCTAATAGATTGATTTCCACTTATTTCAATTAAATCTAAACCTTCATCTGCTAACCATTTAGAAACTGCAGCAGCGTCTTCCACAGGAAACCCCTGTTTGGGTTCGTCAGTACTGTTTATTTTTACTAACACTGGATAGTTGGAACCAACCTTGGACCGAATTTCACGATAAACAGACAGTAAAAAACTTGCTCTATTTTCCAAATTACCCCCCCAAGAATCATTTCGTTGATTTAATCTACTTGAAAGAAACTGACTCAAAAGATATTCATGGGCTGAATGAATTTGGACCGCATCATAACCAATCTGTTTAGCTCTTGAAGCAGCTATCCCGAAACTAGAAATTACTGATTCAATGTCTTCTTCCGTCATTACTTGGGCATTCTTTCCCTCAGGAACGGAGGGTGCTTTCTTGGACACAGAATGGAGACCACCATGATTCAATTGAGCTGCAATTTTACTCCCCGTTTGAGTCTTATGAACAGATTGAATGATTTGTTTAAGACCATCTAAGTGATACTCATGGGCAATTCCAGCCATTTTCTTATGTGCTTTTCCTTCATCCATGATATATAGATGTCCTTGAATTATCAAACCGACCTCTCCCAAGGCTAGATTAGCGTATAATTCATAATATTCATCTATAACAGTACCATCTGAATTTGCAGCAAATTCCGCCGTTGCAGACCGAATAAATCGGTTGAATACATCCAAAGAGCCAATTTTTCTAGGATTAAACATAAATCATGAATTATGGTTTAAGAGTAATCAATCATTCTATTATCGTAAAATAGAACAAAACCGCAAATGATGTTCCAGATTTTAGAATAATCTGCTTTTTTGACAATTTATTACATTTTTCGATAGTATAAAACTGTGGAAAAGTTGTTAAACTCTCAATAGTGACAATTCTGATGCCGCTAAGTCAGATCTTTTATACATCTGATTGTCTTCTTCCAAATATAAAAAAAATTGGTGTTCAACTTGTATAATGAGATTTCTACAATATCAATTTTTCGAAGAAGTTAAGAGGGAAAGAATAAATAATGCTGTATACAATTAGATATTCATTCACAGTTATAGGTCGTCGTAAACGAAATTTTATTTTAACTGCATTTGTAGTAGCCTTAGGGATTTCGCTAGTTGTTCAGACCCAAATCCTTGAAGGTACAATTGAAAGAAACTATAAAGACATAATGGTTGAATCTTTTGGAAATACAGATATTCTAGTGTATTCTGTTAATCAGATCTATTTTCCTCAAAATGTTTCGGATATTCTCATTCAAGAGTTCGATAATGAAATTGAGGGAATTTTTCCCCAAATTACTTATTCAGTAACTGCTTATTATCCTGAAAAAGGTCAATTTGAACAAGGAGTAACTCTTGAAACTATTGGTGTTGATTTCAACAGTTCATTCTGGGGTGGTCTTTACTCCAATTCTACTGGATTTGAGCTGGAAATTCCCTTACTTGCAGACAATGAGGTCATAATCTCTCCAGAATTAGCGGGTTCGTTAAATGTTTCTATAGGTGCTCAAATTACAATAAATTTATTTGATGAATATGGTAATCCCTTTTTCCACAATGTTACAGTTACTGATATTTACCGCTATCATGAATATGGGCGAACAGGGGATCCAGGAGATTTCAGGAGAATTTTCATGAGTGAAACTGGGGTCCAATCACTTATACGGACATCTATGGATAGTCCAATTACGAGAATTGTGATAGGAATCGAAGATCATGAAAATAACGCTTTTCTCGGAATTGAGAAAACTTTTGGGCTAAAAAGATTGATCGAATCTTCGCTTAGTACTTTTTTTCCTGAATATCTTCTGGAAGTGAATCCTATACGAGAAGATAGTCGTCGAAGTCTCGAGGAGGGGTTATCAAGTTTTACTAGCATTTTCCAGATGTTTGGAGTTGTAGTAGTTATTGCAGGATTATTATTGATTACAAACATCCAGTTAATGAATATGGAAGAACGGGAACAGCAAATTGGTATGCTACGTGCTATCGGTGCAAAAAAGAGAGAGATTTTCTTCTCTTATTCCATTGAAACTGTCCTCATCGGCATTCTTGGAGGCCTTTTTGGTCTTTTACTAGGTATTGGCGTTGGTATTTGGCTCAATGGTCTCAGTCGAGACATGTTATCCTCTATGGGTAATCCAGAAATGACTCAATCGATTTTTGATATAGTAGTCGAACC
>JAEOTM010000140.1 GCA_016839815.1 Candidatus Hodarchaeota archaeon
ACCTCTTCAGACTCTGAAATTACTCCCAGCAATATAATGGGTTTCATTGATCCTTGAACTTTTCGATATTCCTGACACCAATACCATACACTCTCAAAGGAGGCCCGATCACCTTTGTCGAAAATTATTATCAAACCCTCAGATCCCTCGTAGGAGGAACGTCTTAAGTTTCCATCGATCCAATCGCCCCTTATAATATCTAGTATTAATTTTACTTCTTGTCCTTGGACTGTGATCACACTAGTGGCGATATATTGTCCCATTTGTTCAATTAGTTGCTCCGTCATTTCATGATCTGCTACGTGCTGAATCATTCTTTTATTCAATTCATAATTACTGCCAATAACGCAGAATTTGAGGACATAACGGTCTTTCATACTCAGCTCTCAACCACCTGCTGGGCTAAATAGGAAAAAATTTCAGACACCTGTTGACGATCAGTAGGTTCAGATTCAAAATACGTCAGATTTAGATCATTAACTAGCCCATTTCCCTCCTCAAATGAAACCACTTCAGAATTCTCATCACAAGGAGTGATAAGACCTACCAGAGCAATCGGTACCTCTGGTTGGATGTATTTCTGAAATTCTGCAAGCCAATCAGGAAGGTCTTCAAATGATGAACGATCACATTTATCATAGAGAATTATGAGTGCACTCGCTCCACGATAATAACTAGGCCTTACCCTCCTGAAAGCCTCCTGATCATTAGTATTAGGGATAATAAGTTTAATTACAGCTTCTCCAACTGTGATTTTCTTGGTGGTTATATCAACACCGACTGCAGTCGAACTTGGGTCAGACCATTGTGTTCTTCCAGTAAATGTTTGGATGAATCGATCCTTCCTCTTTTGCACACTACTCAGAACACAAATTTTCAGTAAATATTCATTGGTTGTATTTTCTGGAATTCTAAATTTGAGCTTCCTAAATTTCCTTCGTGATGCTAATGTCTTCTTCGATGAGGACTGTCTATCTAATTTCCTATGTAAATCCTGTCTGAATTTCCTAGGAAAAGTTGTGCTAAAAGGGTGTCTCAGTTTCCAGATGAAAATGTCACTTAATTTATCTAGGAGTGTGGGATTAGCAATAAAGGTTTCAAAAAAATCACTAGCAATCTCCCGTACAAAATGTGGACTCATATCACTCCTAATACCAAGTAGAAGCACTGGGAGTGCTTTTGAAGTGAAATCTCTAACTTCGGTCAACCAATCCTCTAAGTTCTTGATAGTATCGTGATTCTCGTAATCCCAGACTACAATTGCTCCCGTAGCTTCTTGATAGAATTTCCCTCTTTTTTCTCTATCCTCTTCCCACAATTCGGGTGACAAAGTAGAATATGTGAAATGAAAAACAAAATGAGATCTGTTGTGTTCTACCTTGTGAATCCAAGATACATCTTCTTGGTGTGGAGATTGCTTCCTGTCATTTAGACGAGTTTTCAATCTTGGTTGAAGAAGTGTTGCTATTCGGTCTTTTGGATCCCCAACGACAACAATCTTGTGAATCTTATGAGCTTTCTTTTGGTCATTCATACTCCGTTGCCATCCCAAATCATCCCAACCATAACTTTCCTGACGATTTAGGATTCGAGACTGCATTAGGAAAGGCGATCTCACGATGACTTGTCTTGCCAAATAGGTAAAAATCTCAGAGGTTTTGTGTCCATCAGTCGGTTTGGACTCAAAATAGACCAGATCGAGTTGAGTAGCGAGTGTTTGTCCTTCTTCAAAAGAAATTTCATCTAAAGAGTTAACAGAATCACAAGGACTAATAAGTCCAACCAACGCAACTGGTACCTCAGATCGGATGTATTTCTGAAATTCCACAAGCCAATTAGGGATATCTGCAAAAGATTGACGATCACACTTATCAAACAAGATAATGGCACCGCTAGCCCCCCGATAGTAGGAAGGACGGAGTTTACCAAAAAATTCCTGACCCGTCCTGTTTACTAAGATCAATTTAACTTGAATATCATCAAAAGTAATTTTCTTGGTAGTAATATCCACGGCAAGAGTAGGCAAGTAATTGGTATCAAATTTATTTTCTGCAAAAGAACGGATAAACTGGGTTTTAAGAGAATCAGGACTCCCAATAACGCATATTTTTTGTAAATATTCATTATCTGACATAAGAGGTTGACACGACTAGCCTTAATTACTTCCGACAAAATTCCAAGCGTCGTCAATAATAGTTACTAGAGGGATCATTCACACATAAGGAGTTAACTAGAGAAACTATTCGCAATAATCTAGAAAATCTGGAGAATTAAAAATAAAAAGTAATTAGAAGAAGTGACCACCAGACAGAAGACCAGAAGATTCAACACATATACTCTATTTGACTCCTTAAGGCTTTTTTCTAAAAAAAACGAGAGGACTGACAAGTTACACATTCTATGGAATCAATAACCCGTACACAAGGAGTTAAGGCTAGCTAATCACCCAATAGAATCCCTTATATTCCCAATATATTCAGGAGCGGTATTTTGTCTGGGAAAGGGCAGAAAAAATACTTGAAATTCTTTTTCATGCTCAATTTTGTGTGTTAAGTTGAATTCTTTAGAGTAGATTTCTGTATTTCGAGCTTTTTTAGGAATCTCTTGATTCATCCTCCACATGAATTCTCCTCCATATGTCTTGAACGCTCTCCTGAATAGATCAATATAATCTGCCCCAAAAAAGATCAGGGTCTTATTCGAAGCAGGTGTATCAAGCAAAGATTTAAGCATTTGATCTAAATAAGGTACTAATTCATTATTGATAGGAAAATTCCATGCATTGGTAAAATATGGAATCAAATCGATAATTACCAGATGATCATGCGCTTGTATCCAGAGCTTACTGTTCTTTTCAGGTGTGATGTTCTTAATATTTAGAATAGTTGAAAAAATCTTCTTATACGACCCCCAGAGATTACCCACGGAAATACCTTTTCTTCTATAGACATCAATGAGACTGGTCATTATTGAAAATCGATCATTTTCATCATTCCAAAAAAACTCCGCAATATTATACTGTTTTTCAGGATTGTTCATCAAACTATCTAATCGTGCATTAATTTCAGACGAACCGATATTTCTTTTCTCAAGATCATAATAGTTGGGTAATGTAAACAGAATTCTTTTGAATTCATCAACAATATGAACACCAGCCTTCGGATTTAATCCAAAACAAATAATCTTGTTTGTCTTTGTGAGTTGCCCGGAAAAATGATGGATTAGACGGAATCCTGGAATGATAGTCTTATTGACAATCAATGAATTTTTAATCCACTCTTCGGTGTTTTTGACAATTAGATCTTGAAAGATTCGATTAAAAGCCTCTGGTTTGAGTAAAGAAGTGATAAAACTTCTTTGAACCCATTCATTATAGTCTAATGGTTGCCAATTGTCATATTTGGGATATTCGTTACTATCTAAGAACTTCAATTCTTAACCTCCCTTTTTTGGAGTCAATTCACCTTACTGAGATAAAATTGTTCATCTTTATTAGATTTCTGAAGTCTTTCTGATAATTAATTACTGAGAGATTAAGAAAAGTAAAACATCAACTCTGATTTTAAAAATGAGTTCCAGACAGAAGACCCAAACTCAAGATAGATACGTTTTAACCATTACTCAGAGTCTTACGATGAAGAAAAATAAGAAAAAAGGCAATAAATAAAGGAAAAGTGGAAAAATAAAGACTTGAAGTAGTTGTCAAATGAGATAATTGAAAGCTTGTAACTTGAAAAGTAGTAGAGACAGAAAAACCAGTTGAATTTCCTGGAAGACAACTGATTACTTCATTACATTCAGTTATTGGATCAGTAAAGCCGGCCAAATAAATATCCCAATTGTTTATGTAAGTAGTATTATGAGATCGGAGGGGAAGATCTCTGGAAGTTGTTGATCCAGTAAGAAACAGGTGATCATTAACTCTTATGACACCACCACACGTATCATGATCACTTCCTCCGAATAAGAAACTATAGATCAGTTCGGTTCCATTCTGTGATAATTTTCCAATGAAAACCTCCGCTAAGCCTGTATGTATTGTAAAATCTCCCTCTATTAAGATAGGGAAATCTCCTACATATGTTGTACCCGAAATAATTACATTATCCTCGCAATCAAGTTGAAGTCCAGAGAGAAAATCATAGGAGTAATTGCCACCTAAGAAGGTGGAAAATATTAAGCTACCTGCCATTGAGAATTTTGTAATGAAGATATCAGTATATCCTCCATTAAAGCTTTGATCATGCACATCAGATGTGATTGGAAAATCTCTTGATGATGTAAAACCACCTATAATGATATTACCTCGCTTATCTACAACCAGAGCTTTACTAAAATCTGTATCATTCCCCCCTAAAAAAGTACTAAAGACTAGCTGTCCTCCAGTATCGAATTTTGAGAGAAAAGCATCCTGATCTTGCACCCCTCCATTGTGTGACAGATCAAACCCATTTGATGTTGGGAAATCCTTTGAACGGGTATGACCAGTGATAATAATCGAATCAATAGAATCTACATGAATACTTGCTGCTTCATCATAATCCTGAGCACTTCCAAACAAAAATCCAAAGGATTGTGTTCCATTAGGGAAAAACTTACAGATAAATAATTTGTTTGTATCTTGAATACTGGTATTTTCATCATAACCCCAGGTAACGGGAAAATTATCTGATGAAGTCTGACCATAAGCAAAAATACAATTTTGACTATCCACACAAACATCTACTCCAAAATCGTTTTTTGATCCTCCAAGGAAAGTAGACCAGAGAAGTCGACCAGTACTTGAGAATTTACTTAAAAAGACATCTTGATAATCCCCATTATGGGATTGATCTAGTGGAGAGGTAGTAGGAAAGTCAGGAGATTCAGTAGTACCAATAACAAGGATATTATATTGGTTATCAATACAGATTGCCTCACAATAGTCTCGTAAATGTCCCCCAAGCAAAGTACTCCATATTAAAATACCATCGAGGGTAAATTGAGCAAGAAAAATATCACCATTATCGTTATATTCTGATCCAGAGGGATTTTTCAGAGGAAAATCAGGTGAATAGGTCTGACCAGCGATTACGATATGGTTATTCCCATCAAGAGAGATATCCGAAACCAGATCACCAACAGATCCTCCAAAGTAACGACTGAACATAAGAAAATCATTTTTCTTTAAAACAGCAGGTGTTATTATATTAGGTATTGGAACAGCTCTGGTCATCATAGAAAAATTCAACTGAACATGGATCAAAATACAAAAAATGAATACTTGGGATTTAGTTAACCCATGTGGTCTTATAGCTACCATCAGGACATAATGTGTGTCACTATTTATAACATGTTTTTCCATTTAAGGAAAGAAAAAAGGAATAGAGTGGGAGTTTAGATTTCTTGTGATAGAAGAGCTGCGTCATCTTTGACAGAGATGACTTACCCACACTTGGTGTGGATATTCCAACCAAGAAAACTACAATTGGAACATTACAGGTGAAGCTCATTATTGTGATCACTGCAGGGGAGGAATTTTTCCGCCAAAATCGTTCCAACTATCATCGAGGATCGTCCGCAGGGATATTTCTCTTTGGAAAGGATGATCGAGAAGCCTATCAAAAGGTGAAAGATTTCTATAACGAATTCAAACAAAAAGTAATCATTCAAGTTCCCCCAGCGATAGTAGGAAAAATTACTGAGAGGAAAGAGGTGACAAGAGAGGAAGGAGAACAATTAGCTAAGGAATTAAATGGTCAGTACTTTGAAGCACAAATAGCTGACAAGACACAAATCGAACATATCCTTCGCATCTTATCAAAACAAGTCATAAGTTCATGAAAGATAACAAAAAGAAGTGACCACCAGACATAAGACCAGAAGACTCAACACAAACTCTATTTGACTCCTTAAGGCTTTTTCCTAGAAATACGAGAGGACTGAAAATTTCCACGCTAAATTCTATTTAGTAGCCCGTGTGCGATAATTGTAAACAGCAAACCAGAGCGAAATTTATACTTCAATAGGAGGAGAACAGAGGAGAGTCACCTCGGATTTTGAATCCTACTTCCTCGGTAAAAAACAAGAGTATTGACTCCGAAAATAGTAAGGATACCAATTAACCAAAATACAAAGAGGAAGAGACCCCCATAAGTGATGAACCAAAAATCTAACTCAGTTAAAACATCGGGTCTTTCAGCTCTGA
>JAEOTM010000141.1 GCA_016839815.1 Candidatus Hodarchaeota archaeon
AAACAACCACTACTACACGTGATTCTAGTATACCTAGTACTACGGCTTCTACCACGGCGTCTACCACCAATCCTGACACTCAAACTTCTTCCCTAAGTTTATTGATTGTCTTTCTGGGAATTGGTACTGTATTGAGGTACCGTAAAAGATGAGATTTTCTGGAATTGTAGTATGATTCTCCATTCCCCCAGAAATAAGATCGTTTTCAACTTAGAAATATCCCCGATAAAATAAGACGTTTTAAAAGAAAATTAGGAGAAATATATTCTTCTAGTCAGAGATTATTTCCTCAAGATTCACTTCTTAGAGGTTTTTTTTTCCTATAATGTAAATTATCCCATCAGTTAACGATGTAATAATGCGGTGTTTAACGTTTGAAAAAAGAAGATACTTGTATAATAGCCAAGGTCTTAGTAATGGTGAAAACTATTATTATGGATATCTTTTTAAAACTCCAAAATTATCATTTCGAATAACTCCTCCATTTTTTCATACTTGTGTAGAAGTCCTCGATAGGGAAAATCTATTTAGGTGAAAACCGATATGAAGAGAGCTTTGCTTATTAGCGGAATAATAGCAATCCTTGTAGGATTACTTGGATTTGTAGTTCCCGCATATACGTTGCAAGAATTCGGAATAGTAATTCTTACCGTCTCCGTGCCACCGATTTACCCGATTACGTTATTGGCAGTCGGAGGTATTAATTGTTATTTGTATTACCAACTATCTAAGGGAGAATAAAGCTTCCGTTTTTTTGGAAAATCAAACAGTTGCTACAACACTCGAAAACTGCTTAAAACCGTCCTTTTTCATCCCATTAAATGCTTATTACATTCTTTTACAAGTTCTCTTATTATTATTAAGCTCTTTTCCAAAGAATATATCCGAAAAGAGGGGATAGAGCAAAAGCTGAGGTTTGATCTAAAATGTAAACAGCAAGAAACGTTAATTCGTATATAATGACTCCAGATTCTACGTAGTTCTGAATGTAGTAGTTATGAGGCCCTAAAAGTCTACTTCTTATTATCAAAACTACTCGATAGGAATTGTAATTATGAGTGAAATTCGAGGTACGATGTTTAAAGCCCCATTAATGCGTTTTATGTTAGAATTAACAACTTGGGTTTGGCTATTAATCCTTGGTTTGGAAACTTTCAACTTTTCGTTGGTTGATTCACAGGAACGAACGAAAATCGATTCATGGATTTTCTTAGCTCTCTTAATACTAAGTGTTTTTCTATTGAGTCAATTTAACTTTCCAGGCGACAAAAAACCTCATGGGAAGATGGTTTCTGGATGGCAACGAATAGGAGTTGAAATATTTTCAGCATGTATAGGAATTTTTGCAGCATGGATACTTTTTGGTTCGTTAGGTATAATTTTCCAGACAAGCATATCGGTTGTCGCTTTTTATTTTGATCGGGAGAGATGGAAATGGTTTTTGGATTACCGAGAAGAACCTCCAGATTTTGTTCTTGTATTGGGTAATTATTTCCCCAAGGAAGCATAATCAAATTTGTTTACCAATGTGAACATTTTTATAAGAGGGGTTTACAACATTCTTAGTAGTAGATTCAGTATTTAGAAATATAAATCTAATCTAATTCGATATAAAATCATTAAATCAAGTTCATAGGTCGATTAAGATGGAGAATGAAAGTAAATTAGTCATTGAATTAGAAAATTTGACTAAATATTATGGTCAACACCGGGGCATTGAAAATTTAACCCTGCGAATAAAAAGAGGTATTATTCAAGGATTTCTAGGCCCCAATGGAGCTGGCAAAACCACCACAATTCGTTGTCTTTTAGGAATCTTGAAACCGAATGATGGTCAGATCAAAGTATTCGGTAATACGATCAAAAACTGGACCACCGAAATATCCTTGAAGGAAAAGATTGGTTATTTACCTGGGGAGTTTAATCTTTATCGTCATTTTAAGGTAAAGCAGATACTTGACTATTTTGAATCGTTACGGAACAGGCCTGCGTTTTACAGAGATGAGCTTGTCAAAGAACTAGAGCTAGATGAGTCTAGATCAGTTTCTCAATTAAGTAAAGGGAATAAACAAAAAGTAGGATTAGTTCAGGCATTGATGCATGATCCAGATTTAGTAATTTTAGACGAACCGACCTCAGGACTTGATCCCCTTATCCAACAACGATTATATTCCATCTTAAAAAGAGTAAGACAAAGAGGAAAAACAATTTTCTTTAGTAGTCATAATCTGGCTGAAGTTCAGAAAATTGCAGATGAGGTAGCCATCATTAGAGAGGGGATACTGGTGAGTCATGACCGAATTTCTGATTTAAGTTCTAGAGTTCAACAAAAATTGATTGTAAGTACAGCGTCCCCTATTCCTAATTCTATACTTTCATCAGATCTTATTTCACATTATGATGAACTTTATAGTACGAATGGAGACCATCGTTATCAAATTTGGCTATATCAACAAAATCAGCATTTAAGCAAAGTTTTTGAGCAATTGGAAGCGTATAAAATCCTTGATGTGGCCCTTCCTGAATCTAGTTTAGAGGAATACTTTATCCATTACTACACAGACGATGAGGAGGTTCAATCAAATGTGGTTGAGTAGTTTTCGATTAATATGCCGTCAATCAAAATACATCTATCTTCTCCTTCTCTTTATCGGGATTGCGGGATCATGGTTATGCTACTTTACTTATCCAGGTGAAGAGGGATTACGTGGGTTTTTGGGAATGGAAGATACCCCCTTTATGGACATTTTCTTTGAGGGTATTCTAGATAGTTTAAATTCAGGCGATTCAGGATTGTATCTTTACTTTGTGTTGCTTTACTTCATGGCTTATGCTGCATTACTATTTCCATTCATAGGACTCTGGTTAGGAGGTGCAGGAATAAGTGAAGAAATCCAGTCATCAATGTCTGATATTTTCTTATCAAGTCCACAGAAAAAGCAGCATATACTTTATCGTCATTTAATCTCCCATGCGGTATTGTTCACATTAACAGT
>JAEOTM010000142.1 GCA_016839815.1 Candidatus Hodarchaeota archaeon
GAGGATTGAAATATTAATCCAGACAGAATGTATGCCTCACCTGCAGCTTTATCATCAATATTCTCTAATCGATTAGCTACTTTCAAGGCAACCCAAAGTTGATTACGATCTTTGAGCTTATCCCATGCAGTTGTTGCTGTTTGTAAGTCCTTTAAAGCATGTGATATAGCATAATCAGAATCTAGACTAGCTGGATCAAAATGGATACTTTTGAGTGGAGGATCACTTATTGAATCTGCAATTCTTTGCCAAACAATTTTTGCTTTGAAATCATCTTTTTCCTGTTTTAAATAATCTAAGTATGTGAAAATGTGTGTATCAAGATGAGTATTCAATAGATTGGCACTGTCATGCTTAGCTATTATAGCTAAGAAAAATAAACGTTCTTCTCCTCTAATTGACGGGTCATGCCATGCATCGAATGCCACTCGAGCTAATATATTCTTACCTAAACTTAACAGCGGGACACTAAATTCTGTTCTTTGAGATTGACCATGCTGGCCAAAAACTGTAACTGAAGCTAGATATATTTGTAAGGCTATAGATTCGGGATCATCATAAGCCAAAGGATATAATGATATAATCGAGGGACCCGAAATATCGTCCCATAACACTGCCAGAATGACATGGTCAAATTGGGGTATATTCAGAGGATCAATATCTTTGGACATTTAGATTATCTCCAAGAATTTGAGTTTGTGATGTCTGATATCAATCAATGCCTTTTTTGATTCAGAGTTAGTTTCTAGCATCTGGACTTCATTAAAATTTCTCATTTCAATTGTGGGGGCAAGCGGAGTAAACGATTCCTTTCCAGACATTCTTATTATAATATACGTCTTCTCTGTTGCTTCTAAATTCCAAGTTAAAAGGATATTAGACTTTTCACGAAATATTGTTGGCCTTAAGTGAATTGGGTCAACAAGAGATACAATATAATCTAGTGGTATACGATCATGTAGCGTTATATCGTTTGTTGATGAATTTTCAATGGTATACATCCAGATGTATTCACATTCAAATGAATCAATTAGAGGTTGAGAGATTTTATTACATGTGAGCTTCCCTGAACCAGTTTCAATATCAGTAATATAATGTCGAGTTAATGGTTTTTCTTTAAATACATAATTCACCGAGAAAGTGTCACCTGGAGGTAGATTACTGAAAATCCACCGGAATAGTGTCGAGTCATGGGTTGGTATTCTTACTGAACGAATATTTTGGGGTGAAGCAGCTTGATTCACAACTAATTCTGGGGGAATAACATCTTCAATGAGTGTCTCTTGAATTATCTCTCCCGTGGTATTAACGAAATTAAGGTTTGTTTCTAGATTTCTGTGTAAAGAATGAAATAAATTCAATACTACAACTTGACGTTCTTTTCTAAGAATAATCGATCGCTCTATCCTCTTTCGTAGAATATACTCGATTTTCCCTTTCTCTCCCGACATTAGTCTCTCTGCTTTCCAAGTAAAAACTGTACCTTCCTGAGTTTTTATTGTATTATTTAATGTAAAATCAGTCTGAAAATCTACAATTTCCCATTTATATGGAATTCGATCAACAATTTCGATATCTAGTAAATCTTCTTCGTATTCATTGGTAACCTCCGTTTTTGCTGCATATTCTAGATCTAAAGTGTCAGCGAGATTTACCTCAGGAGTAACTGAGATATCCACATCTGGGGAAGTTTCTGTTTTGTTTGAGGCATTTAAGACTGATTTGGGAAGGGAACTACTCTTTGTTTGTATAGATGTGCTTTTCGGAGTGATAGTCGACTTTGGTGATAAAAATTTTGTTTCTCCCCTCTGATCTTTAACTACAGCATCGCTACGAATCTTATATTGAGTTTTCTTTCTTGCAGTTTTGGAAACTGCAGCTAATACTGCAAAAGAGTCCATTTTTGAGGGATCGTCAGTCTTTAATTGGGGAATTATGAAATCCTGCCTATTAAAATCAATATCAGCATTTGGAGCAAAATCTCTACTATCAATAGGAATCAAACCTTCTTCTTCTTCTAATGGAAGGATTTGAATTTCAGGTAATTCTTCTCCTATTTGTGACTGTAAATCTTGGTCCACCGATTCCTCATCATCACTTACAATTTTTTTCTCAAGCGCGTTCAGAGCCATCTTAAATTGATAAGTTGCAGAAGTAAAACCAAATTCCTTTCCTTTTTCAACTAATATTTTAGCTGTTTCAATATCTTCACTCATTAGATATCTAACAATAGCCTTTCCATAACAACTTGCTGCTTTATCCAGTTTCCCAATTTCTAAATTAAAATCCCCCGCAATTGTAAGGTATTGACCTGCTTTTTTTCTATTACCTTTTGAATCGTAACACCTTGCGGTCGATTCATAAATATCTGCTGCGATTTTAAGCGAGTGACTGGTAGCAAGTTCTGCTTCAGAGATCAGTTCTTCACAGTTCGACTCTGGCATGATTAATTCTTCCTGTTTACTTGATAGCGATAAAGGTGGATTTAATTATCAAAACTTCAGAAACTCGTGGAGTATAATCGTCTAGTGGGTCTTTATCGTCATATGGAATTTGTTGGAATGTACGGGAGAATATAACCCAAGCAACTCTTTTATTATCACTTTTAACAAATCGATCGAGTTTTTGATATGCATCTTCTGGATCGTCTTGGAAATATTGAGAACAAAGGTCTTTCACTTTTTCTAGAGAGGAAGATTCTTTATTTTGTGCATATATGTGTAATTGTTCTAAGAGGTCAGCCTCTTTTGGATTTATTTTCTTTTCTTTAAGCAGTTCGATTATTAGAGATTTATTTTTCAGAGAATTCTTTGCCTCTGCAAACGTAATATTGATAAAAGGCATAAATTGTTCCCATTTTTTCTAGGTAATTTATTCACGCAAGTATATTTGAATATTCTTACAGATTTCATTATTATTATATCAGATGATTCAAGAATCCTCTGAATTAAATATATAGCTAAACATAAGGAACTAGGTAGAATTTTCCATAAACAGATAAGGATCTCTGTGTCCCTTATTACTCTACTAAAAACTCTCTTATATAAACTTTCTATCGCCAATAATTGGGAGATCTAAGTGTCTCAGCTTCCAGAATGCCTTCAAGAATTACAAATAATGCTTCAGGACTATACCCGAAAAGTTCTTGATCTTCCTCAAGGATATCGACGGGCTGCAATCCTTATCCCATTATTTCAAAATAAGAATAACTGGTTTTTATTATTTACTCGGAGAACAGAAAGAGTTTCTCACCATAAAAATGAAATATCCTTCCCTGGTGGAAGATTTGATACTTCACAAGACGAGAATCTTATCCAAACGGCGATTCGAGAAGCAAATGAGGAAGTAGGTTGTGAAGATATTGAAGTTCTTGGTTTATTAGATGACATTTTTACAATCAGTCAGTATGTTGTAACTCCAGTAGTTGGGTATATTACTGAAGATTTTGATCTCAAATGTGCTAATCATAATTCTGATGAAATCGAGTATGTGATCAAGGTAGCACTAAATAAAATATCCGATCCTGAGAAATATTGGACCGAAGCGGTTCCATACAAAGGGGATAATTTATTTCATGTTCCATTTTTTAATTATGATGGGGAAATTATCTGGGGTGCAACAGGAAGAATTCTGGCTAATTTTCTGAATATTCTAACCCGATTTGAATTACCTTGTCGGTCAGAAATGATAGGTCTTAATCAGTGGATAGTACAAGAGGATGAGGACTATTCAAATCTTTCAGAAATTTAGACTTCATCCTTGTAGTACTTGTTATTAAGAAATTACTTTGTTATTTCTTCGTAAATTGATTTCACGTTATCGTATGTGACTTTTAAATCTCTTTTAGTGAGAGTTTCAATAACTTTGTCTAAAACTTCACCTTTTGCACCCATTGACGCAGCAAGATTACGTGCGTGTAATTTCATATGACCAGCTTGGATTCCAACGGATGCCAAAGCACGAAGTGCCCCAAAGTTCTGAGCTAGACCGACACATGCCATTATCTCTGCTAATTTTAGTGCTCCACCAGGTACACTGAGTTTCATAATTTTAAAGGCAATTTGAGCAATGGGATGGATTCGAGCGACTCCCCCAACTAATCCAACCGCGAGAGGAATCTCTATTGTCCCAACAAGATCTCCATCAGCATTTTTCTCCCAAGTTGTTAACGAGGCATATCTCCCTGGTTCTTTTATGGCAGCATAAGTATGTACTCCAGCTTCAATTGCACGCCAATCTTGAGCGGTAGCTAGTGCCACTGCATCGATTCCGTTCATTATTCCTTTATTATGAGTTGAAGCTCGATAAGGATCAGCCTCAGCAAAAGCAAAAGCATTTAAAATACCAGAAACTACTTCAGTTCCTGAGAATTTGTCTGTTTTCAATTCTTCTGCTTTAAAAGTTGCTTTTGCTCGGACAAGCCTTCGGATAGCAAGGTTGGAGATAATCCGTAATAATGCTTTGCCTCCAGATAATTCTTCCAAGAGAGGGGCAACAGCTTCATTCATTGTATTAACTGCATTTGCACCCATTGCATCACGAACGTCAACCAGCAGTTCTAATATGACCATTGGCTCAGTAATAGTATCTGCAAGGACTTTAACATTAATTCCCGTACATCCTCCTCCAAATTTCACTAAAATTGGATCTTGTTCATTCGCAATCTTAATAATTTCCTCTTCATGTTCTAAAAATAATTCACGAACATAATAAGGGTTTGGAACATTTAGGATTTGGATCTGTCCAATCATAATAGGTGGAGTACTACTCGTTGTAAAACCACCTGTAGCACGAGCTACTCTAGCTGAATTCGATGCAGCAGCAACAACTGATGCTTCTTCAACCGACATGGGAACTAAAACGTCTTCACCATTAATTGTGAAGTTTGTAGCAACTCCTAGAGGGATATGTTGAACTCCAATGACATTTTCAATATAAAAACCTTGGCCTGCTTTCTCTAATGCGGCCGAAGACACATTTAAGTAATCTAGATCTTCTTGACTTAACTGACATAAGTCTTTTATTTTTTGCTGTCGATCTGTCATCGACATTCTAAAGAATCCTTTCAAGCGAGAACTGAATTTTTCATCACTCATCGATAATCACCTAGTTGAGGTATAAAGATGAGGATAAAAGAGTGTTAAAATTGTTTTTATCACGAAAAAGCAAGAGTAGAGAGTTTTCTCTTCAAAAGGAGGAGTAATGAAAGAAAAAGACTGAAAGCAAAAAAAAATTGCTTGTCAGATTATTATTCGAGGTTTATTCCTAGAAAAGTGTTCGCTGGACAGGTGTAATAAATGGAATAGCCTGCAGGTATGGGTATTTCGAGATCATCAAGGGCTTGAACGGAATTCATTGCTGATGACAGATAAATTACAAATATTGGTTTTGCAGTTTTACATGTCGCGGTTTTTGCATTTCTTTTCAAGGAATAAAGCGCGATAGATCCTTCTGGAGCGGCTGAAGAAGTATGAAGCATTGTAAGCGTTGTTTCATCTTCAGATGCAGGAAATAGGAGTTTAGCTTTGGAATCTGTTACTTCTACGATTTCATTTGCAGCAAAATAGAGTATTGAAGATTCTTCTGCTTCTTTTACTCTCTTTATTGCTTTAAGTTTTTCTACTGCAGCTTTTTTTGGTTTAGATGCTGGTGGGGGAGGCGGTGATACCGGTTTAAGCACTTTTTCTTCCTTAGCTTTATCTTTAGTGCTTTTAGCCTTTTTATGTTCTGGTACTTTAATGGAGGGTGTTGGTTCACTAATTGATGCAGCAATCACTGGGGGAGTAACGTCCAAGAGTGAGCTAGGGGACACAGGTGATGCTTCTAATCTTGACATGAACTCTTGAAATTTAACTGTCTCATTTCCTTGATCTTCAGTTGATATTCTATGAGTCATTCCCTTCTCCAAACGCATTTGCCGTGCAATTTGACTTGAAATGAAACGTTTTCTAACCGATGAGTTTTCTCCTGTCCAGATATAAATATGTCTTGTCTCTTCATCAAGGAAAATCAAAACCTCGGTATCTTTTAGATCTTCAGCACGAGAAGAAAACTTAACAGGAACATACTCACCATCCATACTCGGGGTGTAAACGTGAATTTTACTTTCAGTCATAACTAGTCCTTCTAACTTCCAAAACCTTCACTTCCTCTAAAAACATTTTGAAATATCCAAATTCCTCTGTACTAACAAAAAACAAGTGGGGTTTCTTCGGAGCAATTTTTACCCATATTAGCTGGAAAAAGTGTTATTTGAGAATTCAAGACGGATTTCCGTAGAATAAGGGTCATTGGGAACCATTTCAACTAATATATTAGATAAAACGACATTTAATGACTAAGTTTATCATTTTTTATGATCAACAGAAATAATTTTAATTTGTTTAGTTTCCATGAAAAATTGTATTCTAGGCTGTTTACTTCATGCGGAGGTACCAAAGGGTCCTTCATATATCATGTAGTGACTTGGAATGGCTATGGAGCAGCCTGCAAAGCTGTATTACGCGTGTTCGAATCACGCCCTCCGCTCTACTTACTTTTACACCTCAAAATAGCACCTGATAGTTACTAAATCAAAATTAATTACAAACTGAAGCTTATTACTGGAGATACTATCTTTGTCTGAATCATTATTTGATGTTGTAGTTATTGATACAAATTTTTTCATTTCCTTACTGAATGCAGGAGTATCTGATTCATTAATGCCTCACCTTCAGAGTATCGGACAATCTGTAGGAATGGAGATTATGGTTCCTGATGAAATTCCGAGATCAGATATTCCAGGACGTTTTCGACAATTACGTCAACTTATCCCAAAATATATACGAACAGAACCAGTAAAAAGATCTTCAAAACTTTGGAATCGAACAGCAGAATATGCTATTCAGGAAAGGATGGTTCGAGTAAATGATGACCCTGCTGATATCGATGTGGTTATACTCGCCAAAAAATTCAGTTTGAAGGATAATAATAAGGTTGCACTAGTTTCTGATGATGAAGGAGTCTCAAGAATTATCAAAGAGAATAAAGTCTTTAAAGGGATAGAGCATCTCTCTTGTGGTTCATTTGTTTCTATTTTAGCAGCCTCGGTCTCTGATCCAAAGATGCGAAAAATATTAGATCAGACTGTAGAGAGAGTTTTTCGTGCTTCATGGAGTTATAAAAAGAAAACACGCAGATATATAGATGTAGCCATGCTTATTGATGATTTAACTGATACTGCAAGATTTGTTCGGTCCGCTGCAGAGGTTGGTGCAGATAGTAGCCTTGCTGAAATTGAAAAAGAGATTGTAGCTATCGCTCCAAAACATGAACCAGAGGTTCTGAAACCTGAAGATGGGTTAATTATTGCACAACAGTTAGTATTAAAAGCACGTGGAACACGAGAAACATTTCATATTGACCAGGCAGAGGAAGTTCTTCTTGAAATTTTAGCTAAAAGCTCCGAACTAATATACACCATTGATGGCTTGGAACAACGGGTTATTGTTGAAAGAATGATAAGATCTGAGCTCTTTGAACATCATAGTTGGTTATTAGACTATAGAATTTCTCGTAATCAAATTGTTGAAGCACTGGTTCATGCTGAAGCTTGCCGGACTTATATGAATTTCATTTCTGTTGGGAGAGAAGCAATTGAGA
>JAEOTM010000020.1 GCA_016839815.1 Candidatus Hodarchaeota archaeon
CTGATTATATTGTGCTTCCTATAACTGGAACGGGTTTTAAGGATCCAGAAGTTGTATTTGACAATGTTACTATTTTTGAATCGATACCACCAGAGCTGGAGAAGTTAAAAAAACTATTAGTACAGATGGAAGATTTGACTTTCAATCCTTAAACAATAGCTTTTCAGTATATATCTTTCATAATATTACCAATTTCTTTGTAGAAAAGTAATTCAAAATATTAGACTCAAGGAAACTAGAATCAGTGATCTCAATTTCAAAGCTTAAAGAGCTTCTGTCCATGGGAGGGACAGGTGGAATCGCGAGACGATATATGGTAATGAATTCTTTTGATGGATCATTAACTGCTCTCGGAATAATAATTGGATCGTTTTTAGCTGATGTTGATCAACCACAGACTATTCTGCTAGCAGGTCTTGGGGCCAGCATTGCCATGGGTGTTAGTGGAGGTTTTGGTGCCTATCTTACAGAAACAGCTGTAAAGAAACAGGAATTGGCTGAAAAAGAAAGTGCGATGTTAGAAGAGTTAAATGATACAGTTCATGATCAAGCAGCTCAAGTGTCATCAATTTTTGTTGCCATTGTTGATGGTATAAGTCCGTTCATCGCCGCCTCGATTAGTTTTATGCCTTATTTCTTTGCACCAATATTAGGTTTTGAAATTGAGATCGCTTACATTTCCTCAGTAATATTGACTGCTATTGCATTATTTATATTGGGTGCTTATCTAGGTGTAATTTCTGAGGAAAATAAAGTTCTATATGGACTTAGGATGGTTGTAGCGGGAGTTGTGACTGGAATTCTTGTGATGATGCTAGAATTCCTTCATTAAGCATAATTAGAGTTTAACAACTACTCCTATTTTTGAGCAAAAGTGTCAATCATCAATTTAACATCATCAGAAAGTTGATAGAGAATAGGACAGGTACAACCATTGTCAACCCATTGTTGGACTCGATCATAACACTCATCGGGTGTCCCACTTGCTGAAATTCTCTGGACGATATCATCCGGAATGTGTCTCATGGCTTTTCTAATCTGCTCTTTAGTAGCAGGCCAGGTAAGTTCGGCATGGATTTTATCTAGGATATCTTGAGGCATCTTACTAGCTTTCATTAAATGAGGTTGTTGTCCCATATATTGTGTTAACAGTTCACGAGCGGCGTCAAGTGCTTTCTCTCTATCGTGATCCATTGAACATACAATAAGCTGAGGTCGGTCAATATCATCAAGAGAGCCACCACCTCGTTTAGCTCCTATCTCTAAATGCTTCAAAGCAGTAACATTGTAGTCAGGAGATACCATGTAATTTAAAACTACACCGTCTGCGAGTTTTTGAGCACATAACTCACCTGTTAACTCAAGCATTTTCATTCCAGTGGCTCCAATATATATTGGAACCTCTCTAGCTTTATCAGGATCACCGTGTACAATATCAAGCGTTATTCCATCCACTTTAACAAACTCCCCATCAAAAGTTACAGTTTCCATGTTAAAGAGTTTTTTCAAAACAGTCACATATTCTTTCATTCGCTTTAGAGGCTTTGTTCGTGGTGTGCCAACTTTACTTGCAAGTGGTTCCCACCAAGCACCGATTCCACAGATAAATCTCCCAGGGGCCATTTGATCCATTGTTGAAAATGTTGCAGCAACAGCTGGTGCTACTGTCACTAAATTATTGATTACTCCAGAACCTAATTTTATTTTATTTGTAACGGCTGCCATTGCTGCCATTGGAACTGATGCTACTCGAGCTAATCTACTTTCAGCTTGCCAGATAGCTTCGAATTCCTTCTTTTCCGCATATTTTGCGAATTCCATGGACTCTGGAATACTATGTTTATCTTGTAGGTAAATTGCTACTCGCTCATATTTACTCAATTCAATATATCCTCCATAAACTAAGTAAAATCGAAAATTCTTCTCTCCCAAAAAACTTTGTGATCAACGGATAGAAGGATTTACCCCTTGTTTATATTTAAATTCGGGTCTTCCATGAAAAACAACCGCAGTGCATTTAATATTATTCACTAACTTCTCTGAGGGGCGTTTACTCATTCTTGGTTTTCCATATCCTAAAATTAGAAGATCCAAGTTGTCTTTCATTACTATATGACTGATACTTCGTACAAAATTATGTCCAAGGACATGACGCTGCTGAATGGGAATTCCCATTCGAATGGCTTCCCCTATATTGTGTAAGAAGTTGGCTGTATTCTCTTGAACACCTGGAGCTTCAGACATAACCTTTGGGGTGATTAAATTTGGGACGTCAGTCCAATGATAAGCTACAAGATCAGACATCTTTGTTGAGGATACAATTGAAATTCCGATTTGAAGAAGAAAAGGATCTCGTTTTGTCCCCGGGGTTAGTGCACCTACTTGATTAAATGTAAAGTGATCAGTTTTCTTACATTCCTTACATGGAAATACTTCAAGACCAGGAATTGGCATTTTTCGAATTGAATCATGAGAAAGACTTCTTTGCCAGAATTTTCGATTTCTTCGTGATGGTAGAATTGCTAGCTGGTAATCCCCAGTCGAGGTTATGTCACAAAGATGTTGCACTATATCTTGTGGTTTAGAATGTCCTTTTTCAGGAGTTACTATCCTTAATTCGGAAGGAATATGAAATTCTTGCAATCTTTGGGTGTATTTGCTAAAAGTATTTTCTTTTTCAAAGCCGAAATGATAGAGAGTAATTTTTTGGCCAAATTCATGGGCAATGTGAACAGCTATGCGGAAGGCATCCCATTCATAATCTTTTCCTGCTAATGGGACAAGTATGTTTTCGCACACTGTTGTGAAAAATGCTTCTGGTACATAATCTGCTCTGATTTTTGTATGTCTTTCTAACCTTGAAGAGACTTTCATTGGAGTACGACTTCGTGCGAAGGTGTAGTAGACTATTGATCCTAGAGCTAACCAAATCAATGTAGTGATGAAGGCATCTATATGGATCCATAACGTAAAGATAAAAATCGTAACTAAGGCAATTCCTCCCAATACAGGGATTAATGGGAATAGGGGAGTTTTATATCCATAATCGAGTTTTTCTCTTGATATTCGTACTTTCTTCCGGATAATTACTGATGCTAATACAACTTGACCAAATAATATCATGAACATGAAATCTGCAGAAGCAGCAACAGTATCTATAGGGATTATTACTGCCATTGTTAGAATCAATAATCCTGTAACGTTAATTGATGTTACTGGTGTGTGTCGTTTGGTTGAAACAGAACCAAGTTTGGATGGGAGAGACCCATCTCGGCCCAAAGCAAACGCAACACGGGTTGAGGAATAAATAGCAGCATTTAGTGCTGATAGAGTACTAAGCAATCCTCCAAAGAGGATAACAACAAGTCCCAATCCAGGTATCATTTGTTCCGCAGCGAATAATAAACCGAGTTCCTCGTATTTGCTCAAGAACTCGTAAGTTTGTAACCCTTCAGGCGGAGTAAATGCTCCCAATGATACTAATCCGACTAGAAGATAAATGGGAATGACAATTAAGACAGAGAGTATTACTGACTTGGGAATACTAACTTTAGGATCATAAATTTCTTCTCCAGTTTGACAGACTACTTCATATCCTTCAAATGCTATGAAAGTAAACCCCATTGCCATAAAAATCGTAAAATATCCCCTGGGAAAGAAGTTATCAATATTGCTTAAGGCCTGAGTAGGATTTCCAGTCATTATAATGAGTCCTGTAAAGATAAAAAATACTAAGATTAATATCTTGGCTCCCGAAATCCAGACCTCCGCCTTTCCCATTACTGAAGAACCAAGCTGGTTGATTAGTAAGAATAAAAGAATAATAATTACTGCTATGAGTTTTTCAACAAAGAAAATCGTGTTTTCATGTATGTCTAATCCGAGGTTGGATAATAATGCCACAAAATATGCGCCAAATCCAAGCGCATACAAAGAACCTGCTACTGCTGCAGCAAACCAGCTCATCCATCCTGAAAAAAATCCTTGGGTCTCTCCTAGTCCAGCACGAGCCCATATATATCCTCCTCCAGCTTCAGGCATAGCGGAACCTAATTCAGCATAAACCATAGCAATCAATGTAGCAATTACTCCATTAAAAGCAAAAGCTACTAATAAGCCTGGACCAGCAATTCCAGCAGCAATTCCCGTTAATACAAATATTCCAGCCCCTATCATGGCACCTACACCAGTCATCGTAGCTTGAGATACGGTCATATCTCTTGAGAGATCAGCTCCTGTTAGTACAGAATCAG
>JAEOTM010000016.1 GCA_016839815.1 Candidatus Hodarchaeota archaeon
GTCAATCTAATTTACTATCATGAGTACATTTATCGCTGGGTTGTCTGTTCATGTGAGGCCTCTCCCATTAACTTCTATTATGATTTAGTTGACCCAACTAAGGAAGCCAGTGGTACTTTCGAATTCTTTAACATCATTTACAATACTTCTCTTCCGAAAATTAACAAAACCCCCTCTATAAGAAGTAATCCCGATGTAGGCTCGTATGGTTTTGGAATAATTCTAATCCTTTTCGGAATAAGTGTTTTTTCCGTTTTAAAGCTCAGAAAGAAGCAGTAGATAATAAAACAGGATTTGAGGGATCCTACTATATTTCGACTTTTCCATTTGTGATCTAAAAAAAAGGCTCACAGATGGTTTATTCAGGACAGAGTCCGAGAGCTTTATTAAGGATGTTAGATTTAATGTTCACAAGTTCATGGAGAACACAAATTCAGGTATTTCCCTAGTTCATTTTTTCAATCATTCGAGAAATAAGGCTTAAAATAGAAGGAGAAAGATCTATGAATAATCCACCTTTCGAATCACGTAAAGCAATGCAAGAATTTGTCTTAGAATCACTTGATGAGATAGTCTCTCTATTGAAAGTACTGGACCATCCTCAAAGAATGCGAATTCTGACGGAGATGGTTACGGAATCAAAGACATTTCAAGATTTATTAAATTCGACTGGTCTTCAAAAGAGTGCACTTGGAAACCATTTAAGTATATTAAACGATAACAATCTAATAGAAAAGATGGATCGAGGCTTATATAAACTATCTGTTGAAGGAGAAAGTCTTTTTGATAATATTGCTCAATACTACTTGGAGAATAAAATCCGAGAACAGGAAAGGTTGGAAAGAATCCAAAGATTAATTGGAAAATACACAAGTTTAGGTGAAAAGAAAATGGGTAAAAAACCTGACACGAATCTAGATGTAAGAATTGTTCGACTTGATCCAATGCGTGTTGCATGGGTTCGAGCTACTGGGAAAGAAATTGGGGTACCAGAGACGAAATCATGGCAAGAGATGTCTGCATGGGCAGAGAAAGAAGGATTACTTGATAACCTTGAAAAGCACCCCGTTTATGGATTTAATAATCCTGATCCATCCCCTGAAAGAGAAGAATATGGATACGAGTTCTGGATCAAAATTGATAAGGAAACCGAGTCGAGCGGAGATATTGAAGTTAAGGAATTCTCAGGAGGATTATACGCAATCACGACTACAAGGCTCATTGTTGAAGATGACGTTATTCCAGCTTGGAAACAACTAGCGGAGTGGGTTAAAACAAGTAAATATGATTATGGAAGTCATCAATGGTTAGAAAAGCATTTAAATCCACGAGCAAAACCAGAAGATCTCATTCTTGATCTTTATTGTCCCATCAAAGAGAAGTAGAAAATTCTCTTCCTTTCCTATTTTTTTTGATTCTTACTTTCTTATAATAAGCAACCCACAATCTCAAAATTTGCGTAAAAGTAGTAAACCCTTACCAACTGGAAGAACGAAAGAATCCACACGAGTATCACTTAGAACTCTTTCCAAAAAAGATTTTAAGTAATCCTTATGACTTATTACGTTATCAGCAACAAATATTCCCCCTTTAACTAGATTTGGTACGACTAAATCGTAACAGTCGTCATAATATTCCTTTTCTGCATCTAAAAAGCAAAAGGATATATTTTTGATATTCTTCAGGTAATCTCTTGCATCCCCCTCTATCAAATCTACAGATGATTCAACTTCTGCCAACCCAAATGTCTCTTGAGCAAGTTTAATCTTTTCAGGAAGAATTTCAAAGGTTCTAATCTTCTTACCCAGATATTGGCAGGCAAGAATGATCCATAACGTTGAATATCCAGCACTCGTCCCAATCTCAATATACTCCCCCTCTGGGGCCGAGGCTGCTAATATAGAGAGAATTTTCCCTGATTCAGGTGGGATTTGTCGTAACCGCTTTAATCGTGATGTATCATTCTCTCTATCCTTCGCATCTGCCTTTTCAAGCTCTTTCATTCTATTTTTTATTAAATCAGGAATTCTATGCAGCATATTAGAACCATCTCTAACGATTTTGAGATTTCTAAGAGTAATGAAGTAAATGCTTATTTCCTATATGGACATTATCGAGATATTTTGTCGCAACTTCAAAACTCTTTTCCACTTGTTTTCTTGGTGTAACTGGTAAATCAGATAGAAATGAATCAGGATGGAAAATTAACAGGGAGTAGGGGATTGATCTATCTAGTAACGAGAGAAAGCTTGTTATTTTTTCAATTTCATCTAGACTAATATATCCAGGTATTAATAATGTCGTGGCACTCAGAAGAGGATAGTCCGGTCTAGAAGAGTAGAATTTATTAAAGCAATTTTCAAAATTACGGAACGATTGGCGGTTATCTACCCCACTAATTACCAGAGAAAGCGTTTGGGAATAATATTTCAAATCAAATTTCGCATTTCCACCCGAGTTCAGGGATAATTTTACCGCGCTTTGTGCTAGTTTTTCGTTACCAGATCCATTCCATTCCCAACAGATACGTAAGAGCCTTTTAGATTCTTTAACACTAGCTAACGCTTTTCTAGCTGCTCGTATAGCAAAGGGTAACTGAGGTTCGGGAGAGCCACCGAAGAAACAGACACAAGAAATTTTTGGATTAATTTCAATTTGGTGAACAAATTTTTCTACAGAATATTCTTCTGCAGTGCTAATATTTCGATGTTGATCGTTCTGACACCCTAAACAAGAAAAATTACATCCGTACAAAAAAGAGGCAAGGTTATAATAGCCGTATTCAGGTCCATCTGTATATGAATACCGAGAGGTATGGCCTTGGGGTCCTGCAGGACAAAAATATGTATTACAGCAGTTTGTAGGTAGTGAATCAAGATAAGTATGCATAAATCCGTTATTTTTTGCACGATTTCGAATAGAACCCTGAATATTGGTCCTTATTCCACAGTATCCAAGATTACCTTCCCCAATCTTGCAATGGTTCGAACAGATACTACATTCAAGATTAGAATCTGTTGGTATTGATCCTGGAAGGTTCCAAAGATCGCGTGCAAGAGCATGAGAGGATTGTGATAATTCTATGGAATAATCAGGTTGTTTTTGGAGACAATCAGGACAGATCCCTATAAAACCAGCAAAAATATCAGGTTTCCTATTACAAATCTGACAGGTTTTATGCAGGTTCCTCAACACAGTCACCTCTCAAGAACTTACCATTTACCGACACGATGATAAATATAAAATCATTGTATAGTTCAACTTCATGAAAACTATATTAGCTTTTAGAAGTGACAGAACAGAAATTGGTGATTAAACCGTGGTTTATGAATTTTTAATAAAAGCTATCGTTCGACACTTAGAAGAAACTGAAATAATTCTCAATCAAATGACTGATGAGGTAATTTTGCAGGAACCTGTAAAAACTGGACGACCATTAGGAGAAATTGTATTACATATTATCCGCTCACTAGAATATTACTCACAAGGCCTTGGAAAAAATACTTGGGAACCCTTAGGCTACACTTTGGATAAATACTCCACAAAAGACAAGATTTTGGAATTATATGGGAACGTGAAGACCAAAGTAACATCCCATCTGAATATTATTTCACCAGATTCCTTGGATGAAGTTTACACTGAAGGAAACCGTACAGCTACACGTGGAGAAGTATTACTTGAACTATTAGAACATAGTGTCCAGCACAGAGGGCAACTTTTAGTATATTACAGACTGCTTGGAATAAACCCAAAGGAAATTCCTTACATTATCTAGAAATTTATATTACTGTGATAATTGAGAGAAATCACTTGTACACGGAACAGTTGAAACTCGCTCGCAAAGATGTTAAAGCTTGCTTGAATATCTGGAAAGAAATATTGGTAGAGAACTTCGCAGATAAAATTGAAGCAATCTATTCCAAAGGATCAGCTAGTAAACCATGGGAATCGGCAATTGATTATGTTCCTGTCCTGAGTGACGTAGATATACATGTTCGTTTTACTAACGCAGATCAGAACACCCCTCTAAATCTTCTCCCGATGAAAAGAGCCTTAGAAATCTCGAAATTGTATGAAAAACGATTTCTTGGTACGCGAGAAGAGTATCTTCATCTCCCACGAGTCCAGATAGTCAGCGTGAATCGACTCTCAACAGACCCTACTTTTCTTCTTCCTCGTGTAGAGGATGTTGTTCTGCTCCATGGTTGGTACGACCCGCCCAAACCGGTTTCTGATAAAATTATACGTGATATTGACAAGAAAAGTCTTTTAAAGGATATAGAATATTTTAAAAAGGTTCCTGAGTCAGTATTTGACAGAACAGGATTGGATTATTGGTCTCTTCTACGTAGAATTAATTGGCGAATTTCTCCATCTCCTGTAAGGCTATTAACACAATTATTATCGATTACTCCTTATGAAATCTGGTCATGGCATAGGAGTAGAATTCTCAAAGAACTCATTAAACAAGATTTAAAGTCCTTAGCAGATTCTTATCAAGATTATTACACAATTGGATGGAAATTATTTTTAACTGACTTTTCAGAATCAGAATTTTATCGTGAGATTCTCAACCTCGGAAATTCTGTAATTTTGAGAATTGCTAAGGTACTTGAAAGTCTAGAAATTACTTAATTGGAGTGAATCCCTCCTCTGAATTAAGTCTTTATAGGTAGGTTTTACGATATTCATTCTATAGTAATTATTAAGGTAGATTCTCGACAAGAACAACTGGTCTAAGGAGTTAACAGGTAGAATTGGAATATTTGTAAAAGAACCAATACTCGAATAATTTCTCTGGTTACTTTTTTAATATCCATTGATAATAATAAAGACGACAAAACTCTCGAATAGAAAATTGAAGTGACTTTTTCATGAGTATCTTTGAGGTAAAAGACGATTTGTTTAAGATCTGTCTTGTTGGAGATGGAGGAGTCGGTAAAACGGCTATCGTTGAGAGGTTTCTAGGAAAAGGTTTTGCTTCCACTTATAACTTAACAATTGGAACTAATATTTGTACTCATACTGTCGATGTAGATGGTTCAAGAGTTAAATTTCAAATTTGGGATCTAGCGGGACAACAACGCTTTGAATTTGTGCGCTCGACTTTTTATCGTGGTTCACATGCCATTGTAATGGTATTTGATGTAACTAATCCTAATTCTCTTTCTAATTTGCATGAATGGAAGATAGAAATTCTTAAAAATTTGAATGGGAAACATGAAAATCTTCCAATTGTCCTATTAGGTAATAAGAGTGATCTACAACATAAACAAGTTATTGATCAAGATGCAATATCGAAATTCAAAGATGAATTGCAAATGGAGTTTCATGCAGATTCAACCGCATTTATGTATACTAGTGCACTTTCAGGAATGAATATTGAGGAATCATTTGAAGTACTAGGACTTTTACTTTTGAAGAAGAGAGATCCTAAATCCTATATCGATAAAAGCTCTAGCAATTTCAAAGTCGAGACAAATCTTCCCTCGCCTAAAACCTCCAACGCATAAACCAACGCTTTTTTTCTTTTTTATCACAAAATCATTTTGCATAACTAACTATAAATTCGCAATGTTTCATTAGATCACTTATTTTACTAAATAAACAAGGCATTATTTCAAGCTCTCTCTCTTTGATCCTATAAAGTCATACAGTAGGAATCTTACTGAGCGAGATGATAAAGAGGAATCTAAATGAGAAATTATTAGCGGTTTATAGCGCTTTGATAATCTCATCATTTCCATTAAACATTGAAATTTTTGAGAAGATAGCACAGGAAAGAACCTTCCATTACTTGATAATGTCAATAACATTCGATGGGCCAATTCAATCTGGAATTGATTAACGAATTTTCAGTCAATTGTGTGAGAATGTCTTAGGTGCTGGTTTCCTATTAGACATATCATGTATGCTAATATTAGCAGCTCCATATTTTCTACGATCGTGAGACCCCTAATCTTCAGGATTTTGGTTTTCTTCTGAATCTCGAACCGAATAAATCAAAAAAATTTTGCCCGTAGGAGTATTTGAAGCTGAGAGAAATGAAAAAAATCCATGTTCTAGTTGCATACACTTCAAACTTCGGTTCTACCAGTGAAATTGCTAACGAAATTGCTGATGTACTTCGACAAGAAGAGCTAGTTGTTGATCTCATCGATTTGAAATCCAATTCTGACATATCCTCCTTGATGAAATACGATGGAATAATATTGGGGTCAGGAATAAGGATGGCAAGCTGGAATGAAGAAGCACTCAATTTTATAAAGATTAACAAAGAATTACTAAAAGAGAAACCTTTAGGGGTTTTCATAAGTTCAGGGGAAGCATCAAATCCAGATACATATGAGAAAGCAAAAGAAAAATATCTTTACAGAATTCTAGATGAATTTCAACTTATGAGGCCAGAGGTGATCTATGAAGCCTTCGGAGGTGTTTTTGACTTTTCGTCCTCTAGTAACTATTCATTCCTAGAAAAGAAGATTTTGCAACGAATTGCAGACTCCTCATCCAGTGGATTTGTAGTCAATGATGGAAAACTAAATGATTTCAGAAACTGGCAGCTAATTCGTGAGTGGGCAACAGCATTTGCAGACTTGATTAATTCTTCACGACTGAAAGAACCAATTCAATCGCAATCAGAGTCACAAGTTTGAATTTATCTACGTTGAGAATTTAAAAAAAGAGTTCTCCTTCCCTCTTAAATCAGTCACGATTTTTGATTTTAAACTTCACATCTTTTTTAATATGTGATTTTCGATCAAAGAGCTCTTATCTGAAATATCAACTTCTTCCATCTTATCACCATTCTGAAGTTTATCGATAATTGAATCACCCTCGATGACTTTACCGAAAAGTGTATGCTTCCCATCAAGGTGGGGTTGAGGAGCTCGAACGATAAAGAACTGAGAACCTCCAGTATTCAATCCTGCATGCGCCATTGATAAGGAACCACGTACGTGTTTGTGCTTGTTTTTATTTTTATCAGTCTCACAAGGAATATTGTAGCCTGGGTCGCCTGCTCCGGTGCCATGGGGACAGCCTCCTTGAGATACGAATCCAGGAATATTCCTATGAAAAGTTAATCCATTATAGAAGCCATCTTCAGCTAGTGAAACGAAGTTCTTCACTGTGTTTGTCACGTCATCAAAAAATTCAATCTTAATTGTCCCGTAAGTTGTCTTTATGGTAGCAACAGTCATTTCTATCACATTCATTCCTAAAATCTTGTATTAAGCTCTATCTGTAGATTTTTGGCTCTGAATTAAGTATTTGTGCTTGCCTAATCTATAATGTTAATGAATGGAATTAATGCAGTTCTCAATTGTCATCATTCTTCCTCTATTCGAACCGAGGATGAGATATTTAATGAATCGAAATGTCCGTCTAGTCTACCTGCAAACCATTGCACAGAGTGTAAGTTTTGGTATTATCCAGACTGCATATTCAATCTTCATAACCCAAGGACTCGGTCACAATGAATTTACTCTTGGCAATCTTTTTACAGTTTCTGGGATTGCCTCAACTTTATTTGTATTCCCAAGTGGATTTCTTGCAGATAGATACAGAAGAGACATTTTAATACGAATTTCTGTCCTGTTTGGAACTCTAGGACAACTTGTACTCATTTATTCGACTCTCTTCATTGCTCCAGCGTCTAATACAATTGACTATCTTTTCTTTAGCCAAATTTGTGGAGGATTAGGATTTGGATTATCAGGTCCAGCATCTCAAGCGTTATTAGCCGATAGTATTGAATCTGGCCATAGAAGCAAAACGTTTGCAAACATGCATTTCGTGAACTTGCTAGCTGCTGCCTTAGGCCCTTTTATCGCTGCTGGGTTAACGCTTATGCTGGGGGATTCATGGGAATTGAACGTACTTCAAAATTTAATAGTGATTGGAGCTTTCTTTGCCCTCTTTTCAACTACTGTGATTTTCTTTGTTTCAGATAAATTCTCATTAGAGAATGACATATCACTAAACACAGGTCAAAATTCTACAGAAGAGCCACAACTAAAGTCCGATTTGAATTCACTTCAAAAGAATAACTCGTATGACATTGTCATTCCTATTGTCCTTGTAGTTTCAGGGGTTATAATTGGATTTGGTGCTGGAGCTACAGTAGCCTTCTTTCCTATTCTCTTTGCTGATCCAGAAATAGGTTACAATTTATCTCCTTTGTTCACATACTCCATTGTAGGGATAGGAAGCGTTGTTACAGGATTAGCAGGATTGGGAGCTCAGCGCTTATCACGAATGATTGGCAGAATTCAATCAATGTTTACGGTACAACTTCTTGCAATTTTATGCCTTTTAGGAATAGTTGTTAATCTCTATTTATATCAGAATGCGATGATCGGAAGCTTTTCTTCCGTTCTAATCCTTTCTGTATTCTATATTAGTCGTAATGCACTAATGAATGCTTCTGGACCAGTGAGTAGGAGTCTGATCATGGATATTGTACCTACAAGATCTCGA
>JAEOTM010000143.1 GCA_016839815.1 Candidatus Hodarchaeota archaeon
ACTTCGTTGAGTTGGAGAAATCATAGTGGTTGATCTTTGATGGGACTTAATGAAAAGTGTTTATCCAGTTATTATTTGAGGGTTTAGTGTTGAGGTATAAAAAACATTAATATTACTCTTTTCTCATCCCGATTTTTGAGGACCAAAACTGAATAAGCTTAAGAATGATTGGAGGAGATAAATAACACAAGAAAAATAAAATCTACTAAATTTCGATCTGAATCGAATCTTTATAAAATCTAAATTCATCAGAGATTTAACTGACTCTTTGGGTCTCTTTTCATCAACAGAGGTTTTAACATGGAAGAATCAGAGTTACGTGAACTAATTCGGGAATATGCGATGCAAGTACGACTTGATCAAGGTGAAGCATCATTAACATCAGTTCTTAGGCAAGTGATTGCGGAAAACCCCGATACAAAAACTCAAGTGCGATCTTCGGTTGCTTTAATCAAAGAAGTAATCGGAGAGGTCAATTCTATGGAAGAGGATGACCTGAGTGAAGGTTCAACGGGAATTTCAGTTGATCAAGAAGCTTCTGAGTATGAAATGCTTGTGAGATTAGTCTCTCAAAAGTTATTAGAGGCTCCTGAGTTAAAAAAGGACATTAAAAGCTTAATGATCTATGGATCCTATGCAAAAAAATTACATGTTGTTGGAGAAAGTGATATTAACTTCTTGATCGTGCTCACAGAGGAGATAGACTCTGAAAAAGCCATTGAAACAATATCTAAGATTGCAGAGGAAATAGTAACTCCTGAACTTGCTCATATTTTTGATCTAATGATTTTAAAAGAAAATGATATTGCAGAACTTGAAAAATTTGGTCCCGATTTTACTCATATTCATGCTCTCTATGCAAAAGATGGAGATCTCCTTTTTGGAGAAAACTTATTCAGTGATCTGAAATTTACAGACGAACAAATTCAGGAATCAGCAAAACTACTAATTAAAGACACAATAATCCAGATTGATGAAATAAGAAAAACAGCTAAAGAAGAAGATTTGCCCGAAGATGAATTGGATTATCTTATTGGGGGTTTTATTATCGATATCGCTTTTGGATTGTCGTGCTATAAAGCAGGAGTAAATTCTGTACCAATGGATCTGGTAAAACCCGATATTCATGAGGAAATCATGGAGGTATGGGGAACCGAGTCAGAATTTTCTTCATTTTATCCGCTGTTAGAGAAAGCTCACGCTTTTAAACTTGGAATCAAACTTCCTGAATCTGATAACTTTTTAACAAACAGTATCGAATTTATCAATAAAGTTATCGAATATACTGGATTAAGCGAGTGAGAAAAAGAATCTTACTCATCATTTTTTCTAAGAAATCCTTCCCTCTCGAGAAAAGGTGCAAGGAATTCAAATTCATTAATATGAGTTTTTAGTTCCTTAAGAGCATATTCTTGAAAAGAATGAAATTCATTGGCAGAAATCCAATGTTTATCCGAATATTGGATGGCTTGGTTTAAAACATCAATATGATCTGCAACTCGAGCGATCCTAGATTCAGCACTACTATGAATTCCAATGACCGATAGGAATGATGCCCTGAATTTTTCATTTAGTTGTTTACTAATCTTATTTACCGCTCCCTCTTCAATATTTTCAAGAAATTTAGTAATCTTGGGGGATTCTGATAGATTGTACAAACTTTTATCTATATCCATATACTCTGATTCAGGGAAATCATGAAAAAGGGCAAATAAGACCGCTTTTTCAACGTTTAAGGGAGTTTTTTTATTATGTTTTTCTCTCAAAGCATTTTCTTCTAAACAAAAGAAATATGTGAGCACGCTTACAGCCCAAGAATGGTCTGCTAAAGATTCAATATCACATTTAGGTACACCAGCACGAATCCAGCCAGTACGCAATAAAGACTTCATTAATTGGATATTCTTCAACAAAACCAAGGTATCACTTCTTGAAATCGGAAGATCTAACTCAATTAGAAATTTATATCTAGTAAATTAAAGATTCGAAAAACGGGAATCTTCTGATTTCTTTAACCCTTCTCCCCAAAGGAATTACTATAAATTAAAAAGATGAGTGTCTTAGAGTAATGAATAGAGTAAAAGACTATGCTTTGACGTAGACACATAAACGTCGATTTGAAAACGCTTTTTTAACAATCTTTTTCTCTTCCAAATCTGTAAGTAACTGTTTAGCTGCTGATACTCGGATATCATTTCGTGCCGCTATTTCTTGTGGAGTGACAACGATAGATTTTCGTTTTTTATATTCAGTGGTTAAATCTTTCAACATAGCGTCATATTCGTCACCCACGAGTAGTGAGCGCTCATAGCTAGTGTACTCGAAGACTTTACCCCATCGTCGTTTTTTACGTACTCGTTTATCAGATATGCTCATTTTGATTGACTCCAATCAGCCTACTTGACGTGTACTGAGCTTTTTTTATCTGATATATGAAGGCGTCGATTGTATTGCCTAATTGTTTTTAAATCACAATTCTAGATTTTATATCCTCAAGAATATTAGCGAACTAAAAAGGGATCAATCTTGCTAGGTACAATAATTAACTGTGTGGCAGTTATTTTAGGTACATTAATTGGAATAACAATAGGTAAGACAATTTTTACAGATGAAATGAAACACATCACCATCACAAGTATCGGTTTGTTAACCATGCTTCTTGGAGTTGAAATGTTCATCTCTTATAACCTATCAAATGTTGAATTTCTAATCTTATTATTTTCATTAGTTCTGGGGGGTATGATAGGTACTTGGGTAAAGATTGAACAGAATGTTGAAAAACTAGGAGAATGGTTTAAAAATAAAGCAAAAAGTTCAGAGAGTACCTTTGTTGAAGGATTCGTAGTTGCGTCGATCATCTTTGAAACAGGGCCAATGGCAATTCTTGGTTCAATAAAGGATGGAATAGGGGAAGAAATTGACCTTTTACTCATAAAATCTGGGTTAGATGGGATTATGTCCATAGCGTTATCAGCATCACTGGGAATCGGAGTGATTTTCAGTGTTGTACCAATATTGCTCTACCAAGGATCAATAACTCTACTCTCTGCTTTAATCGGAGCCCAATTGAATGAACCAGTTCAAGGGATGATCACTGTAATAGGGGGAGTTCTAATCCTAGGGTTGGGAATACGTATACTAGAGATAAAAGATATACCAGTTGGAGATCTTACTCCCTCTATTTTAATAATATTGCCCTTCACTATACTTGTCGAAACCATTCAAGCAGTATTATAACGTATATTTGAAAAGATTGATGATACCTTCTGACATAAAGCCTACAACGCCAATAGTCATGCAAATTTTGAGAATACGCTTAATAGCGGTTGTATTTTGGATTATCTTCTCTTCAGGATGGTTAAACAACATCGGAACAGTATAGAAAATAATTCCCATTATCAAAAAAACTGCTATAAAGAAAGGGATACTCTTATAATAACCTAAAAGAACTGGGAATGGGATTATAACTACAAGAGAAAATAGAATGATGTATGCAAGGTTTCTAGCAGGTTTAACTCCATAACGTAAGGCAATGGATTGGACATTTTCTAATCTATCACCATGAACATCCTCAATATCTTTGATCAGCTCCCGTCCTAAGTTGATGAGGAAGGCAAATGAAGCAGGATAGATAAGGGTGGTATAACTCTTAGTAACAAAACCACCAAAAACGAAAGGAATGGCAGCTAATAAGGCTACAATTAAGTTACCTGGGAAACCAGACCGTTTAAACCGCTCAGCATAAAAATAAAGAAGGATTCCACCGCTTAACGCTAATAATACTGCAACTAAATCGATCAAAACTGCGCAAAACAAACCTAATACAAATGTAATAATTGAAAACCATTTTGCCCCTTGTAAGCTCACATTACCAGAAGGAATAGGGCGATGAGGAACATTAATTTTGTCTATTTCAATATCGAAAATATCATTAATGGCATACCCATATGCAGATATAAATCCCGTAGTAATACATCCTAATACGATATACCACAGTTGAGTATCAGTTAAAGGAGCTGAAAGAGCAGCTAACGCACCAATAGCTACTGCTGAGCCAGCTAGCACAGAATTTATAGGTCTACCGAGAACAAAATAGGCTTGAACGGACATTTTAGTGCATCCAGTTCTTCTTCGTAGTGAAGAAAGCAATCTTTCGATTATATATATTCTTAGCGTTTTTTTTAAATTTTAAGTTAAAAAAAAATTTTAATCCCTTCTCCATCTTTTTTCATGGTTATAATCTAATGTACATTTTAGAAAAAGGAAGAAAAAGAAAAAAGATTCAGTTAAATGGGAAACCGTTGAAATTTATTCTTCTTTCTTCTTCTCTTATTTCAGAATGACGAAGAAGTCTGAATAATAATTTAACAGGAAATGAAAAAAAGGAAGAAAAAAGAGGTAGCGAGTGTCATTCCTCAGGTTTTTTCTTTTCTTTAACGGGTAGGGGGTTTACTCCATACACTCCAACGGGTGGTAACCCTCCATCTCCAGATGTCCTTCCCAGATCACTACTTGTTCCTGAAAATCCAGCAATAGGAATATTTGTTGGGATCAGCATTATAGTTGCTCCACCTTCAGTTGCGGCTTCAAATAGTAAGTTTATCCACCGTAATTCCATTGCGAGTGGCACTTTTGCATATTGTTCCGCTGCCTCTATCATACCTTTTGCTGCTTCTTTTTCTGCTTGAGCAAGAGTGATTCGCGCCCGTCTTTCCCTTTCTGCTTCTGCTTGACGAGATATTGCTTCCTGTAATCTTCCTGGAACAACCACATCACGAATTTCCACACTCATGATTTTGATTCCCCACATTACGGTTTTCTCATCAACGATTTCTTGCATGTGGTGTGCAATCTTTTCTCGTTCTGCTAACACTTCATCGAGTTCGACTTGTCCAGTTACCTCTCGCAGTGTTGTTTGGGCAACCCACTGGGTAGCAGATTGGTAATGTTCAACTTCTAAGACTGTTTTTTCAACATCTACAACCTTAAAGAATAACACCGCATCAATAGTAACAGGAACATTATCTCTAGTTAAACTCTGTTCTGAACGAAAAGAATACGTTTGGATTCGAGTGGAAATAACAGAGGGTATCTTATCAATCCCTGGAATAATCCAGAATATTCCAGGTCCCTTTAATCCTGTGTACCTTCCAAGACGAAGTACAGGGGCTCTTTCCCATTCCTTAATTATCTTAATTCCACTTACCAGATAAATAATGACAAGTATCAATCCAAACAGTGCAAAAAACATTAACATAACATCTAAACCGTCACTTTGGGCGAAAAAATTCATAATTTCCATTTTTTTAACCTACCTATCAGTCTTCTTGAATATCAGTCACATTTTAACTAGAAAATGATATATTTTAAATCCTCACTTCACGGAAAGTAACACAATCATCTTTATCCTACCTGATACTTTCCCATGTTTGAATACAGGATACCTTCTAATGGCTCCAAATCGCGTTCTTGTGGAATTTTCAATAGTAGGTCAGGATGAATATGGCCGTGGTATATTAGATCGAAACATTGCATCTCGTACAATCGCTTTGATTAACTATCAACTTCGGGATGCGATTCAAACACGAATTGTGGTTCGGGATGGAGAAGTGAGTTTCCCTTTTAAAATCGGTAGGGCAGGCCCTGAAAATGCAAAGAAGTATGTTAAGAAAGGGGATATTGGGTACTGGACACAAAGTAATGTGCTGATTATCTATTTGGTTGACAAAGAAATTGCATATCCAGTCAATATTGTTGGTCATATTCAACAAGAGGATTTTAAATTCTTTAAAAGTCTTAGAATCGGCCGTTCCATAAAAATTGAAAAAGTTCAGAGTGCCATTGATGAGGAAGATTATTTCTAAACTTTCAATGCCCAAAAAACAATCTTTCAGCCAACCGTATGGGTAAACCGACTTTTTGAATTTCTCTGGCAACATCTCTGATGTCATATGCTACACGAATCCAGTCCAGTTTTACCGAAGAATCAGGATTTATCTCCATTATACCCGCAGAAGCCCTCGGATCATTATCACGAGGTTGACCGACGCTCCCGGGATTAAAAATGACTTTTCCATTTTCATTTTGATAGATTAAGGGGATATGGGTATGTCCAACTATCATTATGACACTCTCCCCAATCATCCCTAGTAGCTCATCCTTTCGTTGTTTAGAATCTTCAGGATAGATATAATCTGTTAAATATTCTTTAGGGGAGGCATGTGTTAGGTACATTTTGATACCATTTTCCTCGATCTCTTTGTATTCATTCTGAGCGACTATTGAAATGTATGTTTTATTGTAGGTCGTTAATTGGTCAAATGTCCAAAGTACGGCTTTTTGAGCCTCAGGGTTGAACCCATCTGCGTTTCCTGTAGCACAGGCTATATCATGGTTACCTATGATAGTTAAATCAAAGGCTTCTGAAATTTTTACCATTTCATTGGGATGAGGTCCATAACCAATAATATCTCCAAGACAGATGGTGTAATCAATATTTTTTCCAAACTGTTCTTCGACTTCATCTCGGATTGCATTGTAAGCAGTCAAATTACTATGAAGGTCTGCCAAAAATAAAATCCGCATTGGTCTACTAGACATAAAATATCCCAAAATAACGTTTGTAACCCAACTTATTTCAGTAAAAATAGCATTTACCTTTAAATATTTTTTTTCAAAAGACAGAAAAAAAGTAGTGTAAGGGGGAAATTTCCACACTTACACATGTGAGAAATTTCATCAATCTGCTGTTAGAATTTGAATTTCTAATTCTTTCTCTGTGAGAGTTTCTTTTTTGTTTAAAGCAGATGTGATGATATCTAAGACTAATTTCTTTGCAGCCTCTACATCAATGCCTTGCTTGTATTCCTTGCGAAGAGCATCTATTATTCGTTCATTCCCACTTCCAGCGGCATATGCATTTACTGCGAAATGCGAACCTCCATTATCAACAAAGAATAATTCTGCTTCTTTAGAGATAGGATTGAAACCTGCTAGGAGTAAAGCGGTTCCAAAGGGTCTAAGGCCACCTTGAATAGTATGTCGAGCCATTAAATCTCCTAATCGTTGAGCTAATGCTCTTACAGATATTTTCTCTCCGTAGATTAACCGATGTTGTTGAGCAACGAGACGTGCTTGCCCAATTAATAAGTTTGAATCTGTGGAGAGTCCTGAGGCAATGAGGAATAATTTATTATCAATTTGTTGAATCTTATCAGGTTTTACAACCAATGGATCAAAGAGTGTTTCTCCTGCTAGTAGAATAGTTTTATTATCTAAAATCATTCCTAAAGCAGCTGCTCCTTTCTCAGATGCCTTTCGAGCATAGGATAATTGGACTAATTCACCATCAGGACTCCATATTGCTGCGGATTTATCGTAGGGTATTCTAGAATCGTACATGGTTCATTCCTCACATATCAATATGGATTTCTTCAGTTACTACTTGATCTCCGTCCTTCACGAAGATCAATCCATCTATTCCATTCCCAGTAGCATTATCTCTAGCTAGAGCGGTTTTTATTGCTGCAATAGCAAGGTCTTTTGCTGATTCCTTATCAAGATTAGGTTTCCACGCATGTTCTAATACACCAATGGATAAGAGTGTTCCTGATCCAATGGCAAAGAAATCCTCATCAGATAGTGATCCGTCAGGTCCAAGAACGTAAACATGTGCTCCACGACGATCGACACCAGCCACTAAGAGCTGAACCCACCATGGTTGATATCTTCGAAATCCTCCATGCATAATTGTAGCGAGTAAACTACCTGCAACCTTTATACTTGGATCAAAATTATTTTCAAGCTGATAAAGGCGTAATTCACTTCGTAGTAAATCTACAAGGGCTTGTGCATCGGATACAGATCCTGCTATACCAATACCAGTGTAATCATTGACTTTATGGATCTTTTTTGCTTGTTTACTTGCAGTAAAAGAGCCCATAGATGCACGACGATCAGCGACAACTAAAGCGCCATCTTTAAATTTCATAGCAACTCCTGTTGTCCCTTTTAATCGATTCATCTGATCTTGGTGTGAATCATTAAATATGGGGTTTGTAGGATAATTCACTGTATATTTCTCCTTTATTTCGATTTTTTGTAATGTAAATTCTTGTTTTGTTTCATATAGAGCATTTCAAGACCCCAATAATATGACTGGCTTTTCGGTAAAAAAGGAAATTATAGTTTAGCTCTATAGTAATCTGTAAGGAGTCTTCTATTTCCTTCCATATTTTAGCTAGTGATACTACTTCGGCTTTAAACCTGACTTTCTGGCGGATTCTCAGAAGAATTTCATTAAAAGTCTATATAGAGAGCTGGCTTCATTGGTTGAGCTTTTGAAGCCTTTTTTAGTGGATCATTGATCGATTCAGATTCTGCAGCATACACCTCAATCTCACAATTGAAATGTTGGGAAAGATATGGTTTATAGCCGTTAACTGCATCTAATTCCTTTTCTGTACCAACAAAGTCTCTCCTGAATACTTTAGCATCTCCACGAATAGCTTTAAGCTCTTTTGCGATTTCTTTCATTTTAGGAGTGAATTTAGGACTTGCCTTCAGCGTTCCCATAATTTTCCCCATATTAAACGCACCTTCACCTAAGATTTGCGAGATTTCTGTGTATAATTCTTGCTTCCAATCTGAAGCAACGTAGATTATAACTTTTTGTGGATTCTCTCGTTTTAAATCAATAATTGCCTGAATATCATCCGACAGGTTCTTGATGAAGTCTGTTTGAAGCATTAAATCAACTGCTTCGTCCGTTACCTCTAGTTGTGGAATTAATCTTAAAGAACAAAAATCTTTATTCCCCAATTTTTCATTTATTTCCTCACAGACGTGTGGAATCATTGGACTGAGAACAACATTCCAATGATCGACTATATAGCGGAGTGCGGCTTGTCTTTCCTTCTTTGATATCCCAATGGATGACTTCTGATAGAATTCAATTTCTCTTAACATTAGATGAAAGGCATGTGTGACAAAATCACGACCATTATATTGATCCAATTGATTTACAGCTTCCTTTAAATGAGATGTGCAAGCTGAAATGAATGATCGGGTCATAAAGGATGATTTTTCAACATCAAACGACTTTACTTTTGGATACGAAGTAATCTCATTAATTAAGATCCAAAATTTTCTGAATCGAGTAACTAAGGTGTTAATACCCTCATCTGTCCAATTCAAAACGGTATCGGCAGATCCAGCTGAAACCAAATACATTCGTGTGACATCAACTGAGTATTTCTTTGGTAAATGTGCAATAGGGATCACATTTCCTGCGGATTTAGACATCTTATCACTTTCACGAATTAGTAATTCATTCAAACTGATACATTGCAGCCAGTGTTTCTTAGGGAAAATGGCTGCATGATGAAAGATTGCGAAGGATAGATGATTCCCGATATGTGCAATCGCTGTGTGTCTTAAATCATTAGGATACCAGTAGTGAAATTCTGTTTGCATATCAACTAAAGTCTGGGGATCGATACCGCTCTTATTGGAGACTTTTGCTTTAGCTCCCTTCTTCAAGAAAACATAATCAAACACTTCGGGTATTAGTTTATCAGGACTAATTTCATGCTTACGAATATGGTGAATAATGGTATAAAACGCCATATAAATGACACTATCACTCAACGATTCAATGATCCATCCTTGTCCTTTGGTTAAAGGAAATTCTGTCCCAAGTCCTCGTTTTCTCACACAGGGGCGTTTATCTAACCATTCGAACGTTCGTTCGAATGATTTCCTGTATTTTTCAGGCGTAATTTTCATGCTGGATAGAGCATCAACTGCTTTTGCATTCCACTTTTCATTTCCATAATGTAGAAAGAACTGATCTGGTAATACCGCGACCACAATTTCTCCACCACATCTACAGGAAGCTTTTCTTGAAGTTTCATAAAAGAAAGAAGCACGTTTTTCCTCAATTAAGGTGTGAGCTACATTATCTTTAGCTTGCTCAACTCTTTGACCTGCAAATTCATCTGTGAAGTCCATCATGATTCCATTGTAAAATTCTGCAGAGTATATCTCTTGGGTAGCAGTTTCGAGTTTGTTGGCATCATTCTGATTCTCGACACCTAATCGTTCAACTATTTCAACAGCTGGAAATTCTCCATAACCTTCAAGTGAGATCAAAGCAATTGGTTTTATTTCAGCTACTTTGTTAGCTAATCCCTTATATTGCTTAATGGGAGTAGGATTCTCCTGCAAATCTTTTAGTGCAACATAATCATAAGGAGCATGTGCAGGAACAGAATACACAACTCCTGTTGCATGATCAGGATCAACAAACGGTGCAGGAAGGATCGGTAATGGTCGATCAGGAACACGAGGAGCGAACGCATCCATTCCTATAAAATTGGATCCTGGAACCTCCTCCAATTCTTCAATTTCGTGGTTCTGTTGGTGTAATTTGGTGACAGCATGTGAGGATACAATCCAAATTTCATCATCAATTCGAATACGTTTATATCTAGCCTCAGGATGAATCCAGATATTAGTGGCCCCATAGATAGTCTCAGGTCGAAATGTTCCTGCAACCAGAAATTCGTCTCCTATTTGGAATTTCAACGCTACAAACTCTTGTACTTCAACCTCATTGACGTCAGCATCTTGAATATCATCTTCTCCTACTGCATTCTTATCATTCTGACACCATAGAATGGGAAATTCCCCCTGAACAATCAGATTCTGGTCAATTAAATGTTTATATTGCCATTCAATGAATTTATTATATTCGGGATCTCCAGTTGTAAATTGTCGATGCACATCCAGTGAATATCCCATTGCTTTAAAATCATTAATCATATTCTTGGCAAAATACATAGCAACATTCATAGGTTCATTAAATGATTGTACAATCTTTTTAATCTTCTTTTCATCTTTTTCATAAATTTGAACATATTCTTCATATAGTGATATAGTGTGTTGATCCCCTTTTTCGATTTTAGCGGATACAGATAGTACCGGAGTTCCAGTGATATGGAATGCCATTGGCCAAAGTGTATTTTTTCCCAATTGCCTCTTATACCGGCAAAACATATCTCCTAGTGTATACGTACGAGCATGTCCGACATGCAGTGGTCCCGAGGAATAGGGATAAGGGACAGTAAAGAAGAACTTTGGTATCTTCTTATCCACAACCCCTTTGAAGATATCTTCTTCCGTCCATCGCGACTGCCACTTCTCTTCGATCGATCGTAGCTTTTCGAAAAAATCACTAATTACACTCTGTCGTTCACTCATTGCATAACACCGTCATTTGATTTAAATTTAGGATAGATTTACAGAAAAAATTAGATTTATCCGAGGATATTTCAATAGAGCGTCCTCTAATCAGTGAAAAGAAAGTTTTAGGAAAGAAGAACGCAATTCCTCATTGAATTACCTCACGTCCTTCCATTTTACCCTTTTTTTATAAGAATTTGGCTTTTGGTGACCGCTTTTCATTCTTAGATAATTTAATCAGAAAAACTGGGTTGATAATACTGATTGAAGACAGTATAAAGAATAGTTTCAAACTTGAGGGAGGCATCAAGAAAAGCGATATTTTCTTCTAATTAGTTTGGACTTAAAGCTCTTAATTGCCTTCAAACCCATTAGTTAAAAATTGAAAACTTTGCTTTATACCAATAACTCTCAGATATTTAGTCTTTACACATATGAAATCAACTCTTCGCTTAATATCAAATCTTTTGTTACCAATAGGGTTATGTTTGCTAGCGATATATTTAGATTTTACTTATCAAGATTGGACTGTGAATGCGGGTTTTATTACGTTTGTTATTTTTGTAGCTTTCTTGAGGGGGATTGTCTCTAAGAGAGAAAATATTAAACCAATAATTAAAGCGTAAAAGTAACCATTCTGAATAAACTTTGAAGTAGAACTATACTTCCAATAAAAAAAATTGATATTGGTAATTAATTGGGACGTGAAGATGTAATATCGTGGATCTGGAGAAAAATGTGTTGATTTACGAGCATTTGTCGAATAAGTTGAATAAATCGTTCAATAGTTTCTTTTTTTACATTATAACTTTCTATCTCGATTTCTGACTGTGAAATTGTTGAAATTAATATTTTCGAATGATCTTCAACATGAATCCACTCTAATCGTCCTTTTTTGTCTGTAGAAAAGTGGCCAACGAAGCGGTAGTAACCGAAATACTTTCCTGCTAATCTTTTGATCAGATCCTCTGCAGGAATTTCTTTCTCTGGGGTGATCGTAGTGAGAATCTTGTTTTGGGTTTTATTTTGGTCTTGATAATGATCTACTAACCCTCGATTACCATAGTGTTCTCTTACTTTATCATAAGAATCATTACCCAGCCCATACCCACCATCAGGGGATTGTTGAATTAATCGATCTTCTTGCAGCCGTTCTAATGCTCGAGTCAGTTTTTGTTGATGTACATCTCTAAGTAATCGTCGAAGACCATTGAAACGAAAATTATAATTTTTTTCCCGTAAAGATAATTCCTCTAGTACGGATTCTTCTAGTCTTGATAAATATTCGGGAACAAATTCCTCGTTGTCAGCTCGGTATTCATCCAAAATTACTCACTTCTTTCCTCATTACTTTGTTGATGCTCTGAAAACAAGGTTAAGGGGTAGATATTCATCTGCCCTTGTAACTTTATTTATTTCTTATTCTATACTCAATTTATGTCTTTTCTCAGTGGTTATTTGTTTTTTACTACGTATTTCGAGAACTCCATTACGTATTGTGCTTTTTGTTTGCTTCGGTTCAATTTTCGAGGGGAGTTGTATTATTTGATTAATCTCTCTAGAATCAGCTTTCCCTTGAAGCGTTAATTCTTGTCCATTTTCATCAATTTCAATGCCTAGGTTTTCTTTTGTAAAGCCAGGAACCTCAACTATGATCTTCAATGAGTCATCTTCATCTAAAATATCAACAAATCGGTCTGTACTAGATGTCTTCGTAGGTATATGAGATCGGTTTTCTAGTGATGGGAACATTTCAAACTGAGGCAATCCTTGCTTCTTACGATAGTCATTCAAGTTTCCCCATTGTCGAACTTCTGGTTTGTAGTCAGTATCTGGACCAATTCTCATTGAATACCCAAAAGTGATTGGTCCCCCATCAGTAAATTCATTTTTCTGTTCTCCGATAGATGTTTCAAAATCTTCATTGAAAGATCTAAAGATATCTGTTAAGTCAAAATTCCAAAAATCATCAAACAATCGTCTTTTTCGATTCATAACTGTCACCTTTTGGTAATTATTTCTGATTAAAATATATTCACGTATTGTTTATAAATTTTTTGTTAGTGAATAAATTTGAAATATAAAGAAATTTCAGTCTAAAATCCACTATAAGGACATAGAATCTATCTAATAACTTGTGAATAAATTGATTCCTCGTTTTTGCATACTCAACCTTTTGAATTCATGTCCGAATGATAATTTGAGGTTAATTATCGGATGATTGATCTTCTAGCTGCCATACTCATGGCTCTATTCCAAGGAATTATCGAATGGCTTCCGATTTCCTCAGAAGGGCAATTGTCTTTGCTCTTTGTAACGATATATGGCCTTGAGGAAATACCTGCCGTCACTTTGGCATTATTTTTACATCTTGGTACAATGATATCAGTCATCTGGTATTTTAGAAAAGATCTAATAGAAATGGTTAATTTAAACTCTCCAACTTTAGAAATAATGGTCTTAACGACAATTGGAACTGCTTTGACTGCCGTACCGATAGTTTTAGTCTTCAAAAACTACTGGGAATCCTTTACAGATTCGTTATGGCTTCCCCCAGATTTACTTTTCACTTCAATTGTAGGTTGCTTGCTTATCATCACTGGGATCATACTATCAAAACAATCAGATCAAGGAACTAGAGAATTCCTTTCATTGACAAGAACAGAGGCTATCTTTCTTGGCCTTGCCCAAGGAATAGCTGCTTTACCAGGGATAAGTCGGAGTGGAATGACAATTACTTTTCTACTCATCATTGGCATTATGCATAAAGACGCATTTAAGCTCAGTTTCTTAATTTCCATACCAGCTGTCCTAGGAGCTACTGGATTAGAATTTATATTGGAGGGATTTCAACTAAAATTAACAGGCATGTCAGTAAGTACAGTGTTCTTTCCCTATCCATTGCTTATCTTCACTATTGCTTTAACAGCAATAATTGGGATTCTTACAATGGACCTCTTACTTTCTTTGAAGGATATTCCTTATGACAAATTTTGTTACAGTTTTGGAGCAGCAACAATAATTTTAGGTTTTTTATTTTTCTTAATTAGAGTAGTGAGTGCTTAATGACGATACTTACAACACATTTAAGTTTAGCAGGGATTGTCTTTTGGACCTTCCTCTCCCCAACAGAGAAAAACAACTTCAAGGAGAAGAAATATCTATTTTGGATTGTTTTACTTTTTTCCATCCTTCCTGATATTGACATCTTCTTTGGAGTACATCGTGGACTGTCTCATAGTCTTATCCCTCCATCGTTATTAGTTATCAGTGGTATTATTATCCATATACTCTGTCAGTATCGAATTATTTTTGAAAAGAATGATGAGACGAGTTTAATCCATCGAGAAAGTGCATTTAAAGGCCGAATCTTTTTATATGCAGGACTATTATGGATTTTTCATCTGTTACTTGATTTTGAATATCCGTTAGCAATTTTTTATCCGCTCTCAGATCGGTTATACCAATTCGATTTTGTTTATCTTTTAAGTTTAGTTCCTTGGTTATTTTTCCCAGTAATGATTGTAGGTGCTGAATTTCATCTAACTGGAATCTCCTATTTACAGGGAATTGCCAGTTACTTCGTTAATTTGACTCCTTCTGAAAGAATTGAAGTTTTTGGCTCAGATGTGATCAAAATTGGAATAGATGACATTTTTCTTCATATATTCCTCCTAGTCACTTTCATTCATCTCACACGTCCAATATTACCCAAAGTATCTCTTGAGAGAGTGAAAAACCTAAGAACTCGTATTCATTATGATGGATATGTACTAGTAACTGGACTAGTTCTAGTATTAATTGGAGGGACTATGGGGCCAATGATTGGATTAGAGGTTGTAGATTCTAGTACTAACAATTCTTACTTCAGGATCTCGCAAACCACTTTTTCTCCTGCAATTGCATTATCGATAGATCCTCCTAATTACTTTTTACAATCAGAAACGATTATGAGAATATCTGGTTCTTTCAATGTTGAACCTCAGACTGGAAATTTTGACCATGTCCTCCTTGTTTCTTCTAGACAGAACTACAATAATTTTAACCGAGATTTATCAGCATTATTCAAAGAGACTCCTCCTAATTCAAGTCAAAATCTTGAAACATTTAAGGGGAATTACTCAATTCTTCTAGACCGGTTATTTAGCACTGCACTAGCGATGAATCTATCGAATTTAAATGAAACGACAATTTACACGGAAATATTAAGTAAGCCAATAATCGTTATTGGTGTGATGGAAAATTGGAATGATACTATTCTTGTAAGCGGAGGTGAGCAGCAAATGTCCGTTCACCTATCAATAACAGTTAGGACAAGTCGTTTATCTCTTTTTATTATTGGATTAGGCACAATTGGAGTGGGAATCGTGATAATGATCTTTTCCGTTATATTAAAAAAGCCCAGTTTCATAAATTCGCCTCAGACTGACTAAAGAATCCTCGTCGAAATTTAAATTAGGTGCGATAAAAATGCCTTCTTATCGTTGTCAAAGCTGTGGTAAAGTTGTATCCCCCATCCCACAACACTGCGGAAAAGATATGGTAATTGGGGAAATTAATGGTTCTCCTAGCTTAATATGTGTTAATGGTGAAGACTGCCATCATGAACCCCTCCCAAAATGCTGTTCTATGCCTGGTTACACTCGTTGGATCTAAATCCGCAATTATTTTATAAAGAGATTAATATATTTTATAAAAGGGAATCCGAGGGTCACTTTTAGGGGTACACGACAGTGTACCACAGCATTTACGTCTGATGATCTTAAACGATTAAGGTACCATTGAACTCGTTCATCACTTCCAGAGGAGATTTTGTCAAATAATCGTCTTAGTTTGTATGCACGAGTAAACATTGTCATCATCTGATTCTTCCATAAGACCTGATAATCCAAAAGGGTACCTTTTCCAGTTAGATAGCTATAGATAGTATCTGCAGCAATGGATCCAGCTACCATGGATGTAGGAATACCCCCTCCAACACTTGAAACAACTTGACATGCCGAATCTCCAACCAAAACTGTTCCTGATCTTTCATCAACAGTTCTTTTAAAAGGTAATCCTACAGGAACAAGACCACCAATAGTAGATTCGATTGTAGCATTCTTAACAAGGTTACTGACATGAGGATGTCTTGTAATGAAGTTTTCAAGAGTTTGGGAAACAGTAATTCTACCTTTACTCATTGGAGTACGTAACCCAACTCCAACATTCGCAGTGTTTTCATTCTTCGGGATTACCCAAGCATATGCTCCTGGAGCGTAATTCCTACCAAAGAACATCTGAATATCTGTGGGATCATATTTCTGGGAGTCAATATTTGTCATTACGTGTTGTTTTACATATACGAAATGTTCCGAATTTCGATTTTCCGCCAACTCAGACCCTCTAGCGACTCGTGATCGTGCACCATCTGCTCCAACAATTACTTGCGCCTGAATACATTCTGGAGATGATCCTTCACGAGAAATCCAAACAGAATTATTATCCTTCCTTATAACTCGTGATTCTTTCCAAACTTTAGCTCCTTCTCGCCCGGCAGATTTCAGTAAATCTTCATTCCAAGCTCCCCGATGTAAGGTATACCCTTCAAAAGGAGTTTGGATGATCTTTCCTAGAGGGGAATGGAAGCTGATTCGATTTGTCCTAGAACTGATGTACTTCTGATCAAAAGTGAAGAAGTGTCTTGCATCAGGAACATTAGGAGTGAGAAGCGCCATTTCCTCAGGTGAAGGCATAAATTCCCCACATTGTACAGGAAAACCAGGTCGTTCCCGTTTGTCAACACCTAGTATCGATAGCTCACTATCTGCAATTTCTGCTAACTTCTTTAGTGTGGTAGCTCCTGCAGGCCCTAGTCCTACAACTAGCACATCGACTTTCATAACGATTGTTCCTAAGAGATACTAACGAATTCTATCTTAATTATTTTAGGGAATGTTTAGATTTTCAGCCCCATTCATTGCAAACTCGAATATCGCTTCTGGAATAACCCCTATAAGTATGATTAATATAACACCTATCCCAATTGCCATTGCATATGACATTGGAATTCTGTACGTTCTCATAGACTCGACAGAGACAGTATGAGATTCAATTAATTCCTCTGCAGGTGGATCAAGGATCATTAGTTTTATTACTCGTATGTAATAATAGACTGAAATTGCACTATTTATTACACCAATGAGAGCTAACCATATCAATTCAGCGTAAATTGCTGAAAAGAAGATTAGTAATTTCGAGATAAAACCTGCTAGAGGGGGAACCCCTAGTAAACTTAGAAGAGCTATAGTGAGTGCAAAGACAATCCAGGGGTGTCGTTTTCTAAGACCAGCATAATCGTTTATTTCCTCACTTCCGATGGAGAAAGAAACCACTATAACAACCGTGAATGCAACAATCTTCATTAAAGCGTGTGTCAGAATATGAAATTCTGCTGCCGCCACTGAAAACCTACTAACAGTATATCCAGCGTTTGCTGCCGCTGCCAGCGCAATTAGAATGTACCCGGCATGTGCAATGCTCGAATATGCAAGCATCCGTTTGATATTAGTTTGTACTAATGCTACTACATTCCCAAGAGTCATTGTAAGTATTGCTAGGAATGCAAATATCATTCCCCATACTTCACCTAAATCTTTTAATCCTACAACCACTATTCGCATAACTGCTGCAAAACCCATCGCTTTCGATCCAGCGGCCAGATATGAGGTAATAACGGTAGGAGTACCTTGATAAACATCTACTGCCCAGGCATGAAATGGTACTGCAGCCATTTTATACCCAAATCCTACAAATAAGAACATTAAAGCCAGAACGTGCAGAGGAGTAAAGCTCGAAACATCTGAAAAGGATGCTATGACTACTGCAAGATTAGTAGGGGCTGTAGAACCGCTTGAGCTTGTAATACCATAGACGAGGGAAATTCCAAATAATATGAAGGCTGAAGACATTGCACCAATTAAAAAGAATTTCAAAGCACTCTCACTGGTTTCAGCTCTAGCTTTTTGGTATGCAGCAAGAGAATATACTGGAAGAGATGCCAGTTCCCATGCGACAAAAATCAATAGTAAATCATTTGCTGCAGCAAGCATTAGCATACCTAAAGTACCAAGACTCAATAATGAGTAATATACACCTAGATTATGATCTGTTTTCATGTAATCTGTACTAGAAATTGCCACAAAGATCAAGACAATGAGAAAGATGATTGCAAAGAAGCGATAGAAATCATCGACAACCATTAATCCAGTGGGAAAATCGATATCTAGAAAATCATCGGGATTTCCGAAGAGAAAAGTTATATCACCATTTACTGATAAAATCACACTATAGAGGGCAAGAAAACCTCCTATAATTGTGATAGGAGGAGATAATCTCCTCGCAACGGTGAATGCTTCTAGAAGAAGGCATAAGATCGTGGTTCCTACTAAGATTAGGAACGGAAGTAGTATTATGGCGATATTACTCATGTTGTTCACCTTTAGAACATAAATTGATTCTCAAAGAATACTGTTGCTTCATTCATCATATCCATTAGCCAAGAGGGGAAAATACCCAGAAGTAGGGTAAAAAGACTTAGAAGTCCAAGAACAGTAAATTGGGTCCAGTGATTAACATCGTGTGCATGTGCTAGCTCAGGATTCTTATCTCCAAATACAGTTCTTTGCAGCATCCATAGATAATATGCGGCTGTAAACACAATACCGAAGATTCCAATAAATGCTAAGATCATTTCCCATTCAAAAAGTGCAAGAAAGACTAAAAGTTCTGACCAGAATCCAGCTAATCCAGGTAAACCTGCACTTGCGAATGAAGCAAATACTAACACCGCTGCAGTAATTGGCATATTTTTAGCAAAGCCTCGCAATTTGGGTATATCACGTGTGTGTGCAGAATGGCCAATTGTTCCAGCTAAAAAGAAGAGCAACGGTGAAATAACTCCATGTGCAATCTGCATGTATTGTGCACCAGCAAATCCTTCCTGAGTCTGAGTAGCAACACCAAGTAGAACAATCCCCATGTGTCCTACACTACTGTAAGCTACAAGAGATTTCATATCTACTTGTCTTAAAGCCACCCAAGCACCATATAATAATGAAATAACACCAATGAGGGCCACTAACCATGCAAACTCAGCTAGAGCTTCTGGTAAAAACCAACCGCTCATTCGCATTAATCCATAACCCCCCATTTTGAGTAACAAGCCAGCCAAAATCATAGATCCAGGAGTAGGGGCTTCCACGTGAGCTAAGGGCAACCATGTATGGAATGGAACACTAGGTACTTTCACAATAAACCCGAATAATAGTGCTAAGAAAACTAGTAAAATAAACCAGCCATTTCCAAATCCAGAATCGACAGAGATTTTAGTTAAAGTGGCAAAAGAGAATGTTCCTCCTCCTCCAGTTATATCGTTAAATTTAGGTGAAGCTGATTCCAACCAGATACCAATTATTCCTAAAAGCATGATCATCGATGCTACATGGGTATAGATGAAGAAGTATATTGCCGCATATTCACGTCTTGGACCACCCCAAATCCCTATGAGGAAGAACATGGGTACTAATACCAATTCCCAGGCAACATAAAAGATAACAAAGTCAGTTGCAAGGAATGTGCCCATTACACCTGTTTCCAATAGAAGAATCATGGCGTAATAGGCGGGTTCTCTTTCATGGATATCTTTAAATGATGCAAGGACCGCAACAACAAAGATAAATCCACTTAGAAGAACCAAAGGTAAGCTTAATCCGTCTATTCCAAGAGAATAATTCATACCTATTGATTTGATCCACACGATGTTCTCTACAAGAACCCATTGACCGCCAGCTGCATGACCTACATGCAGACTTGTGGGCAAAAGTGGATTGTTTTCATACATCATCCAAACCAATATAGCAAGCGCAAACGTAATCAAGCTTACAAATAAAGCTAAATAACGTGCAAACCCTTCTCTCACACGGCCGAAAAACCATGTAGGTAGTGCTGCTAGAATTGGTAGAAGAAAAATTAGAGATAATACTCCAATTCCATTTTCACCAAATAATATCTGTGATATCATTGTCTTCAACCTTCAATTTTGTTTTAGAGGGGTAACTCCCCTGCAAATAATAAACCGATGATAATAATTATAATTGCACCTAATAATGTATAAAGTGCGTAATTCTCAACTACTCCAGTTTGAATTCGTCTAAAGTATCCCCCAGTCTTCATAACTCCTTTAGCAGAGCCTCGGATAATTCCCTGATCAATAACACGTTCGTCTGTTGCTTTAGCTAGACCACATAATGCTACAGATGCACGGCCAGTTAAACGCACCAAACCATCAATCACTGTATCATCCCACCATCTGGAAAAACCGCAAAGCTCGTAACCAATTCGTCCAACGAACCTTACTGCATTATCGAAGATGTTTCTCTCGATCCAATTCATTGCTTCACAAAAGTATGCGTAAATGATGTGAACTAAACCGAGGTAAAGGTCATCAATATAATAGCCCTTTTCGAGTAATCTTTGAACTCCTCGACCAATAAATGTCGATTTTACTCCTCGAATGACTGAACGAGAGGCCTGCTGAATCCCTACTATTGAATCCTGTTCCTCAACTTCAAATTTAAACGTACCATCCTCTGGAAAGGTTACTGTGGCATTCTTTCTTGGATAATAGACCAAATATGCAAGGCCTATACCACATAAAGCGATAATAATAGAGGAAAGCTGAGTCATTACTATAAGGCTCTTTTCAATATGAGGAGCTACACCTTCTAGCCACACAGCCATGTGATGTTCTATATTCAATTGAGGAATTAGTTCAAAATTTAATACTGGGATATTTCCTAAAAGATAGATTCCAGATAAGACTAATGACACAATTGCTAGTGTCCACAATGGTCTGGTCATCCAGCTATCAGATTCGTGTGCATGATGCTCTGGTTTTCTAGATTGTCCAGGAAATACCAGGAACCATAATCTAAAAATGTAAAACGCTGTAAGAAATGCTGTAATAATTGATGATAACCATACAAGATAAATTAAAGGTTCGTGGGAGGCATGGTCAAGCGCATGAAGAATTATAGCGTCTTTACTGAAGAAACCATTGCCAATCCCAGCAAGGGAAAGGGATCCTATCAACATCACGATTGAAGTATGAGGCATCTTATCTCGCAATCCACCCATCTCACGAATATCTTGCGTACCTGCGCCGTGAATTACAGATCCTGCGGATAAAAATAACAAGGCTTTAAATATACCATGATTAATGATATGGAAGACAGCTACTGCCATACCTCCAACCCCTAACCCAATAGTCATATAGCCTAATTGACTTATAGTAGAAAATGCCAATACTCCCTTAATATCTGTTTGAACTAAAGCAATAGTTCCAGATAAAATAGCTGTAATCCCACCTATGAGTGCAACTACAAGAAGTGCTTCAGAACTTGCGTGTTCAAAGACAAAGTAACTCCTGGCAACTAAAAAGATTCCAGCTTTGACCATTGTCGCACTATGGATCAAACAACTTACTGTTGTCGGTCCAGCCATAGCGTCTGGTAACCACACATGCAAAGGAAATTGGGCAGATTTACCAACTGCTCCTGCAAAAATTAGCAACGCGATTACAACAGACCACATTGGATCAAATTGAATGGTTCCTTCATGCAAATAATCGCGAATAGTAATAAAATCAAAGGTTGGACCAACATCTAATGTTTCAAGATAGAGTAGAATAATTCCAGCAAATAGAAATATATCTCCTATCTTGGTTGTCAAAAAAGCCTTTTTCGCAGCTGATGCGGGATGAGGTTGGCCCTCAGGAACAACTTCTTTATCATAGAAATAACCAATTAGTAAATAGCTACAAACCCCCATGAGTTCCCAGCCAATAAAGAGTTGGATGAAGTTTGGGGAGAAACATAGAGTTAACATGGCGGCAGCGAACAGATTTATTTCAGCATAATAGCGAGGAGAGCCATCATGAGACATGTAACTTCTACTATAAACAACTACAAGAAACGCAACAAGTGCTACAAGTAAGCTGACAACCGCAGATAAGGGGTCAAGTAAAACTCCTATTTCGAGATCAATATCCCCAACATGGAACCAAGTAAAAGCAATCTTTTCCTCAATATGTGCATGATCCAAAAGAAGTCGTAGGACGATTTCTCCTGAAACAAGGAGTGTCAGTATAAAACTTCCACCTGTCGCACCAAGAGCAATTAAATTTCCATGTGCTTTTTTATCAAAGTATTTTCCGAAGAAAAGGACGATAAATGATGCTACTATCGGGATAGCTGGAATTAAGATTGCAAGATTCCCAAATATTAAATGTGTTACTTCATCAGCCATAACTTGTCACCTTAGCCTTTCAATGTTTGAAAGTTAGTTGCCTCCACGGTACCATGATTCCGGTAAACTGATAGAATTATTCCCAGTCCCACCGCAGCTTCTGCTGCAGCTAATGCTATACTGATAATGACAGCTACTTGTCCTGTAACAAAGCCCACATCATTGTACAGTGCAAAAATTGCAAAGTTAATATTTGCAGAATTCAACATTAATTCGATTGCAATTAGCATGCGTACCGCTGACTTCGATCTGATAAATCCAGCAAAACCAATCAGGAATAGCATCAGAGCAACACCAAGAAAAATTGACGAATCGAAACTCATACATCCTCAACCTCCTTCTTAACAAGATATACGCTACCAAGCATTGCTCCTAAAATTAGTAATCCTAAGGTTATTATTGTTATACCGTGCGTAGTAAATAATGATGTAGCTAAAGAACCAATTACTTCAGTTTCCACTCGGTAACCTTGAGAATCATAGAATGGAGCTCTACTAGTTAAATCTGGTAATGTCCAAAAAGCATTGCTGACTTGAAAAATTGTATATACTGATATTAACAATAATAAAAATGCTCCCGCGAAACTTAGACGCCAATCCATTAATTTTTCTCTACCAGAGGATTCAAACATTGCTTCTCGCCCTGAAAGAGTAATCGCAAAGAGCAATAATACAGTAATCCCTCCTGCATAAACAATGATTTGAATCACAAATAATATAGAGGATTCAGCGTAGAGAAGGAACATCATTGCAATACCTAAAAAGCAAAAAACTAACCAGAGAACTGCATGATATACACTTTTGACATGAGTTGCTAGGAAAGCTGAACCTAATGTATAACCCACTAATAGATACAAAATAACAATATTAAATACTTCAAATAGTTCAGATGGAATTAAGAATGCCATTATTCGTTCTCCTTTTTCTCGTTTGAGTCCTTTTTCAACTCTAAAGAAATATCAAAATCAGAGTAAAAATCACCATACTCCTCTTCGTATTCTTTCTTTTGCTTTTTATATTCCTCTGGATAATAGAGTTGATAGATCTCGAATAATTTTTGGTAATTATGATAAAGTTCTGTTTTATTTTTTGTAGCAGCATCAAATCCTGGAGTATGATATAATGAATCGAATCGACAGGATTCTACACAAATACCGCAATACATACATCTTCCTGCAAAGATTTGAGGATGTTCTAAAGGTCTATCTTTCTTCCAGTGGGGAGGTTGAGGGTCAGCTGTGACCATCTCAATGCATTTATTAGGGCAATTACGCGCACAGAGTTTACACCCTGTACAATTGTAGATATTCATACCTATTAACCCGCGTGCATTTGGGGTTAAGTGTGGTGTATGTTTGAATACATCAGATAAACTTAGATCACGATCAAGAATGGTTAGGCCTTTCTCTGCCAATTTCTCAGGGAAATAAATCGTGTCCTCATTTCTCCTATCCCCATCAGGTATAGTGAAAGGTTTTTTCCGAACCAATATTTTTCCGACATATGCCATCGGACGAGTTATCAAAAAACTGGGAACCAAACGCATTAAATCACCACTAAATCTCCAAAAATAGAGGGTTCAATTAAATATAAAGCGATAACATATAGAATATTGATTATAGCCAATGGAATCAGCCTCTTCCATCCAATATCAAGGAGTTGATCAATTCGCACTCTCGGTAGTGCGCTTCTGATCCAAATAAACAGAAATACAAAAATCCATACCTTTACAGTAATGATAATGGTTGGAAGTAATGGCCAAAACTCAAAGAAATCTGTCATTACATCTACTGGGATAATTGGAAGATAAGAACCTCCCAAGAATAATGATACTCCTACAAAGGCCCCTATAAGAAGAATGAAATATTCAGTAGCCATTGACATCATGTACCGAAAGCCCGTGAGTTCTGTACGCCATCCCATAACCAATTCTGCTTCTGCTTCGGGAACATCAAACGGAACTCGTTCGGTTTCAGCCGCTAAAGCCGTAATATACACTATAAAACCAATTGGCATTAAAACAGCAAAAGGAAGACCGAAAGCAGTAGTGGTTTGTTGTTTCGCTATCGAAAGCATCGAAAATGAATTAGTAACAATAACAACTGCTCCAATCGAAAGTAAAAGGGGAATTTCATAAGAAATCATTTGCGCTGCTGATCTAAATGCTCCTAATAACGAATATTTATTGTTAGAAGACCATCCTGTTACTAAGACACCGATGGGATATAAAGAAAACACTGCAAATATTAAAAGGAATCCAACAGCTGGATTAGCAATGACTGCTTCTCCACCAAGAGGTAATAGTGCTCCAAGCATAAAAGGTGGTGCAACCACAAAGGCAAAGAAGCCAATATTGAAGGGAAATTTATCAGCTTTTTCTGGAACAATGTCCTCTTTTGCGAAGAATTTTAGAAATTCTGCAATATTTTGTAAAAACCCAAATTTCCAAGTGCGTCCAAAGAAATGCCCATAATTAAAATCAACGAATGTAATACCCCTCATGTTCATCATCCTTGGCCATGCTTTGCGTTCGAGCCAAATTAACATGATTGTATTGACAATTAGAAACAGAAGAATAGTCGTCATTTCCAGGGAATCAATCAATGTAGAGCGAAGTGAATCTTGAATTGAATCGGTTAATCCTAAAAACTCAAGGAGAGTATCAACCAAACCATCGTATATTCCATAACCCATGAATCTCACCTATCTATCTATTTCTCCCATACATAAATCAATACTAGCTACTATGGGTGCGATATCTGCGACTTTCACTCCTCTAAGTAAATGAGAAGACAAAGCTAAGTTGCTATATGCTGGAGATTTAATTTTAACACGATAAGGGATTTTATCGTCGTTTCCAATAATATAAAAGCCTGCTTCCCCGCGCGGATCTGATGTCCTGAAATAAACTTCGCCTTTTGGTAGTTTTCTGGGAGCTTTTTGCGATATCTCTCCTTCACTTGGGAGTGCGTCCAAAGCTTGACGAATAATCTTTGTAGATTGAAGCATTTCATCCATTCTAACTCTATAACGAGAAAAACAATCTCCATGAGTTCGCATAGGAATCTCAAAATCTAGTTCATCATAAACAAGATAGGGTTCAATCTTTCTAATATCACCTTGGACTCCAGACGCTCTTAGTACTGGTCCAGTGGCACCCATATTTAGGGCGGTCTGTCTATCTAAAATTCCAACATTTTCAGTCCTCATTCTGAATACCTTGGAATTATCACACATATCCTCATATTCACCTATACGTTTATCTAAAAAGTGAGAAAGGCTTCGTGCATCTTCTTCAAATCCCTTTGGTACCTCATGCTTCAATCCGCCAATTCTGAAATAGTTATACATCATTCGTGAACCAGCGACATGCTCTAACAAATCTAAGATGTATTCTCTTTCACGGAATGTTAGTGCTTGCATTGTAACTATACCTACATCCGCAGTAAATGCTGATAACCAAGTCAAGTGAGAAGCAATACGCTGTAATTCTAACATAATTACACGTAAATATTGGGCTCTTTTACTAACCTCTAATCCCATTAATTTTTCTATTGCTAGAATATAACTCGCTTCCCAAGACATTGCACTCACATAACACAACCGGTCGGCTAATGGTTGAAAAGTATTAAAAGGACGAGATTCAGCCATTTTTTCAATCATCCGAAAAATGTAACCAATCATAATTTCGGCATCAATAACCTTTTCACCTTCAGTTCTAACTTTGAGGGTCCATAATCCGTGGTTTACTGGGTGTTGAGGGCCCATATGGATAAACATTTGTTCACTCATGTAAATACTACCTCTATTCTATTTTTTCGGTTGTGGTTTATATGAGAAGGGTTTTTCTGGTAATTTGTAGCTTCTTCGCATCGGGTAAAGTTCAGAAATATGCTTATGATCAAATTCATCCCAATCGTCTGGAAGTAGTAATCTTTTCAGATTTGGATGGTTCGATACATGGATCCCGTATAAATCGAAAAGTTCCCTCTCGTGCCAATTAGCTGAAGCCCAGATAGATGTAATTGATGGTACTTCTGGATTATCACGATTTTCCAATTTGACATGTATTTGAATAACGGTTGAATCCCCATCCCACCTATCAATATGATATACAACTTCAAAATGGGTTTCCCAGTCAACTCCCGCAATTGATTCTAATGAGGGGAAATTCAATTCATTTGCAATAAAATTCATTATTTTTAATAAGTTTTCAGCTTCAACCTGTAATTTTAATCGATTGTTTTCAGGTATTTCAGCTTGAATCAGCTTATCTCCAAGCACTTCTTTCAGTTGGGTAAGGTGAGATTGAGAATTTGACATAATCACTCGTCCTTTTGTGGTTTAGCAATACGAATTCTGTGATCAACAGGTGCAGGAGTACGATCATAAAATTCAGGTACTTCATCAAGTAATGGTTCTGGCACAAATATATTATCTTCTTTAATTTTTTCTTGCAACCGATGAAGTCCAGCCCACATTGCTTCTGGACGAGGAGGACATCCAGGAACATAAACATCAACAGGAATAACTTGATCTACACCTTCTAGTATCGTAGGAGCTTGCCAAAAAGGTCCACCACTAATTGCACATTCCCCTGTTGCAAGTACCCATTTCGGACTAGGCATTTGATCGTAAACGTCTCGCAATCTCGAAGCAAATTTAGTACTTACTGGTCCATTGATCCATAAAACGTCACAATGTCTCGGGCTAGCTCTGAATAAGACACCTATTCGCTGGGTATCATACCGTCCCGCTGCAGTAGCACCCATTTCAATTGCACAGCATTTCATTCCTAGATACACTGGATATAGACTGCATCGTTGGGCCCAATTTCTCAACCAATTTGCGACAACCGTAACAAAACCACGGGATTTTGTCAAGACAACATTAGGCATTGGTTCATAGATTTCGAGCTCTCCGAGAGCTTTTAATTCATCATACTTGGCCATTGTTCACACCCACGATAAGGTTCCTTTTTTTATCCAGAAAAATACGCCAAAGAGTATTAAGGCTGAGAAAATTCCCATAACGATTAGAAGAGGAGTTAAGTCCGTGACCAAACGAAATGAGTATGCCCAGAGTAAAAAGAGTATTGTGAGAATATCAAAGACGACAAAAACTACTGCAAAAGTAAAAAATTGAACATTGAATCTAACTTGAGCTGACCCAATCGGTTTTTCCCCACATTCGTATGTAGTTGATGCTTGCCGTAATCGTGGAATGCTTGGGGCCAATAGATACTGTATCAGTTTAATGGCAATGGGGCTAGCTAATCCTGCAATTAAAAAAAGTCCTAAATGAGTCATTTCTAATTCAAACATCTTTATCTCACATTATTATTGAATCAAAATTTGTAATAATTCTCTATTTCTGATCAATGAAGAAAATCCATGCTTTTTGTGAAAAGCTGGTTTCCGAGGTGTTGATTTTTTTCTAGATCGGCGTTTTCCCTTCAAACACCCTATTTATTAATATCTTTCTCGAAATGAATAAAAAGTAAACAATAATTAACTATTCCGTCACGCTTGTGTAATTAGGATTCAACTTGTAAACAGTGTAAACACATCATTTTATTGATCTAGTAATAAAGGCTCTTCATGATGTTAGAGTGAAAATTCTTCTTGTTGTACCCCCATCAATTCAGGAGAAAACAATTTCAAAATATCAACTTGCTTTCCTTAACTTTACTGCACCACCACTTGGATTAGGGTACATTGCTGCGGTTTTAGAAGAACAGGGTTATTCTAATATTAAGATCCTTGATTCACAGGTATATAACTTAACCCCAGATGACTATCGCAGGTATCTAAAGCGTTATCACCCTGATTTCGTAGGTATCCAGACACTTACACCAAATTTTATGGATGCTTTAAACGCAGCGCGGATAGCAAAAGAAGAAAATGTACCAATTGTTGCTCTTGGAGGTTATCATCCGACCGCAATGCCTGATGAAAGTCTTTTACTTGGGAAAGAAAAAGTAGACCTGATCTTTCGGGGTGAGGCTGAATACTCTATGTTAGAATTCCTTCAAAAGTACGAACATGGTAATGATTGGTCAAATATTAAAGGAATATCCTTTTTGACTGATACACCTCAACATAATCCACCTGCACCCCTAATTAAAGACTTAGATTCCTTACCATTACCTGCACGGCATTTACTTCCCATGGATAAATATAAAATCTTTGGATCGGCCTTCCCAGCTACTTCAATTATCACAAGCCGAGGGTGCCCATATTCATGTGATTTTTGTAGCGTATCAGCTTTTTATGGAGCTAAATGGCGTCCAAGATCTCCAGAGAAAATCGCGGAAGAAGTACGATTCTTAAGAGAACAAATGGATATTAAGGCGACAGCATTTGTTGATGACCTGTTTTTCATCTCAAACAAACGAGTAAAAAAACTCTCACTTGCTCTTTCACAAATTGACGATATTTACTGGGGAGCTACAACTCGTGCTGATAGGGGAGATCTTGAATTATTGACTCTAATGCGAAGAGCTGGTTGTCGATTAGTTTTTGTAGGAGTAGAATCTGGAAATCAAGCAATCCTTGATCAAATTCACAAAAAAACCACATTAAACCAGATAGAACAATATTTTGATAATATTAAGAAATCTCGGATGGATTCTCTTGCATCTGTCTCGTTTGGATTCCCAGGGGAGACAAAAGAGACCATATCTTCAACTGTGGATTGGATTATTGATAGACTTGATCCTTCACTAGCACTATTCACGCTAGCTACCCCTTATCCTGGAACTGAATTTTATGAGAAGATGCTTGCAGAAGGAAGGATAAAGGAACAAGATTATTCTAAATATAATCTCTTCTATCCAATCACAGAATTATCTGGTTTAACAAGAGATGAGATGAAAACACTAACAAAAAACGCCTACAAACGATTTTATATGCGTCCACGGAAAATATTGCAAAATACAGTCCGTGAATTAAGATATTCCATGGAAAGTTACGGATTTAGTCAATTTCTTTACAATAGTCAGGTCTTTGCAAAAGGTATTATCAATATGAAAATACTAACATCCATGTAAAGATCTCAAAGATAGTTTTTCCCTTCTGCAGTTATTGCATAGGATATAGGCTTTGTGTTCAGTTTTTTAATGAAACCTTCATCTTCTAAGTGTTGAACAGAAAGGTTAAACGCAGAATCTTCCACATTAATTCCCATACTCTTGTTCATTTCCTGAAGCAATCCCTTAACTAGTAATATGGGGATATCCCTTTGCTCTGCAATTATTTCCAATATTGTAATTGATAGATTTGATAGTTCTCTTTCAGTCACTTAGATTCATCCTTGTTTTGGGGAGGTAGGTCACTTCCAAGTTAACAAATTAAGACATTTGTTCCGCATTTACACAGCTTGTTTGCTTAATATAAAAAACAATAAAAGGTTATAAGGAAATATTCATACGAGCTTCCAAGAACTTCAAGCTGCAAAACAGAGGTGATTTTGGTTGAAGGACATAAAAAGTTTAATTATCAAAGCAAAAGCCTTAAAGCAAGATAAACAGGTTTCAGAAGCAATAGGTATTCTTAACCAAGCCCACGAGATTGGAATTGCAAATAATGAAGTTGAAAATCTTGTGGATATTCATAATCAGTTAATGTTACTCCATTATCAGAATAATGATTCTGAATCCTTTCAAAAATCCTTCAAATTTGCACGGACTTTAGCAGCTAGAATTAATTATAATAAAGGTCTTGTAGAAAGCTATATGAATAAAGCATGGATCGAAACCGATAATAAAAACTTTATTGAAGCCATAACACATGCATCTCAAGCTTTAGCGATTGATGAAATCTTAGAAAGTGCAACTGCCTTTACAACAGCCTTGTATATCATTTCTGAAGCCAATTATAGTGTAGGAGACAATGTGAAGGGGGATAAATACAAACAGCTTTACCAACAAAAATTAATGAAGTTAACCGAGAGCGAGGAACAGGTACTCAAAAGCATCGAAGGCTTATCTGTTGGTATGACCAAGGAAGAAGATTTGGACTCACGCGTTAAACAGGCTTTACAAGAATTAGATTCCTTTTAATTTCTCCTGCAAGTTGATCTTCTGCATGGAGCAATGCTCAGATCTGTTATCATGCAGTGTAGTACCTATGAGGTACCTCCGTGGATTCTAGTTACTCTATTGTACCAAAAAGTGAAATCGAACACAGACTTGCACGAGTAAAAGAAGTTCTATCCACACTCGATTTATCTGGACTTCTTTTATTCTCGAATGTCGAAATGTTTTACTATTCAGGAATAGGGCTGGAGGGTGCAGTATATATTCCTCAAGATGGAGAACCAATCCATTTAGTAAAACGAAATAAAAAATTAGCAAAAGAATATTCTTCAATTCCTAACATTATACATTTAGATCGTTTATCTCAGATCTATAGTATTCTAAATATCAGTACTGAAGCTAAACTTGGAGTCGAGCTGGATTTTCTTCCTTTTTCATATGTTAAATACCTTGAATCCCTAAAGGAAGGTATAATCCTAGAGAATTTTAGTTCCCGATTGCGATTACTACGAGCATTAAAATCTCAGTTCGAAATATCTCAAATAGAAAAAGCCGCAAACGTGGTTGATCGATCATTTGAACACTGTGCTGAAATAGCAGCACCTGAAATGACAGAAATCGAATTAGCAGCAAAATTGGATAAATGGTTACTTGATAATGGACATCATGGATATATCACTACACATGCGTTCAACTCAGCATTATTAAATTTCTCCTATGTGATTTCTAAATCATCTTCAACCCTCAATATTCATTTTACACCAATATCGGGTTGGGGGTTATCATTAAAGTATCCGTACGGACCATCAAAGAAAAAAATTGGTACATCTCCATTCTTTGTTGATACGTGTGGGAATCATAATGGATATATTTCTGACACAACCCGAACTTTTTCTCTTGGACGACTTGATACTGAAACAAAAAATCAAATTGACGCTTTACAACAAATAAAACACTATTTAAAGAAAAATCTACGCCCAAGCGTAAGCTTAGGAGAAGTTTATGCTAATGTAATGAGTTTGGCTAAAGAATTGGGGATTAGTAACAATTTTATGGGAGAAAACGGGGATAAAGTGAAATTTCTTGGTCATGGAGTCGGTTTAGAGCTAGATGAACTACCTATACTGTATGCAAAAGGAAACCAAGCGGAAAAAGGTAATGTTCTCGCTTGTGAACCGAAATTTATTGAGAAAGGACAAAAAGTCTTGGGGATTGAAGATACATACGCAATCACTAAATCTGGAGTTAAATTATTGTCACACTCTCCGGATTATTTTCAAATATAGAGGTTTAACAAATGGAAGACACCCAAAACTCGCTCAAATCAATTTTTTTTGATCTGTACTTGAATCCTAACTTATTAATGATCGCTTTTTACCAAATAATAGCTACTGGAGCTTTCACTGCGCAACAACTATTATTAGCAGCATACTTGGACGACCTTGGATATTTAGAAACTCATAGTCTAGAGAGTGGATTGGTTCTCGCAGTGTACTTTGTGTTTTGGTTCATCTTAGGGCCAATCAGTGGGTCTCTTAGTGATCTTCATGGAAGGAAATTTCTAATAATTTCTGCAAATATTGTCAGTGGTTTGGGATTTATTGGCCTCGTACTATTTCAAGACTTATTGTTCCTTTTCATGGTAAATGGGATCTTGGGAATAGGAGCTGCCTTACGTATCGGCTCAGTTATGGCCTTATGGGTTCAACACAGTCCAAAAGATCGTATAGGAGAATCAATGGCTTATATTAATATTATTTTAGGAGTAGGAGGAATAGGAACAACAATTATTGGCTTTCTCCTCTGGACAGAGGTGAAAGAAGCCTCATTTATAGTATTTGGGCCTTTATTGCTCATTGCAGCGGTGTTAATCTTTCCTATTTCTGATGAGGGTGAATACATCCCATTTTCATTTATAGGCACAATTGATATGGTAAGAACAATGGTTAACTCAAAAAAGGCCGATAATTTTTTTCTCTCTCCCCCAATACTTAAACTTGGGATCCATTGGTTAGCTATATCAGCAATCGTTTCTTTTGGCACATTTTTAATTCCTATACTTGACAGAATATTAGAGGAATTACCCTCAGATGTTGAGATTCCAGTAGTTCCAATATTAATTATTGGTATGGCTGTCATAATTGCAACATTTACCGGATTACTTTTTTGGGGAAGAATTTCTGACAAGTGGGCAAGACGACCAGTTTTAGTAATTGGTTTTGGGAGTACAGCCATATTAGTGGCTCTAATCTATTTAATATTCCAATTCGATCAAATTCCGGTTATATTAGATGGTCTTAATTCTGTAGATATTATTGTAGTCAGTTTTGTAGCTGTCTTGATAGTGTTACTCTTTTCAATGACTTCTCTCATTCCTGCTCCTATGGCTTGGATTGTGGACATTATGGGAAAAGAAAATATGGGGAAAGCCATGTCATTGCGTCAAGCACTAATTGCTATTGGAACCATAATTGGAACTTCGATAGGAGGATTTGTCATCGGATCATATGCGATTCCAGGACTAATTCTGGTAATATTACTCTTCTTATTGATCTCTGCAGTAATAATCGTGTAAAATACAGTCAAAAAAAAAAGTATCTAATCAAAAATCATTAATATTGATCCTTAATCCAATTTTTTTATGGGACAATGGTTTGGAAGTTCAGGTGTTCGGGGTACCTTTGCTCAAATATCACCCGCATTTGGATTTAAATTAGGAACTGCAGTCGGAGAAACTTTTAAGCTAGATAAACCTGTGTATATTGCCTCTGATATTCGTGCTACAGGTGATCTTCTCAAATTTTGTTTTATGAGCGGATTTTCTAGTGTTTCTGGTAATATTATTGACATTGGATTGAATCCCACCCCTGTACTATCCTATATCTCGGATATCAAAAACACTTTAGGTATAATGATAACAGCTTCTCATAACCCCCCAGGAAACAACGGTTTTAAACTTTTTTGGAAAGGAGGGGAATGTAACGAATCCATTGAGGCACAAATCGAGGAAAAAATACGATCTTCTGTTATTCCGGAAACCTATTACTCGCCAAACCAATCAGAATGGGATTCGGTTGGTACTGGATCATTTGTTCTTCCAAAACCTATTGTTGACGACTATATTTCTCTATTAATAAAAAAACTCACTATAAAGAATACTGATATCAAATTAGTCATTGATTGTGCTAATAATACTCCGAATCTTGTAACTCCTTTCACACTAAAGAGATTGGGGTTTAGAAATGTAATAGCGATCAATGAAACTTTGGACCCTACTTTTCCTGGAAGACCAAGTGAACCAACAGCTGAGAATTTACAGGACCTAATTTCCAGAGTTGTGGGTGAAAACGCAGATCTAGGAATTGCTCATGATGGCGATGGGGATCGATTCGCAATAATAGACGAAAAGGGTAATTTAATCAGAGCTACAACCCTCATTAATTTTTTTCTGGATCATCTGAATTATCCAAAGGCTAAAAACGGAATTGTTTATCTCACAAGTGATTGTACCAGTGAAGCTGCAAGTATCGCTGAAAATCATGGAGCAGTTGTAAAAGCCAGCCGTATTGGTAGAAATAGAGAACACGTGAATGAGGCTAGAGTAATCTTTCTTGCTGAACCGAATAAACTTGTATTTCCTGAATTAGGAAAATGGATAGACGGTTTATATCCAGCATTAAAACTTCTCGAAATAGTAGGCACAGATAAATTGTCTACTGTCCTGAGCAGATATGAAAAAAGAAAGACCTTAAGAAAAGCATTCAAATACAGTCAAAACGACAAAAGACAAATTCATGATTATATTCAGAATTTACCCTCATTGTGGTCGAAGCAAATTGAGAAGGTAATCAAGGTAGATGGTATGAAACTCTACCTAAAAGATAAATCAAGTATACTCATTAGGTTTTCAGGGACTGAACCCAAAGTAAAATTCTACATAGAATCTAATACTCACCCACGGAATGCAGAAATATTAACTCAATTAAAGTCGGAACTTCACCTCGAAGGCCAAGGATTAGACTGTTAATGTTTCTATTATACATAATTGAAGTGAAGTGATCATATTGAATGCTAAAAAAACTGGGAATATCAAAGGAGCAGATGTTGTTTCAGATAAAGTGGGAAGACAATATCATATAGGACTGACTAAAGGTGAACTAGCTGAAAATATAATTCTAGTAGGAGATCCAGCAAGGCCGAACCTAGTAAAACATCTGTTTTCTGAAATTTATTTCGAAACACAAGTCAGAGAATTTCGTACAATTACTGGAAGAATCGAAGATACAGATATTTCTATAATGAGCACTGGGATCGGACCAAGTAATATTGAGATTTCTATGGTTGAAATCATGCAAATATGTAAATCTCCTACCATTATTCGAGCAGGAAGTTGCGGAGGGTTACAACTCTACATAAATATTGGTGATCTGGTGATATCCACTGGTTCAGTTCGTTTTGAAGATACCAGTTTGTATTTTATTCCCGAGGGTTATCCCGCTGTTGCAGATTGGGAGGTTATTTTAGCTCTAAGTGAAGCCGCAAGGAAGGAGAACTATACTTATCATATTGGCCTTTCAGCCTCAGGATCAGGATTTTACGGGGCCCAAGGGAGGGATATTCCAAGATTACCTGTGAAGAATCCAAACGCTATAAATTATCTAACGCAAGTAAAAGTATTAAATTTTGAAATGGAAGCTTCTACACTTTTTAATTTAGCCCAAATTTTCGGTTTTCGATCTGGTATGGTCTGCTCCGTGTTTGCGAATCGGATTACAAGTGAATTTATTACAAATGAATCTAAACATGATGCCGAAATCAACTGTGTAAAGACTGCGATTAGTGGATTAAAAGTCCTTGAACAGATGGATAAAGTCAAAAAACATCAGAAGGTGAATTACTGGTCACCAGCAATGAAAATTTCAAACCCCTAGTCAATAAAGGTAATATCAAATGAGTTTACAACGTGTTTTCTGTTTAGGTCATATTTCGGTTGATGTTTTCATCCATAGAAAAGATTTAAAAGCTCTTAAAATCGGAGGGTGTATTTCATCACCGAATTTGTCCATGCAAGGTGGTGGGGTCGCAGCCAATGTATCTTATTGGCTTGGGACTCTTGGTACCAATGTTTCAATGATAGGAGTAATTGCAGATGATCCTGCTGGCTTCTTTTTGAAAAAGGATCTTGAAAGAGTTAATGTAAAATGTTACCTGAAAACTTCAACTAAGAATCCATCTGCAAGTATTCTAATAGTTGTTGAAGATGGAGGGGAACGATCTTTCATAATCAACGGGGATTGTTTAGACGAGTTAACAATGAACGACATTCCCTTAAGAGAGATTCAGGGAGGAAATCTATTGTACACCTCTGCATACAATATAGAAAATTCTCCCATTGATCAAACAATTTCTGAATTAGTAGAAAAATCTAAAACATCGAATCCTTTGTCTTTCGAGGTAATTTTTAATTTAGCAGCCTATACAACGGTAGAGAATTATAGAGAAAAAATCAGATCAAAAATTCTACCTTATATTGACATTCTACTTGGAAATCTTGAAGAGTATGAAATACTCTTAATGAAATCTAACAAGAGAGAATCACCCCTTCGATTATTATCGGAGCTCATAGAAGATTTTCCAAACATTAAGATTGCATTACTTACTGATGGTGAGAAAGGATGCTACTATAAATCAAAAGAAGACGATGGACACATTCTAGCACCGAAAATCTCTGTAGTCGATACTACAGGAGCTGGAGATGGATTTGCTGCAGGTTTCATTAGTGGATATGTAAAGGGCTTTCCTCTAACCCAATCAATAAAGAATGGCATTGAACTAGGGTCGTATATATGCCGAGGATTTGGTGCAAGACACGATTCAACCAATTTTCATAGATTTTTAAAGAAAAAATGATTATATTTGACGAAAATATTTCTGGCTTCTGTTATTTCCATAAAAGTGTGGGATTTTAGAATAAATCAATCGAATAACAAAATCTCATGATTCTCTCTGCGAATACGGATTTTTCATTAGAGAATTGACAGTTTATCTTGATATGGTAACTGTGAAATTTTAATTGTAACGATTTATGAAAGTAAAATATAATCCGAAATACTTATAGACGTTGCGAAATTCGAAATTATCAGATTTTTACCCCCGTTTACCTTGGTAAAAATTCAATCTATTGTATCTATCATAACTATTTCTTCTAGGAAATAGGATGATACAATCTAGTATAAAAAATTAATAGAGGTATTTAGTTGAATAAATATAGAAATTTAGTCTTAGTATGTGTACTCTTAGCCTCCATCCTCGCTTTCTCTGGATGTACCGAAGAAGCTGGAGTGAACAAAATTGGTATTATTTTCGCTACTGGCGGACTTGGAGATAAATCATTCAATGATGCTGGATATCGAGGTTATGAACAGGCAAATGAGACATATGGGGACGAAATCGATGTGGATTATGTCGAACCTGACGATATTCCTGAATTTGCTACCTATCAGAATCAGATGGCAACTGATGGAACATACGATCTCATTATTTGTATTGGATTCCTTCAAGCTACAGCGTTAAACGAATCAGCTGAAGATTTTCCTGAACAGAACTGGGTTATAATTGACGACGATACTATTAATCGAACTAATGTTAAGTCAATAACCTTTAAAGAACATGAAGGAAGCTTTTTAGTCGGCGCAATGGCTGCAATGACAACTCAATCGGGTAAGCTTGGTTTCCTTGGTGGAATGAATATCTACCTAATAAATAAATTCCTTGCAGGCTATCAACAAGGAGCCGACTATATTGATGACTCCATTAATGTAACTGAGACATACATGCCAGTACCACCCCCAGCATGCTGGTTTGATGCTCCAACCGCAAAGAATGTTGGAGAAAACCTTTATAGTCAGGGCATAGATATAATATACGCTGCCGCTGGTGGAGCAGGCCAAGGTATTTTCCAAGCAGCTAATGAAACTACTGGTGTCTATGGTATTGGTGTAGATAGTGATCAAGATGGAGACATGCCTGGAAAAGTTCTCTGTTCAATGTTGAAATTAGTGGAAACTGCGGTATTCAATTCTATTCGGGATGTAGTTGAAGATACATGGACTGCTGATCCTGTTTCTTTGGGACTAGCAGAGGAAGGTGTTGGAATTTCCCCAATGACCTATACTGATGCGATAAAGACTGGTAACTTCGAATTTGGTGGAGTTACAAAAACACGCTGGGAATGGATTCAAGATATTAAAGGAAAAATAGTTGATGGTACTATCGTTGTAAGCGATACGCCTAGCTAAGTTCCCTTCAATAAATCCCCCTCTTTTTTTTATCCACTTTTTTTGATGATGTCTCCCAAAAGTATATTATAAATTTGTCTTTGTTAATGATTATTTCAATTCTTGATTGATTATAAGTTAGAGTTAATTTGACATCGAGCTCACGGAGAATAGCTGGCATGACCGTTGAAGACAAGATAGTTCCTGATGATAATTATTCCATTCAAATGAAAAATATAAATAAAACGTTTCCTGGTCCTGTTTATGCCAATAAAGGAGTTAATTTACATATACGCAAGGGAGAGATACATGCATTACTGGGCGAAAATGGAGCTGGAAAAACAACTCTTATGAATGTATTGTATGGCCTTTATGGTCCTGATGACGACTCTTCACAGATTCTGATCAATGGCCGTGAAGTGAAAATTAAAGAACCAATGAATGCGATGGAAGTTGGAATTGGTATGGTTCACCAGCATTTTATGTTGGTACCAATAATGACTGTAGCTGAAAACTGTGGATTAGGCGCAGAATCTACTTTTCAAGGAATCAGGTTAGATGAAACCAAGATGAGAAACAAGGTTCAAAAGATCTCTCAGGAATTTGGCTTAGAAATAGATCCCGATTCTATTGTAGAAGATCTACCAGTTGGTCTGCAACAAAGAGTCGAGATATTAAAAATCCTCTATCGTGGTGCAGAAATCTTAATTTTAGACGAACCAACCGCAGTTTTGACTCCTCAAGAAGTTAATGCATTATTCGAAACATTGAAAGCATTACAGGCTCAAGGGAAAACAATAATTATAATTACACATAAACTGAAAGAACCTATGTTTCTAGCTGACAGAATTACAGTTCTCCGTCAAGGACAAGTAATAGGTACGATTGACAAAGATAATACTACCTTAGAAGAACTAGCAGAAATGATGATTGGGAGAAAATTATTGAAGATAAAACGTCCGGAATTATCAACAGGGGATATTCATCTAGAGCTAGACAATATATTTGTTACAGATGACCGAGAGCAGGAAGCAGTTAGAGGTGTTTCACTAAAAATAAGAAAAGGTGAAATTTTAGGTTTAGCTGGAGTGGTCGGAAATGGCCAACGAGAATTAGCTGAAGCGATTACAGGTCTTCGTTATGTAAAGGAAGGAAAAATCCTAATGGGAGGACGGGATATAGCTAATAAATCACCACGATTTTTGTACGATTTTGGTTTAGCCTACATCCCAGAGGATCGTCAAAAAACAGGTTCTGTTGGTGACTTTACAATCGCAGAAAATATGATTCTTGGTATTCATCATCGAAAAGAATGGTATTTAACTGGAGCTCTTTCTAGCTTTCTGAACTGGGAGAAGATTTACGGAGAGGTAAACAAAAATGTTGAGAACTATGATATTCGTACACCTTCAATTACTACACCATTACGATATTTGTCAGGAGGGAATCAACAGAAAGTTATTGTTGCACGAGAATTATCGAAAAAACCTTCAGTAATTGTTGCAAGTCAACCTACCCGAGGACTGGATGTTGGAGTTATAGAATATGTACATACAAGATTATTAGAACTTAGGAAAGAAGGAAAGGCAATCCTTTTAATCTCAAGCGATCTAGACGAAATTCTATCAATATCTGATAGAATTGCTGTAATATATGAGGGAGAAATAATTGCGATCGAAGATCCATCAGAAACTAATGAACAGAGATTAGGACTACTAATGGCTGGACAAAATTTAGGTGATTAAAAATGAGTTTAATGAAGTCAGAGAAGCTAAATATAATTATTGTCCCTATAGTGTCAATTATTTTGGCACTTCTATTAGGAACTGGCTTATTAATTTGGATGGAGTTTGACCCACTAAACACATGGGCTTACTTGGTAGTAAAAACCATGACACCCAATAATATTGCTAATACTCTTTTTAATTCGGCTCCCTTATTATTAACAGGACTTTCAGTGGCTGTAGCGTTTAGAGGAGGAATGTTTAACATTGGAACAGAGGGACAAATGATGTTTGGTGGATTCGTGGCTGCTTTAGCAGGATTTGGACTGGGTCAATATTTTGATATTAAGTTACCACCCTATATCATGATTCCATTAGTATTAATTATGGGTATGATAGGGGGAGCTCTTTGGGCTGCTATCCCAGGATTACTAAAAGCAAAACGAGGAGTTCATGAAGTTATAACGACTATTATGATGAATAACATTGCAGTTCTGCTAATGATTTATTTTGTTGGTGATCCTGAATTTTCACCCTTCATTGACAAATTTGGAGGAAATACCTCCCCACTTACACCAAAAATTGCTGAATCGGCTCGTTTTGAACATATCGGTGATACATTAACTAATTCGCCTCTAGACTTCTTAGTAGTGTCGTTTAGACGTTCTCTTTTACATTGGGGTATACTAGTTGGCTTATTAGCATGTATAGTCGTGTACATCTTATTATGGAGAACAAGATATGGATATGAAACACGAGCAGTCGGATTTAACAAACAGGCAGCGGAATATGGTGGAATAAACGTTTCGAGAAATATTATTAAAACAATGATGATATGTGGAGCAATGGGAGGACTTGCTGGGGCAATAGAAGTAATGGGGACTCATTATCGATTTATAGATGGTTTTACAGCTGGTTATGGGTTTGATGGTATTGCAGTAGCCCTTTTAGGTGGGAATCATCCTTTTGGAATAATTTTTGGTGCAGTCTTATTTGGATGGTTGACTACTGGAGGAGTAGTTCTAGATATTGGAACTGATGTACCTAAAGATGTAGCAAACACGCTAAAAGGATTTATCGTCTTTTTCGTAGCTGTTCCATTAATTGCACAACAATTACTTAACTTTTCTCAAAAAAGAGGGTGGGATCGTCGAATAAAATCAAAATTCACAGGAGTGCTAGCAATCATAAAGGATCAATGGAGATCGATTCTCGTAGGTCTTTTAACTGTGTTTATGTTATTTTACGTTCCTGAAATTATCTCTTTGATTTCTCAACCGCTTCAAGAAATAGGAGATTCAATCTTTGAACCTGTCTCGAATTTTTTTGTCAGCTTCGAATTTCTTGAACCAGCAGTAGAATTTTTGGAAAGCGTATTTTCGATTAGACTCATTTTTACAGTTTCAGTAATGGTTATTATCGTCTTCGGTCTGTTTAAAGGACGACAGAGAGGATTGCATCGATATAGTCAGTATTTGCTTATAATTCTTAGTGGTATCTTGTGTATCGACACAATATTCCAAATTTACAGGATTTTTGGGCAAGATATTACGCTTTTCGGCATGATCTTGTTAATTTTAGGATTCATAGTCTTTCAAGAAATTAAAGTAAGAGGTAGTGATATAGAAACACAAGAAATGCTTGAAAGAAAAGCACATCTCAGGAAAGATACGGAAGAAAGTCTTAGAAAATATTCTTTTATTATAATACTGACAGTTATCATTATCATTGTAATGATAATAACTTCATCGTTACCGTTAACAAATCCTATTGATTTACCACCTTCAAATCTAATTAATATTCCTCCATTCATTACAATTAGGAATTGGGGATCAGTGGTAGCTCTTGCAGGAATTATTGTCTTAATATTAAGTGCAATTTATATATCAAAACTCCACCTTCCTGAAACTCATAGTTTATTCTATCTTATGACTGGAATAAGAATCCTGTATGGATTTACCGCTGTTTCAATGATTTTCGGGTTGAACTCATCGAATTTATTACGTCAAACACTTGAAATGGCAGCTCCCATTGGCATGGCATCCCTTGGAGGTATGTTTTCAGAAAAATCAGGGGTCGTAAATATTGGATTAGAGGGGATGATGTTATCTGGAGCCTTTGTCTCTGTATGGATAACCTTCGAGACGGGTAACCCCTGGTTAGGAGTTCTAGGTGCCATTATTGGTGGTGGACTGATGGGTTTGTTGCATGCAATCGCCTCCATTCGCTTTCGTGCTGATCAGGTCGTTGTTGGTGTAGCAATCAATCTTGTAGCTTCAGCTTTAACAGCTTTAGGAATCCTAATTGTCTGGGATGTCCAAGGTACAAGTGAAAGAGCTGTACCTTTTACAAAGGTTAAATTAGATATTCTTACAGAAATTCCCATCATAGGTGACTTACTTTTCGAGCTTTCTGGTGGAGTAAAAGGTCTCTCCCCAATCGTCTATGTCTTCATTTTTGTGATTATAGTAAGCGCCTGGGTTATTCAACGAACAGCTTTTGGATTAAGAATTAGAGCAGTCGGTGAACACCCCAGGGCAGCTGATACATTAGGAATTAATGTTTATCAAATCCGTTACATATGTGTAGTTCTTTCAGGAATTCTAGCAGCAGTAGGTGGAGCTCAACTTACTCTAGGGACAGTACCTAATTTTAGGACTGATGTTACTTCAGGGCGAGGTTTTGTTGCACTTGCTGCATTAATTTTTGGTGGTTGGACCCCAATTGGAGCGGCACTAGCTAGTTTACTTTTTGCATTTGCCTATGCTTTCCTAGCTCAATTTGAATTACGTGATATTACTTGGATCTGGAACGCAGAGAAGCTTGTTTCCACACTTCCCTTTGTAATCACAATCATAACTGTGTCAACAGTAGCTAAACGCGCAAGAGCTCCTGCAGCTGATGGGATACCCTATGTTAAGGAAGGTTAAACCCTTCTTTTTTATTAGTTTGATATCACTAAAAAGTCAATTGGATTGAATTGAAATGGAAAAAACGCTTGTCTCCTTTTTTTCCCCAATTTCAGATGAAAAAAGTAATTTGAATTTAATGGAGAAGTGTAAGATAGGAGGATGGAAAGCTATCCTTCCTTCTGAGGCAAATCAAATTTCACTTGAACAAGAATACGATGTCATATGGCTTTTTATAGGAACAGGAGGAACTGAAAAGTTAGTGATTGATTATCTTGAAAAAAACTCTAATAAAATCATACCCCTCATTGTAACCCATGACCATTACAATTCTCTTCCTGCAGGAATGGAAATTAGACGATATCTTGAAGATAATGGAGTCAATACGAGGATAATTCATATCGATATGAATAATGTAACTGAAACTCTAGATCAGGAGCTGTTAATACACGAAGTTAGGCAGAAATTACAGAATTATAAGCTTGGGTTGATAGGAGAGGTGTCAGATTGGTTAATCGCTTCTAGAATAATTCCCGAGAGTGTAAAGGATATATGGGGATTAGATTTGATTTCAATTCCCATGTCAGAACTAATTGATTCACTTTCCACCCATCGTAGTGAGACATTTTCTCATACTACAGAGGAGTTTCTTAATAAGGCGAAAAACTCCGATCGCTCCAAAAAACAAATCCAGGAAGCCCAATATGTAGTTCGCGCAATTGAAGACCTAGTTCAAAAGTATTCTCTAGATGGATTCTCCATTGAATGCTTTTCCTTGATTCAAGCAACGAATAGTACATCGTGTTATGCTCTTTCATATTTTAACGATATCGGACTTGTTGCTGGTTGTGAAGGAGATATTCCCTCAACTTTTACTATGATTCTTGTCAGACTTTTATTGGATCAACCATCTTTTATGGCCAATGTCGTAACTGTCAATCAAGAGGAAAATTCAGTGAATTTAGCTCATTGCACGGTACCCTTAAGTATGACAGAGAATTATACAATCCGCTCGCACTTCGAATCTAATAAAGGAGTAGCGCTTAAAGGTGAATTCAAAGAAAATGAACCTATTACACTCATAAAAGTTGGTGGGAGCTCCTTAACTGACTGGTGGGTATCCTCTGGAACCATTATAAGTAATCAGGACGATGAGGGGTGCTGTCGAACACAAGTAGAAGTTCATCTCAGGAATTCAGTCGATTACTTTTTACACAATTCCTTAGCTAATCATCATATTATGGTGATGGGAGATCATCAGAGGAAATTTGAGAATCTCCTTACACAATTCTCAAAGAAGGAGAATGGTTAAGACGCCCGAAGCCGTGAGTTAATCGTTAACCGTTCCAATGTCATTTTAACTGTATCTTTCACAAATTCGTTCTCTTTGACATATTCCTCTAAGTATTTCTTGACTTGCTCAGGATTTTCCAGACCTGCTAAGGAAACCACATTGCTGATTACACTTTCAAAATGTGTTGGATGAAGTTTTTCCAATTTTGATCTATTTTTCTTGAACCAGTTCCATAAGTGATCGATAATGAACAGATTCCTTGCTGCAATTATAACAGGGAAGATTTTATTCTTATTAGGCACGTTTTCTACAACGTAATCTAATGATTTAAGCATGAGATCTTTATCTTCGAAACTACCAATGGCGCGTAAGATATTCATTACTTCAGGTTCAGGAGTGTCTCCATCTTCGAGTTTTTGAAGTAAATCTGGAAATGATGATGGATTTTGGGCAGCTCCAATTCTCATTATACTTGATAATAGATCTGGATGAACAGTTTGCCCTTCAAGATAGTCATTAAACTTCTGTAAGCCAAATTCGGCGACTCCTTCATCATTAAAGAGATAACTTGAAAGTAGGAGCGAACTCCTTAGGCTTGTTATCTTATGTGATTCTTTCTCTTTAGGCTCATATCCAATCTGTTCCAACACTTTAAAGAATGTATTAAATCCAATTGTACTAATTCTCTCTCGTCTTGATTCAATTACTCGGAAGGCATGCACTAAATTAGCACTCATAGCAACAAGCGGTAAATACTCATCTTCATGAGTATAATATTCCATAAAATCTAAATAATCATCGATAGAATAATCCTCACTTCTCACAAAGGCATATAGATCGTTGTGGAGCCCATAACGGTCTCTTGGTGAAAGAATTTTTTGTTTTACTAAATTTCCCAACGCGTGAAGGTTCTCTTTTTCATATTTTACTCGGTAGAAACCTGTTTGCTCATAATTGAATTTATATGCAGTCATACCGTCTGGGATAGGGATTTCAATTGATTTTTCGCTGAAAACCAATCGTTTCGTCTCGATCAGTTGATTTTCTTGATAAAACGAAACAGTAAGAGGAATTATCCAAATCTCACTTGAAGATATATCGAGAAATGTAAAGCGACTTTGTTCACAGTGTAAGTTATTTCCAGTCTTCTGGACAGTTATTAACGGATAACCAGGCTGATAAATCCATGTTTTCATCATTTCAGAAATAGGTTCCCCTGTAGCTTCTTCTATCCCTTGCCAATATGCGCTACTTTCAGCACACTCGAATTTATACTTATTCAAAAAGTGTTGTATTCCTTTCTTAAATTTGGTTTCACCAAGGTATCCTTGAATCATTTGTAAGATTGCCCCACCTTTTGAATATATAATTGGAGCTGTTGCAGCAGTAATTTTTGTTACTTCTCCTTTTCCTGGAAGTTCTATTGGAAATGTTTCAATTAATGAATCTCGTTCGAAAGCGGAATCGACTTCACCAACCAAAAATCCTTCCCAAATTTCCCATTCAGGATGATAATGATCAGCAATTGCATAACCAAACAGTGTGGCAAATGATTCATTTAACCAGATATATTTCCAATCTGCAGGACTTACTAAGTTCCCAAACCATTGGTGAGCTACTTCATGTGCGATTACTTCCGCAATTCTCTCAACACCAACTTTTGAAGTTATGCCAGGATAAACTAGTAGGATATTTTCTCTATAGGTTATAGCAGCGTAATTTTCCATTGCCCCAAATGCAAAATCGGGAACAGCAATTTGATCTAGCTTGTCAATGGGAAATTTGATCCCAGTATATTGTTCTCCAAATTCAATACTTTTTCTACCAAAATCTAATGCATAATCCGCATACTGTGCTTTTCCTGGAGTAGTGGCAATACGATAGCGTATAGCCTCGGAGGAAGATTCAAGATATTCAAAATCTCCAATTCCAAAAAATAATAAATAACTCGACATTTTGGGAGTAGTGTTAAATTTTATTAGCTTTTTATCATTCTCTAAATCAGTTTCTGACTTAATACGGGTGTTAGCTATTCCGGAAAGCTCTTTATCAATAATATATTCTATATCGAATGTTGCTTTCTTGGAGGGATGATCAAAACAAGGAAAAACTTGTCGTGCATGTTCTTCTTCGAATTGTGTGACTGCAATGAATTTTTCCTCTCCATTGTCAATGTATTTACTTCTATAAAGACCCAATAATTGATCATTGATGCTTCCAACAAAATCAATCTTCAGATTAATCCAATTTTCTTTCTCTGGGAGGTTTATAGAAAGTGTTTGTTTTTGAGGATTGACATTGAAGGAGCACTCCACGTCTTTTTCATCTTTTTTTAATAGACACTTCCAGATAGCAAGCTCATGTACATTCAGTTCAATTTCGTTGACAGGTTCTGTTGAATTAATATGTATTTCTGTTGAACCATTGAATTTGAATGTCGACAAGTCTGGCTCTAAATGTATATTATAATGTATAGGGAAAATTTCGACCATAATTCTCACATTGAGGTTAGAGTTTAGTTGAATAACCCGATTCAGAAAGAATTCTAAAATCCATATGATTGTTTTTCAAAAAAAAGGAGCACAATGCTACCATGTGAGGTTTAGTTCTAGATTTAGTTCAGGATTGAAGCTGATTATTGCTCCTCATCCACTCAATTGTAGTTGCTACTCCTGTTTCAAAATCAACGGTGGGAACAAATCCTAACTCATTTTTAGCCTTGGTATTTAAATAGTTTCGACTGGTAGGTATTTTCTTTAATGCATTAGGTACATAAGGATACCCAAAACCCCTCCAGCGATAGTATTTCACTATAAAAGGCCAAAATGGTCGTGCAAGAATTAAAGGAAATGGTGAGATAAAAATAGGCTTTCTTCTCCCTAGTTTTTGCGCTATAGTAGTAAATATACTGCGATAGGTCTGAGGTTCATCCGAAGCTAAAATATAGATTTGACCAATGGATTTTTCTCTGTTGTTTACAATTTTAAGGAACCCTTGGATGATATCATCAATAAATGTAAAATGAAGTAAGGTTTTTGCTGAAGTTGGGAAGAATTTATTGATTATTGTTTTATCTACTGATTCGATCATCTCTTTAAAGACGTATCGATCACCAGGTCCAAATACCCCTGTAGGACGCACAATAGTGACAGGAAACTGATTTTGTTCATACATTTGAATCAGTGCCCTTTCAGCCTCCATTTTACTACGTCCATATTCTTCATCGGGATTGTAATCTGATTTTTCTGTTCCATCAACAACTTTTCCCATTGCCTCGGTAGTTGAACAATACACAAAATGTTTCACCTTAGCATTCATGCACGCCTCAGCTAGCTTTAATGTAGCAACTACGTTGTGTTCAAATAACGCCTCTTTTGAAGCTAAAAAGTTAAAATTAGCTGCAAAGTGAACGACACATTCTTTCCCCCCAACGGCATGTGAAAAGTCATCAGGTTTTGTTAAATCAAATTCAGTAAACTTAACAGTAAGAGAATTTAGTTCATCAATATTAGAAGTCTTTCTGATTGCACAATAAATTTCAGCGGTTGGTTGTTCTTTGATTAAAGCCTTAACAAAAGCTTTACCGATAAATCCACTTGCTCCTGTAACTAAAATGCGCATATAAATCGAAAACGAGAAATTAGATTTATCATAAAAGGCATTTGGGTTTTTAGTCTATTGAGATTAATCGAAGTCTTAATCAATTTGAGAAAGTATGAAGGATCACGATAAAGCTGAATACTGACACTGAGTTGAACCTTTGGATATGAAAAAAATTGGATTCTTGATAAACCCAATAGCTGGTATGGGGGGAAAAGTGGCGTTAAAGGGTACTGATGGTAAAGAAATATTAGCTGAGGCGATCATCCGGGGAGCAACTCCTATTGCAGAAAAAAAGGCCGAACAATTCTTTACTGAACTGATAAATTCCTCTCTGAACAAACAGTTAAAGTTCATCATTCCACAAGGAAAAATGGGATTGGATATTCTCCAGAAGAATTCTAAACTGATTGATGCGATTAATTATTCTATTTTAGAGCGTATTTCAATCCCAAACACAACAACAAGTCTGGATACAGAAGCTGTAGTTAAAGAATTATTACTTGAGAAAGTAGAGCTAATTATATTTGTGGGGGGTGATGGGACAGCACAAGATATTCATTGTGTAGTAGGTCTTAATTGCCCGATTTTAGGAATCCCATCTGGTGTAAAAATTCATTCAGGTGTCTTTGCTCAGTCTGTTTCAAAATCAGTTACTATCATCAGTAGGTTCCTTCAAGATCAAGTCGAGTTTAACGAAGCAGATATTATCGACCTTGATGAAGCTGCATTCCGAGAAGGTTCTCTCAATTCACGACTCTATGGTTCTTGTATTGTTCCACAAGCTCCTAGTCTAATGCAGCTTACTAAAACACATATGAAGTACACAGATAGTGAAGAGAATAATATTCTCGGTATAATTAGATATTTGAATGAAGAAATAAAACCAGAGATCTTATATTTTTTGGGAGGAGGGTCTACAATTTATAAAATTTCTCGTGCTTTTAATTCAAATGTTCAAAATAGTAAAACACTCTTGGGAATCGATGCAGTATTAGATGGAAGGATTATCCAGACAGATCTAACTGAATCGGATATTCTTAGTTTATTAGATAAGTATTCCGCTAAATCTATCAGAATCGTTGTTACTCCAATTGGAGGTCAGGGATTCATTCTTGGGAGAGGGAATCAACAGCTAAGTCCTGAAGTAATTAGGAAAGCAGGATTGGATTCAATTTTTATAATTTCAACAAGATCAAAAATTGACAATCTTCCTTACAGAACATTGCATGTGGATACAGGTGATTCTAAGCTAGATGCCCAACTGATAGGTTATCAAAAGGTGTTAGTTGATTATAATGAGTATTGGGTATTGAAAATAGAATAAATATTAAGTTTCAATAACATCTAAAACTTTTTTCAAGGATACAGGGAGGTTGAAATCTACAACCGAATCCAGTTCAGTCTCAGAAATTGATTTCAATTGATTCTGTATTCGGTTATATATTGGATCAAGAATTTCTCTTTTCCCTCGAGTTTCAGGGTACTTGGGATTAACACTGCAACATCCTCCAGGGAGAATCGAGAGGTCATAATAGCCCCATTTTTTTGATAAACTCACTACTTCTTCCTTATTATATCCAATTAATGGACGAAGTGCAAGTATATCGGTCTTAGATGTCACTATAGGTAAATTATCGAGTGTTTGACTGGCCTGTTCTCCCATTATTTCACCTGTAATAATTGCGTCTGCTCCTCGTAACTTTGCGAACATTTGGCCTTTGTAGAACATTTGCATTCTACAAAATAAGCATGTTTGTTGAATCTCTCTTCCTTTTAATCCATTCAGAATATTTTCTTGAGTTCTTCCATGAGTCATTATTGAGAGACTTATGGGTATATGCTTGTTACGAGCAGCAATTTGATTTGCTAAAGCTACTACCTTCTCCAATGTACCAGGCGAATGAAAAGGGTAATTATGATAATGTAAGAGTAAAGGTTGAAATCCGTTTTTTATCGCAATCTCGGTAGCAACTGGACTATCAATTCCACCAGAGAGGAAACATACAGCTTTCATTTGAAGTAGAATCCACGAAAATTTTCAAAAAGGCATTATCCTTTAGTATCGCAACAAAAATTTCAAACATAAGGAACTATTGGTATGAAATTGAGAATAAATAGCTCAAAAAGTGACACAAATCCCCATAATGGATGATTATAAGGAAATTTTAAATGGATCCGCAGATTAATGTGTACATTCAAGGCTAAACTGAAATTCACTTTAAATTTTCAAGTTAATTAAAAAAAAAAGTGCGTTTATAATGGTTTTTAGTTATTCCATAAAAAAATGTGATAAAAATCCATTTCGGTGGTATATTTCTTTTAAACAGACAAAACCATTCTCTCTACGAAAAATAAAACAAGTTTTAGAGAGAAATTCTTATCGAACTTTGGCTACAACCCCAACCGTAATGGTATTTGAATCAAATTCCCTACGATTGACATGGAATTCTTATGGTTTGTTACAGGTAGATTTTAATGATATACAGGAGCGAAATGTTAATATTGTAGATGGTTTTGTTGTAGAACTTCTTGGATTATTATATCCAGATGAGGATTCGAGATATTTACCATCGTAAGTGGGATATTTCTTACTAAACGACGAATAGACCCAATTCTTCTTTCTACCTAGCAACCAGTTTCATCAATTTCAAAAACATTAAAAACAAGGATAATGGTTTTTACCCTAGAATCAAAATCTACAAAGTAATTGTTCATAAAACAGAGAATCCTTAAATAATAGCTATTTATCCGGGAAAATTAGTGTAATCGGTGACAATCTTGGGAAGTAAACCACTAGAAATAACTACTGAAAATAAAACTTACCTTTTCCCTTTAGACAGATACTATTTTACTCAAGAACCAGGACATATCTGGTTAAAACCAGAGGAGGATCTTTTTAAAGTAGGATTTGATGATTTTGGACAATCACAAGGTCCTATTCTACATATTAGAACTCGTCCTTTAGGAAAAGAATATTCCCAAGGAAAAGCTTTTGGAACTGTTGAAACAAACAAATTTATTGGACAATTGCGATTTCCCGTTTCTGGATCTATTATTGAGATTAATTCTAAAGTCTTTGATGATCCTCAATTAATTAATACAGCACCTTATAAACAGTGGATAGCAAAAATTAAACCAACAAACTTAGATGAGGATCTTAAATCGAAGTATATTATTCCTATTGGGGATCGGGAGATTTTGGAAAAGTATATTACAGCAGAACTCATCAAATATGAGGATCCACCTATTTAGTCATACGTTCCAGATTACTCTCGTAGTACTTTGAAAATTTCTTCACTCTTTTATCTAATGTCCCCCAATCAGGATGAGTATTGAATTGTTTTTTTCCTCATCAAATACTCCGCGGACTTCTTCACTAGTAACTTTTTTATACTGGGAGAAATTAGGATCAACCGGAATATCATTTTTGTCGTTTCAGCTTTTGAAGGGGACAGTAAAATGGATATTATTACGATTCTACTCTCACTACTCGGACTCGGGCTAGTAGTGATACTTGGGGGCTTTCTAATAGTTGGAATTCTTGCTTTGATATATTTAATAATTACAGGTAAGCGGTGGGATTAGGAAAATCCTTTTATTCGGTGTTAGATGAATAAGAAACCTTATTTCCTACGCTTTCGCTTAAATTTATTGTTATATTCGTTATTACTTGGAGAATACTTGATTCTTTGAGTTTTTCTTTCATTTTCTGGTGAAGATATTTAGCGATACTTTCACAAGTAGTTTGATTTACGCCCTCAAGTATTTTAACATCGTTTTGAGGGAAAGAATATATTTTTTCATTGATATGGATGTTCCAATTTCTCCCCTCTCGAGCTGATTGGAATTTGATCTCGGAGGAATTTCCTGGTAATAATATCTTATGATCCAATTCCGTAATTATTTGTTTTATCCACAAGTTAACTGTTCGAAAATCTAAAGTTTGGTCGGTAATATTCGACTGATATTTGAGTTGACATTCTACCGAATAATCGTGACCGTGGAGTCTATTACACTTTAAATAACCAACGAGAAAGTGACATGCCGAAAAATAATTACTTGGGCGTGAGTAATATTGCTCAATACTTGTCATGTTATTATTCTCTTAATTTTTCTTTCCTGCTTTCCTTATTTTTATAGTCCTTCATAAGCCCTTTTCGTCTATTTATACCGAGACTAAGCTGTCATATTATGATTGTGACATGGGATCTTTAATTTCAAGATGTGTATCCTTTATCTAGGGAACCAAAGGAGATTCAATCTTGGCCATTGAGAATATAGCAACTAAACTCATCCTAATTGGAGATGGTAGAGTCGGAAAAACATCCTTATGCTCTCATCTTCGAACTAAATCCATTCCTGGACAATATAATTTAACTGTTGGATTAAATATTGAGGTTCACGAAACTTTAATGAAGGGTACATCAGTTAAACTTGTTTTATGGGACTTAGCAGGACAACATCGGTTCGGGTGTATTAGAAGCGATTTTTATCTAGGAGCGCGAGTTGCATTAATTGTTTTTGATGTACAGAATAGAGGCTCATTCTTTGATGTCAAACATTGGATTAGAGAATTAAAACGTCACAGTCCAAACACACCTTTTATTCTTGTAGGTAATAAGAAAGATCTACACAAACGTGAAGTCTCACCTGAAGAAGCAAAACGAGTTGCCCAAGAGTTTTCAGCCTTTTACTTTGAAACTAGTGCACTCCAAGGAGAAAATGTTGAGGAATTGTTTCAGATGGCTACACGGCTTGCATTACAAGGAACTGCGGTAGCTTATTAATACAGAATTTCCATTTTTCGACTATCATCAGAACCTGAACCTGCACATCAAGAAACTGTTTTGATTAGCTTTATACAGGACTCTCTCGAAAGTTACTTTAATCCAATCATATGCGGTTTTTTTTGTAATATTTCCCAATTCACTCTATTTAGAATGAATTAAAACGAGGGTAGATCACCTCTTAGGATATTCTTGGTGAAAGTTCAATGGTTAGGAACTCTAAAGCTCAACGTTGTGCACTTTTTGTATTCACTGTGTTCATATTAATACTAAATAGTTCAATTCTTCAATCAAAAGGTTTTACTCAAGACAATGAAAATTATCCTTTTCAACTTTATATGGTTGCTAGTCCTGAGAATGTTTACCAAAACGATCATCTTAATATGAGTCTGTCAATTACCAATATCCATTTTGAGGAACTTCTCAATATTACTCTACAATTTAAAGTTCATAATGACTTACAATTGATAAAAAGTACAATTCCAGAGTTAGATATAGAGAATGATACGAAAAAACGAGAATATACGATTGGAAGTTTGGACGTTGATGAAATTTATCTATTCCAGGTAGAATACAATGTAACAAGTTCTGACACAAAAACAATAAGTGTAGATGGCATGAATGTAAGTTATCAACTCCATAATGGATTATCCTCATTTGTCATTTCAAATTCAGTAAATATCCTCCTTAAAGGTGCACAAATTACATCCGAAACTAACACTCTTCCTGACTTACCATCAAATTTAACAACTCCTGATGATAGTTTAGTTTATTTTGCGTTTTTATTTCCAATTGTTATGTTTGGAATAAGTATATTTGTACTTAGACGTCTTCGTCGATAGTCATTGACAATAAATCTACCTTAATTCGTTAACTTTAGTCGATTAGAAGATATTTTGTACTTGTATGGTTTTTTAATGACAAAAATTGCATTCAAATTTTATTTCATTGCACTTATTGTTATTAAAAGATAGTTTGGCTCCATTATAATTGACATCAGAATGAACTTATACCTGTAATAAGAAATATCTATATTTTAATCATTCTTACCAAATGATTTAAATTTGACAGATGATCTAATCTAAAAATGATAAGATCCTCGATTTAGGAGGTACTACCAGTTTTGCACTCTATACAGCACTTCACTCATCCATTTCTGCCCCAAACCAAATCTCAAATCAAGACCATGTTAAAAACCATGAATATTTCAACAATTGAAGATCTTTATTCGGGAATTCCCAAAGAATTACGTTTTGAGGGAAAATTAAATCTACCTCAGACTCATTCAGAACAGGAAACATTAAGTAAAATAAGGTCGATACTGGGAAAAAACGAGACTACTGACGATTTAACCTCGTTCTTAGGGGCAGGGGTTTATTCACATTATATTCCCTCGGTTGTACCTTCAATTGTGAATCGATCAGAATTTATTACCTCCTATACTCCTTACGCCCCTGAAGTCTCACAGGGTATGTTACAGGGTTTGTGGGAATATCAGTCGATGATAGCAGAATTAACACAACTTGACCTAGTAAATTCATCTATGTATGATTTTGCGACAGCCTTAGGTGAAGCTGCATTGATGTCAGCACGTGCTACGAAAAAAGGAGTCTTTGTTGTCCCAGATTATTTACAGCCAGAGAGATTTAGTACTTTAGTGACGTATATGACTGGACCAAATATCAAAATCGTAACTTATCCCTGTGACAAAGATACTGGCCAAGCTGATATGGAAAAACTGAAGAGTATTATTGAAGTGAATAACAATAAGATTAGTGGAGTTTATATTGAAAATCCTAATTTTTGGGGAGTAATTGAAGAACAAATTCAACAAATTGGAGAATTAGCTCATCTACAGAATTCCCTATTTATTATTGGATTTGATCCAATATCATTGGGACTGCTAAAATCACCAGGAGAGTTAGGAGCTGATATAGCAATTGGAGACGGACAGTCTTTGGGCCTATCAATGAACTTTGGAGGTCCTCTATTAGGATTATTTGCAGTAAAAAATGACAAAAAATTAGTAAGATCGATGCCAGGCAGAATTATCGGATTAACGGTTGAGCAGAATTCTACAAATAGAGCGTTTACGATGACCCTCCAAACTCGGGAACAACATATCAGACGAGAACGCGCCACATCGAATATATGTACAAATAATGCATTATGTGCTCTTACTTCGACTGTTTATTTAAGCTTGCTCGGACCCAAGGGATTAAAAGCATTAGCAGAATCATGCCTTGCCAAATCCCACTACTTAGCAGAGAAATTGTCAGCGTTTGATGAGATCTACTCGCCACACTTTGATGGACCTTTTTTCAAAGAATTTGTGTTTACTTTGAAATCTCCCTCCCTAATGAAAGATTTCACACCATTTATGAGAGCGAGAGAAATTCTCCCTGGATTCTCTTTGCACAAGAACTTTCCATCATTAGAAGGGAGTTACCTCGCAAGTGTAACAGAGATGACGACTAGTAAAGATATTGATAGTTTTCTTGAGGCTGTTCAAGAATTCTTTCATGACCATGGAGGAAAATAAGATGTTTAAACAGAGTAAATGGCCAAAAACTTTGATATTTGAAAAATCGACAAATGGTCGACAGGGTTTCCAAGTACCAAAATTATCCGCTCTGGAAAATAGCTTGCTGGAAAAGGCCAAAAAATCGCTTCCAAAGAACTTACTCCGTGAAAAATCTCCCAATCTTCCTGAAGCTACAGAACTTGAAGTAGTACGTCATTTCACAAGACTCTCTCAAATGAATTACGGAGTTGACACAGGATTTTACCCTCTAGGGAGTTGTACAATGAAGTACAATCCTAAAGTCTGTGATGCAGCTGCATCAATACCTAATGCTCTAAATGTTCATCCTTATCAACCAGAAGAAAGTATTCAGGGCAACCTACAAATTATGTATGAATTATCGAATTGGTTGGCCGAACTTTCTGGAATGTCGGGAGTTACTCTACAACCAGCCGCAGGTGCTCATGGAGAATATACTGGTATAATGATTCTTCGAAAATATCATGAAACACAAAATAATCAACCAAAAAAATCTGAAATAATTGTACCAGATAGTGCTCATGGTACTAATCCTGCAACCGTTTCAATGTGCGGTTTTAAAACAATTGTAATACCATCAGATAACGAAGGTTGTGTAAATATTGAAGCACTTAAGGCTTCTGTTACTGAGAAGACAGCTGGTATGATGCTGACCAATCCAAATACCTTAGGTATTTTTGAACCCAATATCAAAGAAATTACCAAAATTATCCATGAGGTTGATGGATTAATGTATTATGATGGTGCTAATTTCAACGCTATTATGGGTAAGGTCAGACCAGGTGATATGGGATTTGATATTGTACATTTCAATCTTCACAAAACCTTTGCTACACCTCATGGAGGTGGAGGCCCTGGTGCTGGTCCTGTAGGAGTGATATCACGTCTCATTCCATTTCTTCCAGTTCCAACTGTTGCTTACAACTCAATGGATAATGCTTATTATTTCGACTATGAACATTCCCAAACTATAGGGAAAGTAAGAAGTTATTATGGAAATTTCTCCACATTATTACGAGCTTATACATATATTCTTAGATTAGGACAATCTGGGTTAACACGAGTGTCAGAAATGGCAAATCTCAATGCAAACTATATGAAAACCCAGTGTGGGAAGATTGAAGGATTTAAGGTTCCTTATGGAGAAAAATCATCCTGTATGCATGAATTCGTTCTTTCTGCTAGAAAGATCTGTAAGGAGACAGGAATCTCAGCACTAGACATATCAAAATATATACTTGACCATGGTCTTCATCCACCTACAGTATATTTCCCATTGATCGTTCCAGAGGCTATGATGATAGAACCAACTGAAACGGAATCAAAAGAAGTCATTGATGACTTTATCGATGTACTACGTGAGGTTTCCAACTTAGCATATTCGAATAAATCTGATAGAATTCAGAAAGCACCAACAAACACTTCTGTTGGAAGAATTGATGATGTAAAAGCTGCGAGAGAACCAATCATTAGTTACCGAATGCTGAAAGAGCTCCAAGAACAGTAAAAGTGCCCAGATTTGGATCTTTTATGGTTTTTTAGTTACGATCGAAGATTTATGCTCAAGAATTTCTTTGAATGTCTCTACTAATTGAAGTCGATTTAATGCGAGAGTTACATCTCCACGAGTTCTCTCTGTTAGATTTCGCACAAAATCAGTTTTTTTTCGGAGATTATATGTTAGACTATCAGGAAAATCGATTGTAAGTAATAACGTGTATAGGTCATCCATAAGATCTAATGCACTAACTACAATTTCAATATCATCTTCCTTTCTTAGAGTGTCTAAAACAACACGTCGTAATTCACCCACGAAATCAGTAATACCATGGATGTATCCCAAATATGGGATTTGTAAATCGGTATAAGTGGGAAAAGGAGTTTGAGTGAGAAAAGAATGAAGAAAAACAGCCTCAGCATATTCTTGATTGCATGTTAATATCATCCCAAACCGTATTTGATCCATTTGGTTTGATAGTTCATTAATTTCAATAATTAGCGCTTTATTCTCGGAGATTAACTTTTCAGCTTCTTGGAGATCACCCCGATGTAAGTACTTGATTGCGTGAGATGATTTCTGAACAGATAATCGAGAGAGGGATAATATTTTCTCACGAACATCATTTGCTTTGGTTAACTCCCCACAAATTTCATTAAATATTGTTTGCAATTCTTCCATAAATTTTCACTGGAATCCTAAGATAAAAATGCGGGGGGTGAGATTTGAACTCACGAACGCCTATGCGACTGGATCCTAAGTCCAGCTCCTTTGACCTGGCTGGGAAACCCCCGCATCCACATCAAAATTCTAATTTGATGCCAACTGCTTGTCGTATTAATTCTGCAACAGGATCTTTTGAACCTTTCACCTGTGATGGAATTTCAAGTATAACTGGATATAAATTCTTTGCCATATAATTGCTAATTGGTTGATGATTTCCCTCTGCAATTTTTGAAGTGATTAGAATAATACTTACATCCTCCCGTTGCCATAAATCGGTTAGTATCGATAATGCAGTTCTTTCTGTTTCATCTTCGATAGGATAAATTTCACCAACCCCTGCAAGTTTAAGCCATGAACACGTCTCTGGGTCACCAACAGCGGCAATATTCATAACTTTTCACTTCCTAACTATCTAAAATCAACTTCAAAACAGTTTCAATAGCTTCTTGTTTATTATTTACTACTTTCTCTTTCAAAGCTGATTCTTTTGCTTGAAAATCAGTCATTAGTTCATTTTTTTTACCAGTAATTTTACCTTGAATAGCTGATTGCGAATCCTCTTCACTACTTTTTTTTATAACCACTGATTCTTGTAATAATCGCTTTGCAGATTCTTTAGCACGGGAAATAACCGCTTTTGATTCAACGGTTGCTTCCTGTACGATAACTTCAGCTTTCTTTTCCGCGTCCCGAATGAGATGTAAAAGGTCACCAGCCATTTAAAATGCCTCATAATTTCTATAGGAAGAATGGGCCGGAGCAGATTTGAACTGCCGACTTCCACCTTGTAAGGGTGGCGTCATACCGGGCTAGACCACCGGCCCAAATGAAAAAACTCCTTATTTGTATGGTAATTCTAAATTTATTTAATATTTTTGAGAAGTCTTTTTAATTCAAAATACTCTTTTATTTTTGAGAGATTATGGGAACACAAATAGGGCAATTATTCACAAGTAGCCGTCAAGTTATTTCTATAGATGCTTTATCTGGCAAAAAAATTGGATTTGATGCTTATAATACTATCTATGCCTTTCTAGCGAGGATTAGAGATAAATCTACTGGGGGAGGTTATTTTACTGATTCAGATGGAAATGTTACTAGTCATTTGATAGGATTATTTCCCAGGCTCATTCATTTTCTAATCTATGATGTGAAACCAATATTTATCTTTGATGGTAAACCTCCTGAATTCAAAAAATCAGAAATAATCACACGGAAAGAGAGGAAGAGGGATGCAAAGTTAAAGCGAGAGGTGGCAATTGCTGCTGGAGATATGGAAGAGGCATCAAAACATGCACAGGCTACATCCCGAATTACACCAGATATTTTAGATGACACAAAGCAATTACTTCGCTACCTGGGCATTCCAATCGTAAAAGCTCCTTCAGAAGCGGAAGCACAGGGTGCATTAATGACAGATAAGGGATTAATTAGCGCAATGGCATCTCAAGACTATGATTCCTTTTTATTTGGGTGTCCAACAGTTATCCGCAACCTTGGAGTATCACAAAGGCGGAAAATTCCAAACCAACAGCGATTTGTTGAAGTAAAAACAGAACAGATTCATCTAAATCAGCTACTTTCTGAAATGCAACTTAAAGATAGAACTCAGTTAATTCTGGTTGGATTACTTGTAGGTACTGACTACAATCCAAAGGGGATTAAAGGGATAGGCCCAAAAACTGCTTTAAAGCTAGTTCACAAGTACCCGAATTTTACTTCTTTATTTACATATCTCGAAGCACAGTATGACATTGATGAGATTTTTCCTTATCCTATGCAAGAACTCCTCAATTACTTTCTAAAACCAGAAGTAGAGGAAAGTATCGAGATTTCCTTTGATAGTGCAAAGCCTAAGAAAGTAGAAGAATTTTTAGTTGAGGAACGTGGATTTAAACAGGAACGAATTCAAAAGCAAATCAAAGCTTTGAAGAGGATCACCAGTCAAAACACGCTTGATAAATTTTTTAGTTAAATACCAAATTTTCCCCTAAGAGGTACAAAAGCAACAGATGATAGCGCTTCTTGAGAGTATTCTGTCTCAGATGTCTTTCTAAATTTGGTCATAACTTGCCACATCCTTGGTGTTCCAACAGGCATAACTAAAATCCCTCCTATTCGTAGTTGGTTGAAAAGCGGAGGCGGTAATTCGGGTCCAGCTGCAGTGAGAATTATTCGATCATATGGAGAGGCTTCCTCAAAACCAAGTGTTCCGTCGCCTGAAATAACGGTCACTCGTTTTTCAAATCCCGTTTCTTCCATGTTCTTTCGTGCAAATTCTACTAATTCTGGGACAATTTCGAGGGAATAAACATGACCAGTCAATTCAGATGATGTAATAGCTGCTGCTATTAAAGCAGCTTGATATCCTGAACCAGCACCAACTTCTAAAACTTTCAGTCCTGGTTCGAGCTCTAAATATTCCAGGATCATTATAGTCATATGTGGAGCTGAAATTGTTTGCCCTGTTTTCATGAGTGGTAAGGGATGGTCTGAATATGCTGAAGATCGATAATTTGCCGGAAGAAAACTTTCTCTTGGTACTTCCCTAAAAGCTTCGAATGCTAATTCATCTTTTACAAGTCCCCTTACCCGGTAATTTTGAATCAATCTATCTTTTTCCGCTTGGAGAGTAGACATCGATTCTTTACTCCTTTAGGTCTTGAGAAATCAACCATTCTTAAGTATGTTTAAGTCAACATTCATCTGAACTTTGGATGGAGAAACCTCTCTTCCAACACGACATGTAAGTATTTCATAATCACATTTTTTCCCCAATTGCTTCGATATTAATGCACTAATAAATTCATCTGGTTTATCCATTTTTCTGATAAATTGATAAAAAGTAATGATTCCTCCATTCTTAACAAGATTCATCGAATATTCTAAATATTCAATCGAACTGTCAGGTAAATTCATAATAATCCTATCAAAGTAATTTTTGATTCCAAAAATACTTCCAGCGTCACCAATAATTGGAATAATTGTACCATTGAGTTTATTTCGGTTTATACTGGTAGTAAGATTCTGAATCGCATAGGGATTGATGTCTACTGCGATACTTGTACAATTCGTAGCTTTAGCACAATGTAAAGAAAAAGGCCCCACTCCAGCAAATAGATCTAATATTCGATCTCCCGATTTTACTTCCTTAGATAGACGCCGGTGTTCTTCAGCAAGACGGGGATTGAAATAAGCTCTTTGTAAATCTACTTTTATTAATACTCCGTATTCTTTATGCCAACTTTCAAATTTTTTTTCCCCAGCCAAATGTTCTATCGGAAAAATTCTATTTATTCCTTCTGTAATATCAGATTTATTCAGTACAGATGTAATCTTAGGATAAGAGTTTAATATTTCATTTCCTACTTGGATTCGGAACTCTCTAGTAGTTTTTTGGGGATCCAATCGTAATAATCCAATCTCCCCTATTTGATCAAATTTAATGGAGATTTCATTCCATGGTTCGTTAGGAAAAGAAGATCTCAATTTATCTATTACTTTAGGTTTGAGATTCTCTTCTGGAAAGTCAAAATAATCCAATTGGTATTCATAATCCTTTAGGATTTTTGTTATATTTGATGAATCAGTAATTGGAAAATAAACATAATTGTGATTCCTGATTATCTTCTTTGTCTTTGACAGTAAACCCGCTTTTATTAACTGGAGACGAGAATTTTCTGCTTGAATACGAGGAAGTTTTACTCCCAAAGAAGGATTTTCATTTATGAGCTTCATCTCCTAAATTGCATGATTTTCGATTTACTGCATTTTTATAAGGCAATGTTGAGCAAAATCCTCTACTAAATCTTAGATTAAGATAGAAGTGCATCAATAAATTTTTTTTAACGGGCGCAGAGGGACTTGAACCCCCGACCAATGGGTCTCTCTAAAAGAATTCATTGATATTTTTAATTAGAAGTAAAATATTTACTAAATCCTTTTTTAAGAGCCCACCGCTCTACCTTGCTGAGCTATGCGCCCTTTTACTTTCGTTTTATTCGTTTTAATAGAAAATATAAAAATTCTAGGTATATTCCTGAAAATTACTCACACTCTTACGATAAATTAACCCTAGAGGGTGGTTATTATTCAAATCCCTTTAGGTAGTCACATTTACTCAGAATCAAGTAAGTATATTAGATATCGTGTAAATAGGTGTAAATACCGATAGGAGAGTATTAAGCTTGAGTACTGTTCCAAAACGTTCTAAAAACAATATATTTACCTATCTAGACATACTTATTGCACTCGGTAAAATGGGTGGAGGTAGACGACTTGTAACGTGTACAACTTCCGAATTAGGGAGCTCTATCGGAATATCTCAACAATCAACGTCACGAAAACTAGTAGAAATGGAGAATATGAACTTAATTGTTAGAAAGTATTCTCAAAGGGGAAATTCTATCAAGATTACTCCAGAGGGGATTGCTAGTCTTGAACAAGTATTTACAGAATTGTGGATGATTCTTACGACGAGTGGACGGGAAATATCAGAAAAAATAGTCTTACGAGGCAAAGTAATTACTGGTATGGCTGAAGGAGCATATTATATGGGTCAAAAAGCTTATCAAGATCAATTCTCTATGATCCTTGACTTCACTCCTTTCCCAGGAACTTTAAATTTGCAGATATTAGATGAAGATACTATTCAGAATTTTGAGCGATTATTACGACTTCCTGGAAAATTTATTTCTGGTTTTAAAGATGGAGATCGTGTGTTTGGTAAAGTGTTCATATGGCCTACATTTATTTTATTAAATGGAAAAAAAATCCCTGCAGCGATAGTACGTCCTGAAAGAACCCATCACACAAATCAAATTGAATTAATATCCCCAGATCATATCAAGGAGAAGTATGGAGTCAAAGATGGGGATGAATTAGAAATTATTCTTGAATAGATATTCTATTAACACTGGCATCTATTCAAATGAGTGTTGATCTAAATTTTGAAACTTCAGTGAAGATTTTTCATTTGGGACCTGTTCGTCTAATTTAACTATCTCAATATTTTCTAGCCCTGAATTCTCCAGCTGTTCAAGGAGCATCTTTTCGGTAGAAGCCTGATCGTAACCCAAAGCAATAGTATCGGGTTCATATTCGATTACAGTCTCTAGGAATTTGGATTGGTCAGGGCTTCCTTTAGCGGTAATATCTACGACTAATAATTCTTCTAAGAGTTTCATTCGATTGACTTGACTATTCAATGGTAATCTTCCTTTGGTTGATTCTACCATCTCATCAGAAGCCACTACAACTATAAGAATATCTCCTCCCTTTTTAGCCGCTTTCAAAGTTTTAATATGCCCTAAATGTATGATATCAAAAACTCCTCCAGTTAAAACGACTTTTAAATTATTTTTTCCTCCTTGAGTCAACTTGAAATGATTAGTGGGTTTAGCTAGTCTTTTAATTAGATTCATACTTGTTAAAACTGAAAGTAGTGCTTTTCCTTCCTCTAAAGTGCGGTCAAGCTTAATTGAAAAATCTTCAACCGTAAATGAGCCTTTTTCAACAGTTAATAAGTATGCTACCTTCAAAAACTCTTTTAACAAAGATTGAAATAAGCTTCCTCTTTCTACACCAGCATTCACTAAATTGACACCTTCAATTTCAATTTTCAAAACTATTACATAAATCTACTAGTCATTTCTAGTGTTTTTAATTGGATTTTTTACTCCCCATAAAACTGCAAGAGCTTCAACCTCTGCGAAATGCAATTTATCCGCACAGATTATTAGTGCTTGAGGGGGCCCAATGTTTAACCATGAGGTTGAATTCGCTACATCCTCCAATGAGCCTGCTTTAGTAAATTCATCCTGATACCCTAATTTTGCTAGACCAATTCCTATATTAAAATCATTGATGACATTTTCTTGAATTTCTGTTTCTAGATCAAATAATATTGAGATGGCCTCATCAATGGACAGAAATTTGTTTTCAAGAATATCTATATCAAGGAGAACTAGTGTATGAGCATCAATAGTTTTGTTCTGTTGAATGATTCTGTAAGGAAATTCACTTTTATTAGTACGGAAGGGACAGGTTACTGTTCGACCAAAACTATAAGAAGAAAGACCAGAAACAGAAGCAGCGGCAGAAATAACCGATGAATTATGAATAAGCTTGCAATTATAGTCCCTTTTCATAGCAGCTATACGTATGGAATTATGAGTTGTTGCGACAAAGGGATCACCAGAAATGAGAATAGCAGCGGATTTTCCTTTAATCTTCTCAAGAAAAGTATCTTCTTCATCTTCTATGTCTTTTCTAGTTATGGGGATGATCTTTGCGGGAATCTGTTTCCAAACTTCAGGTTTTTCTTGAGAAAAGAAATTTGTATATGATTCCACAAAGATAAAGTCTACGTTTTTCAAAACTTCGAGAGCTTGTAGTGTACAGCTATTAAATCCATTAAGACCCATTCCAATAAAGTATAAATTGGTATTGGAGACTTTCAAGAGAGATCATCTAATACGAAGAACTTTTTTTGTATGATACTCCTATTCTTCGGAGCAATGACTACTATAATCTTCTGGAGACATTAGTTTATTCCAATCAGATTCAAGATCGGAAGGTTTCATTTTAACCAGCCAAGCCGAGTATGGATCTTGGTTAACTTTTTCAGGAGCACCTACAACTTCTTCATTTACTTCAATTACTTCTCCACTAATTGGAGCGACAAGATCTGACACAGCTTTTACACTTTCAATCGAACCAATAACCTCTTTGAAGCTAAATGTTTCTCCCACTTCAGGGAGTTCAATATAGACTACATCCTTGAGAGTTTTTTGAGCAAAATCAGTTACTCCAACTAAAACGAATTCCCCGTCACGTTTCGCCCAATCATGTTCTGGTAAATATCTAAATTCAGGTAAAACTTTGTAAGACATCAAAATACGTCCTATATTTAATTTTATTAGGAAAATGATCTACGACCAGAAAAATAACGAGAATATTTATCTGTTATTAGAAAATAACAATGATATTCTTGTCAGTTTAGGTTCCAGATTAAATATTTTCCTCCCATATTTTGTCTCCTAGATAGTGAAGATTCTTTATACTTTTCCCTTTTGAATTTAACAGATCTTTAGAAGAAAGTAAGCTTTTACCAACACATAATGCTGAATCCTGTGGATTAGTTATTATAACGATAGAGTTTTCATCAAATTCATTGTCAATTTTTACAATTCCTTGTGAAAAAATATCTGCACCATTAATTACGAATCTCACAGCACCATTGTCAACTTGAATTTTAGGAAATTCCAATTCAGGGTGTTTACGAATGAATTTCAAGGAAGGTAAATAGATATTTTCAAATGAGAAAAAAACAATATGCTGGTTTTGGTCTAGTAGATAACTTCTATTATTCTTTTCATCTGTTAATACAAACTGGACGTGATTCTTCAACTTATTTTGAGGAAATCCTGGAACTGAAATTGCAGAGAGTATTTTTTTTTTCTGTTTCGACCCTAATTCTTTTCTAAATGACATTTTTACATCCTAATATCTTTGATTACTTAAACCGTAGGGTTTCCAGATTATAAGGAACTTTTACTTTAACATGATACCTTTTTGATAGCGATTGAGCAAGGGACTGGGATTTATTTCGTAGACCATGCATTAGAATTACCTGTTCAGGTTTTGGATTTAATTCACGAAAGAAATTCATAATTTCTCCCCTATCAGAATGCCCACTAAATCCATCAATTTGATGAATATCCATATTCACTCTCATCATTTTCATTCTCCCATCCTCAATACTACGGATTTCTTTTACTCCAGAAGAAATTCTTCTACCTAAAGTTCCTTCGGCTTGATAGCTAACAAATACAATAGAATTTCGTGAATCTTCAGCCATTTTTTTGAAGTAATCAACAGAATTTCCTCCAGTAAGCATTCCAGATGTTGCTAAAATTACGGCAGGTTCTCCATGAAGAAGCCCTGTTCTTTCCTTTTGTTTCACTTGATGGAAAATTTCGGATAGAAAGGGATTTTGCCCTTCATTAAATATCTGATCTTGTAAGTACGATGATAGATATTCAGGATGACAAGAATGAATCGCTGCTGCTTCAGCAATAAGCCCATCTAAATATATTGGAACTTTAACGAGTTGTCTCCGTTTATAGTAGTGCGCCAATACAATCATTAATTCTTGTGCTCTACCAACGGCTAGTGTTGGAATAAGAACTTTACCACCGCGCTTTACAGTCTGATTAATAATTTTTATTAATTGAATTTCAGCATCTTCTCTTCTTGGCATAACATCACGAGGACCTCCATATGTAGACTCCATGATTATAGTTTCTAATCTTGGAAATCGCGTGTTTGCACGATCTAGTAATCGTGACCGTTTCCCTTTGAAATCATTTGCTACTGCGAGATTATATTTTCCATCACCAATGTGAAGATGTAGGATTGAAGAACCCAGAATGTGTCCTGCAGGAGTCATAGTTAGTCTTACATCATCACTAAGGTCTGTTACTTCCCCGTACCTTCTAGTAATTGTATGTAGGATCATATCCCGAATATTTTTCTGACTGTAAGGAACAAGTTTATTTTCTCTTTCAGATACTTCAATGTAATCCTTTTGTAACAAAGTCATTAATGAGAGTGTTGCATCATTCACATACACTGGACCCCGATACCCCCATTTATACAGGTACGGAACTAAACCACTATGATCAAGATGGGCATGGGTAATAAGAACTGCATCTAATTGTGCGATGTCGAATTCTGGAGCACTAAAATATGGAAACATATCCCCAGGATCACGTGCGCCTACATTTAAACCAGAATCAATTAAAATTTTCGTTTCAGCTGTTTCCAAGAGCATGCAGGATCTTCCTACCTCGGAAAAACCACCTAAACCGGTTAAACGAACATAATTGTCTTGTATTACCCGAGGACGATGAATTCGCTTACCAATATTAAGTAATGCGTTCTTTCGTTTATCTGATTCCTTGGTAAGAGTGTAACGAATTGTATTTATCAGTTGTGACTGAATAGGGGGTGATCTAACCACTTTAGGTCTCCAAGATATCTCTCTAGCGATTTCACGAAGAGTAGTTCCACTTCTACCAATAACAGCACCTGGTTTCTTCGCTTCAATAATAACTTCTCCTAATTCATCATCGAAGATAATATTAGTAATTTCAGCGTTTTCTGGAACAATTTCACGTATTCTAGCTTTAGCCTCTTCTTTTTCTCTCCTTACTGAGACATCAGAGCGAATAACTATACGCTTTCGGAGAGTTTTTGCGAGACTTTTTACAACATCTCCATTTTCCATTAATACAGTTGGATTCAATGAATAGAGAACAACAAAAGGACCTTCAAATTCAACGTTAGAAATCTGAGCATTTGGGGGTAAAGCATTTATTAAATCCGCTTTAAGATGATCGATTGCTGATTCACGACTATATTTCGTATGTTTATTGGCCATTCAAGTTTCTATCCTTTAGATTTAATTTTTCTGTATTTTTTGTTTTAGTTATGCCCAATGCGATCTGAAATCACTAAATAATCTGTTATTGAAAGGTATTCATCTCTCTATGAGTGAATCAACTTGATATCAATGAATTGGGATTCTAGAGAACAATTTAATACCTGGAGAGGGGTTAAATTATACTGATTATTGTTTTTTACTAGTTATATTCTGAATGATTGGGAATGCCTTAATATAATAAGGAATGGGGGGATTTCCTTTATTCTTTTTTCGCTCCATATTGTAATTGAAGAGTATAATCCTACCTAGTTATAATTTAATACCTTATAGGCAAGATACAAATTTAGGAAATATTAGAATGGATACAAGAAACCATTACAAGATTTAACATAATTCCCCGAAGAGAAATTTGATTCTTTGCTTTAAATTCCTCTGTTCTCTCCCCCGCACACAGAAGTTTTTAAGGATTGCGTCATTAATCTTATAAAGCCGAGATTAAGAGTTAGATTCATAATGCCGGGATCAGAGATTTTAGAATCGATCGTACCAAGATCAATTATTATTGGAAATTCAATTCTTAATAAAATCCCGCAAATAATTGTGTCTTTGAGATTCAAACCTAAAGTAATGGTACTTACTGGTACCAAAACGCGTCATATTATAGGGGAGGAAATTTATGCCGTTTTAGAACAAGAAGATATCACCTTTGATACCTTGATTGTCGAAGAGGCTTCCCTTGAAGCAGCCAGTACTTATCAGGACAGTGTGAGAGATACAAATTCAAATATTCTCATTTGCGCTGGGGGAGGTAAAGTGATTGATGTGGGTAAATACTGTTCCTTTAAAGCTAGTGAGAAGACAGAATTAATATCCGTACCAACTACAGCATCTCATGATGGAATTGCTTCCCCTTTTATCTTTTTAAACGATCCTACTGAAAAATATATTGGAGAAAGCCGACCCCCAGTTGCCATTGTGGCGGATATTGACAAAATTATTCAGCATCCAGACTTACCTAGATATTTAGCTGCTGGTGTCGGTGATACTGTAGGAAAAATGACAGCAATCTGGGATTGGAGGTATGCACATCGTATCAAATCGGTAAGATTTTCTCGCTTTGTGGGAGGTGTTCTGCAGAGTGCTGATTCCTTATTCCAAAATCAAGTATCAGAGGCACTAGTAGATCAAGAAAACGCGATTAAAGTGGTATTAAAAGCATTACTGATTGCAGGAGTTCTCATGGGAACATCTAATGATATAAGAGTCGGATACGGCTCCGAACACTTATTTTCTCAAGCTTTACACTCTGAAACCCCCGATAACGACATTCTTCATGGAGAACGAGTCGCAATGGGTACAATTCTGATGGCAAAATTACAGGGCCAAGATTATCAACAAATTATTAATATATTAGAAGCCGCAGGGTGTCCAACCAATATTGATGAACTAGAGGAAGAAATCGATCCAGACGCAATTGTAAATGCTTTACAAAAAGCACATAGAGTTGATTCAATTTATACAATCCTAGGTGAAACGGGATTATCAAAGAAGGCAGCTGAAACACTTGCGCTTCAAACGAATGTGATATCGAGTTAAAAAATTCATGTAACTCACAGTTGAGGAGATTGTCTAGCTGTATTTTTAAGTGAAAAACTCAATATTCAATCATCGGCGATTTGAGATGTCTACAAAAACAGAGAGTCCAGTTATCGGAATAACAATTAGTATTTTCACCGATGCAGGACCTCAGGTTATCTTCAATTCAGCTGAAAAACATGTATCAGAAGACCAAGCATTTAATCTTTCTATTCGAATAATGACACTTATAGGAGAGGAGATAAGTGGAGATATATATGGACCATTACCTGTTCCTTCAAATGAGGAATATTTATGCTTGGCTTATGCATTCTTCGTAAAATCGACTTTCACCACAGATCCACGTTTGAATAATAGGCCTTCTGTAATCTGTGTTATCTTCCAAAGACAACTAAAACGCATTGTATCACATGCTCAAGGACTAATTCTTTCATATTTATCAAATGTAACCCCCGACATTTTCCAGACAGAAGATGACTTCATTCCTGAAAAAATTAAGGAGATTGACACACGGTTAACCGCACTCATAAGTACAAACCCAATTAGAATTTATCGTGTCTCAAAAGATAAGCTTATTGAGCATATTGATCCTGTTATGATCCCATCCGATGCCTATGTAGTTGCAGACCTTGAGAAAAAAACTCTATTCGTCTTATACGATCAGCATTTGTCTCCTGTGAGAAAAAGAAACGTAAGTATCATGATTGATTCATTAAATGAGAAAGAGTATCGCCGTGGTTTCAACAAACGAATAATCGACTCAGAAGAGGAAAAAGAACAACTCCTGAATTTTTTTGGGCTAAAAACTAAAATATAGGAAGGAATGAAAGATGGAGCTTCCAGGTGCATATAGAATTGAATTATCGAACTTTATTGATCTGGTACGTTTAATTACGAGTTCCAGTCCAGATAGACCTTCTACGATCTTTAAATGGAAAAGTCAAGATGGAACGTATTATTATGGAACCTTTGCCATTTTTCCTGGATATTTTGATTACCGGTCATTACCTGTTCTATTTTTTATAACCACAGAGTCTGAACTGGAAGGAAAAGGGCAAGGATTAGTCCGTTATGACCTACAGGAATCGGATAATCAAATCTCTTTCTTGAAGTTTTTAAAAGAACAGGATTTAGAAAATGCACATACTGGGTTGATTCGATTTATCCCAATCATTAATCTTAAATCACCCCCAACAATATTTACAGATTCAGCCTGAGAGGACACTATGCTCACCGAAGGGAGTATTGTAAGAGCTTTCGAAATTTCTGATAGAAATCCAAAGTCTTGGATATTTAAACTATTGAAAGATGGAGAATATTCAACTCATCTTGGCCGAATAGATCATAATGCAATTATTGGACAAGAATACGGTAGTGTCATCACTTTAACTAAAGGTGAGATTATAGTCTTAAGACCCTCTCCTAGGGATTTTCTACGTTCCTTTAGACTAAAAACACAAATTATGTATGCTGATGATTGTGCAATTGCATGTAGCGTTGCGGGGATTGGGAATGGCATGTCTGTTGGAGAAGCTGGGACTGGATCGGGAGCTTTAACGACTTTTCTTGCATGGGCTGTGGCTCCAGATGGACATGTATACTCATTCGACATAAATGAAAAACATCTATGTAATGCACAACAGAATCTTCAACTAACTGGCTTACAAGATAATATTACGTTCAAAATATTTGATATTCGTGAAAAATTTACGGTTCCCCCTCTTGATGCATTCTTTTTAGACTTTTCAACCCCTTTCGAGGCTATTGATACTGTCACCCCGAATTTAGCTGGTGGAGGGCATTTAATATGCTTTGTACCCAATTGGGGACAGGTTGAGCAATCTGTTGAAAAAATCCAACAAAACTCGGAGCTTGCACTACAACAAGTTTTTGAAATCAATCGAAGAGATTTCAATATTAACCCAAAGAAACATATAATGCGTCCATCATTTAGGTCGATTGTTTATTCAGGAATTATTATTCACGCAATTAAGATTCTCACCTAGTATCGAGATGGCTTTATGATTCAAATCCCAAAGGAAGTTTATCAAGATTTTCTCAGATTTGCTCTTGAGAATGCTAATCCTCTTAAAAAATCAAGATATTGGAGAGAATGTATAGGGTTAATCCTCGGTCGTATTGATGGAGAATCGATTATTGTAACTGATATTATTCCCATTGGTTCTGGTTCATCAGTCTTTGTAGACATAAGTGATTATGAAAAAGTATTTTCGCTAATTTCTTTTGATCGAATAGATCAAGGTGAAGTGATAGTTGGTTGGGCTCATACTCATCCAGGTTTAGGGCTTTTTTTTTCAGGTACAGATATTGGAACCCAAATAACATACCAAAGCATGCATCCGCTGGCATTTGGACTCGTCCTTGACCCAACCAAGGTTAATCCTTTTTCTCCTGGTTTTAATCTTTACAGAGTAGATTCATCAACATCTCGTCCTTATACGGTTGATTTTCATTTTACAGAGGAATTTAATTATCTCTCAATTTATCAGCAATTGACACAAGAATTATTTGATGTAACTATACCTATTTCAGAGATGGTTCCCGAATTAAAAGCAGTTAATATGGTAACTTGGAAAAACATTACCCTTACCTTGGAAAAGCCTTCAAGTGTTCAAAAGAATACACCATTCCCAATAAAACTTACTCTAAAAATGTCACGATCTCAATTCTTCAGGGTATCCTACAAACTTCGGATCTATAACGCAAAAATGAGTTCGATGCAGGATTTCGATGATTCTAATGAATATTTTCATGAAACATTTGATTCTGGGACATTAGCAATTTTTTCAATAGTTTCAGATAACCCAAATCAAATATATTTCCAGCTGGAACATATGAGGGTGACTGATTATAGACAAAAATATTATGATTCCCCTGCATTAGGAATCGAAGTAGTTTCTAACGAATAGAATACTAAACTTCTTGGTTTTTGAATTTACGATTCCCATAAAGACCTAAGAGAACAAAAGCTACGAAAATGAAGAACACTCCATAGAAGAGAAAAATTAAGACATATGGCGGTTCTGGTAAACTCTCGACAAACTCAAAGGACATATTTTGGGGAAAATAGACCTCTTTAGTTACTCTATCTCCCTCATAGATATGATATTCCACCTTAAACGCAAATTTGTAATTTCCATACGTTGGGAGGGCTAAGTATGGAATCTTGACAACTTCAGATTTTGAAGAATTCGGGGGTAATACTAAATCCTCAGGATTGTTTGCATTATATTCTGATTCTCCAACAACACCTGTACGGTTATCTTTTTCACCTGTTCTAACTTCGTAAACCTCGACGGAAAATCTATGAATCACAATAGATTCGTCATTTCCGATAACTGTTCCATAGGAGGCATTTATTCGCAGTTTTGAGTTATTTACAATCTGGGGGGTTAAAGTAGTTTGACCAGTAGTAGGTTCTTCAGGTACCAACTTCTCAAGAGTTACAAACGTTCCGTCTTTTTCAACTTCAAGATTCACTTGTTGAATTTTAATCAACGGAGATTCGGATTGTGCTCTTGCAGCTTCGATTTGAAGCATCTTGGGCTGATTAAAAGGCATAATTCCTGAAGAAAGCATAACCACTATAAGGATGATGCTTGGTTTTATGATTTTACGTATCATGTGACATACCAATCCATATACTCTTTGAAGAGAATCTTTTTTTGTCGTTAAGACTGAAATCTTCTTTTTCTGATTCCGTCTATATCTTTTATGCATTTTTCTAGTATTACTAACTACCTTCACCAAAAATAATAGAACTCAATTTATTTCTTATTGATTCTTTTCTTCGATCGAAAATGGCATTAAATGTATTATTTACAGTCAAAGAGCCTTTTTGAACAATAATACCACCATTGGTAAGGTCTTGCTCTGAAGAAGAAAGATTAAGCTTAGTGCTGGTTCCAGTTTTCTTTGCAATTTCAGCTTCTAGGGAATTAGTATCGATGGTGTGAGTATCACTAGGATGTAATGTGATATTCATTTCACCTCCCTCTAGGATAGTTCCACTTAACACTATTAATTCAGAAATGGAATTCAAATATCTTTGATCTTTTTGTTCTCGCATCAATTTGATCTTATTTATGCTTTCATCAAAAATCTCTTGAACCAAGGACTCCTTAAAGTTTTCAAGTTCAATTTTGTTCTTTATTCGAATTCGTGACAGTTCTCTTTGTACTTCGAGTTCCTCTCTCTCACTTCTCTCTGTTTCAGCTTTTTGTCTTAATACTTCATTTTCACTTTTTGCTTGAGTTAATATTTTATCTGCTTCTTTTTTGGCTTCTTTTAGGATCTTCTCTGCATTGTTTTGTGCATCCTGAAGGATTTCTTGTTCTAATTGTTGAATATCTGACATAATTCTCAATCCTATTAGTATACTAATGATTTTCGTTTTAATCTAGCCTTATAATGGGATAGTTTTCTTCTAACAGTTCCCCTATTGTCTGCTTAATTGCATTTTGAGCCTTTGAAATTTCTTCCTCTGTGAAAAACTTCTTCAGCTCTTTGATAATGAAGAAATTTGGGTCATTCTGATTTCCATTTGATAATATCTGGTAGATTTCTCTTTCAATTAACCCTCTAGAAAATTTCTCTTTCAAAATATCAAAAATGATTTCATGAGCAATCATTATTTTCAATTCATTTTGACTTGTTCGGTTTATCACTTCCGATGTGAATACAAGAACCGAAAAATCCTCTTTCACCTGACTCATTGCATCCAACGAAAAAACTGGTATATAGGAGGGTTCAAACCTGTTTTCTAATGCGGTTCGAAACAAATATGGTTTCACAGATATTCGATATCTATTCGCGATCCGTGCAGAATATTCCCGTAAGCTTGATTGGATTGTGATTAAGGTTGCTTTTGCTTTACGTAGTTCATTCAGATGTTGCATGGATTCCATTGAAATATCTTCAAGGATCTTGATAATTGGAAAAATCTGAATTCCTGTACGTACCTTCATCCTTAGCTGTACTTCGATTTTTTCAGTAAAATCCTCATAAGGAATAACATCTTGACCTTGCATACGGATAAGGGGGAGATGTTTAATGTCGCTAAATGCTAGAATTTCTGATTCCGATACTGATTTATTTTCACAAAAGATATTCTTGAGAATAGCGGAGAAGTACTCCATCCCAGTTGATAAAGCACTTGAATCTAAAGCTTGAAATACAGGAATTGAAAAAATGATAATCATAAATTTCTCTTCATTCTCTTCAATTATATGAAAATAAAAAGGACTTACTTTCTGATTCTCTAGTTGAATTAAACCATTAATCCCATAAAAACGAACTTGTTCGACCACATCCAATAAAGCAGAGTACTGTAAAGTAACTCTTTCAAACTCAATTGACATCCATTCTTCGATAGTTAAACGAAATTGAAACTGTTGGGTTGGAGGAATCTTCTGGTGAGAGCTCATTCTACTAGCAATGAGGTTGGAAAGCGAATAAAACAATTACCCCCCATCAATAACGTTGACCTGCTCGTTGATATGCTACCCAGAAGAGAAATGTAAAAATTGTAAAAGCTATAAAAATTGCACTGGAACGGCTGATAGTCTCTAAAGCACCAGAAGCAAAGTTAACAAGTTGAAAGAGGAGCAATGTCAACCAACCTACAATACTTGTATCACGACTAGTTAGCAATCCCTTCCAATATCGAATTATTAGGAGAATTATTCCTAGAATTACAACCCCGATGTGAATCCAACCAAGAAATTCTTCGAAGCTATCAAAGAATAGATACAGTGTTTCCAAACTTATGAAGCATACTAATGAGATTAGGGTAATAAATAAATTTGGAATTCTCACATCACGATCAACCTGTTGTGCTCCTTCGTATACTAGATAAATTGCTCCACCAATTGTAGCCGAATCAGCTAAAATGAGAGCAGTTGTATATAACTCATCGATTCTATCAATCCAGAGGTCTATAAGTTGTGAGAAAAACCCTACAATCCCTGATTGGGAATTTAGTAGATCATAACCAAAGTAAAATCCAATTACGACTAGTAAGGGGAAGGGGGAGTACACCAAAGTCAGAATTTTTGTTTTCCGTTGACCAGAAATTAATTTGCCCTCTTCTCTCCATCCAAAAAGATAGACTGCAATAAAATATCCCCCAAACAGAGAAACAATTGGAATTATTATTGGAAATAGAAAAACAACTCCTAAAAGAAAATTGAATCCGTAGAAAGCTTTAATGGTGGTTGGTAGTCGCCACACCTCTCGTCCAAAAGTTTCATATGCATCACCAATTTGGTATCTTTTTCCGTATGTCCAAAAAAAGAAAGGAACAGCCATTATAAGTGGTCCAATTCCGTAAACAATAAAATTAGAAAGAAAAATTAGTTCTGAAGTGTTTAAAAACCAGATCACTCCGTCCTCAAAAATAAAAGAGAGTAAATAGAAGTAAATTGGAATTAAAATAAACTGTAATAAGACTACCAATCGTCCATAATGAATATAGCTTTCGTACTCACTCAAAAAATCACCAACTCTAACTTACAGCCACTCTTGCTAGATTAATTGGATGACACCTCTTAAAAATTTATCTTAAGAGCTATTCATAATTATATCAAAGTAGCCAGTTTTTTATTTTAGTTTCAAATCTGCTCAAAATAGACAAAATGGGAGTGTCACAATTGGTAGACGAAAAAACAAAAGAAAAATTCCCTTATCACTCTGATTATTATCATTTAATTAAAGGAAAAACAATGTCCCGTCGTGGACGTTGGTGGACAGCTGTATTACTTGTTCAATCCCAGACCGACGCTAATAAAAAAATAGTTGTTATTCAAAGATGGCAAAAACGAAATAAAGCAGACCCTGATGCAGAAGGAAAAATGACTAGCTATTGGGCTCAAGCAAAATCGTTCAATCTTAATTCAGTTAAACCATGGGAAGTACTAAGGGATACAGTTGAAGAATGGTTATCAATTAATGATTGGAGTTAAAAAAGAGAGGTAAACTATAACTTTTACCTCTTTAAACGATTTTAATATATTCATAGGCTTTAATAGTGGTCTCGAAACCATAATGGATGTGTTGGAACTCTTTTCGGAACTCTGATACTTCTTGAGCTACAGCTAAAGGATCCTTTTTGTCCAGAATGACTGATTTAAAGAATTCTGCAACTGTAATCATATCTGGCTCTTTCATTCCAAGTCTAGTAATTTCTTGGGTTCCAATCCTGATTCCTCCGGGATTTAGGTAGTTACGTTTTTCTAAAATATCCCAAGGCAATAGATTTCGATTTGCTACAACATGAGCTCTTTCTAATATTTGTTCAACATCGGCCCCTAAACCAATGGTATCCTGAAAATTGGTAATATCAACAAGCAAAGTGTGTGATTCAGTAAAGCCTTTATCTGGACATACAACCTTAAATCCTCTCTCATATAAGGCTTGACCTAATGCTTTAGCATTAAGTATAATTTGTTTAGAATACGCTTCCCCAAATTTCAAGAATTCTGCAGCTGCGACGGCAAGGCCGGCTACATGCATCAAATGATGATTTGATGTCATTCCAGGGAATGCTGCAGCCTTAATTCTTTCTGCAAATTCATCTCGAGATGCTACTACAATACCTTTTTGGGGACCTGGAAATGTTTTATGAGTGGACATGGTCATGGTATCCGTTCCTTCCTTTATGGGATCTTGAAATTGTTTCCCTGCGATTAATCCTGCGACATGAGCTGCATCATAGTTTACATGCGCACCTATTTCATGGGCCACTGGGATCAATTCTTTCAAAGGATGAGGAAAAAGAAAAACACTAGCCCCAAATTGCACCAATTTGGGTTTTTTTTCACGAAAAGCTTTGATTGCTGCATCAACATCAATATTTAAACCATATCGGTCAAAAGGTATGTAATCAACATCCAACCTAGAAACAGCCCCTGCAGTCCCTCCAATGAATGATCCAGACTTCGCAGAGAGAGGACCAGAGCTAATATGTCCTCCTACTGGAATGGATATTGCCATCATTTTGTCTTGAGCTTTTGTAAAGGCAGTATAAACTGTTAGATTTGCTACAACACCTGATATGGGACGAGCGTCTATAAAAGGGGCTTTATATAACTGCTTCAACAGTTTCAAAGTTAATTCTTCCATGTCATCGAAATATTCATTTCCTGGATAGACTCTCTCTCCAATCCAGCCTTCAGCATATCTATGTGCTAAATCAGAAATCGCTGCTTCTCTTACAGCAGGACTTGTTAAGTTTTCTGAAGCGATTAAAGGGATAGCATTATTCCAATAAGCATGATGAGCTTCGAGAATACTCCGGATTTGTTTAAATGTTGGATCATCAGTCAACTTTATTCCACACACATTCTAAGGTTTGTAAGAATGATTAGGATAAATTCTAAAAAAATTTCTCCTTATTCCAAAGCTTTAATTTAGTATTCATAGCATAGTCTCAGTCAATTATTCCAAAAGTATAGAGACCAGTTACTTGCAAACGTAATCAAATACATTTTCGTGATGTGGAAAAGGATGAAAACTCAATTATATTCTTGGCACAAAAAAAACGGTGATATGGTTGATTTTGCAGGCTTTAGAATGCCTGTAATGTATACTTCCATCATCGAAGAGCATTTATCGGTTAGAAATGCCGTTGGTGTATTCGATGTTTCTCATATGGGACGAATGTGGATTCAAGGGGAGGATTCTGAGATATTCCTTAATTCTCTTGTCCCCAGAGATCTCACAAAAACTGCTGTAGGAAGAGCTTCTTATACCTTCATGCTTAATGAGCAGGGAGGATTTCGTGATGATCTAGTTTTTGAGCGTCTCGGAGAAAATAAGTGGCTACTAGTCTGGAATGCAGGTAATTATCAAAAAATTCTTCATTGGATTAATATGTTATTGAACCTACTCACAAATTTTCGTGACTTAGATGTAGAGGTAAAAAATGTTTCACGTTCGACCGCTATGTATGCCTTACAGGGTCCACAATCAGAAGCACTTCTAAAACATGTTTTACCAGATAACACATCTCCTCCCTCCTCTTGGAACATTTTGGAGACGATTATTGCGGATTGTAAAGTAATTATCTCAGGTACGGGATATACAGGTGAAGCTGGATATGAGATCATTGTACTAGACACATCGATTGAAGATAGTTCTAAGGCAATAAATGTATGGGAGAAACTTCTACAGGAAGGTACGGCTTTTGATATAAAACCATGCGGATTAGGAGCCCGTGATTCACTCAGATTGGAAGCTGGCTATCATCTTTATGGAAATGATATTTCAGAAGATATTAATCCACTTGAAGCCGACCTATTCTTCCCTCCATTCATCCATATTGACAAAGACTTCTTCATAGGAAAATCCCAATTAGAAGAATTGAAAAAAGCAAGTCAAAAGAAAATTCGAGTGGGTTTAGTTGCTTTAAAAAAAGGCCCTAGCCCCCGTCCTGGGCTGAAGTTGTACGAGAAAGAAAAGGAAATCGGAGTCATATCCTCGGGAGGGTTCTCTCCTCTATTAAATACTGGAATTGGTATGGGGTATATAACTCCAGAGAATAATGCGGAGAATAAAGTCATCCAATACCAAGTTAGAAATAAGATGCATGATGTAGAAATAAAGAAATATCCTCTGTATGATCCAAGCAAATATGGGAAATCAAGGAAGGTTTGAGAATTATTTCTTTTTCTTTTTGCCTTTAGTTTTCTTTCCTGTCTCCCCAGTAATAGTGCCCAATTCAGATAGAGCATCTGAAAATAAGTCTATTAAATCTGGAGGTTTTACTTCGGTTGGTTTTGGGGATTCTGATTCGGCTATTTCCTCATAAGATACTTCAGGAATTCCAAAGAGCTCGCTTGTATCACTCTGATCATCTTCATCAAGAGCATTAACGACAGAGTCTAACGAACTGCTTATATCTTGGTCGAAAAGGCTTTTAGTTTCTTCATACGGCTTTAGTTCCTGTTTAGGAGGAATAACACTCTCTGTATCAACTAAAGCCATTTCTAACTCTTCTAAACCTGGAAGACTCTGTTTCTTTTGTTGTTCTAAGTCAGGTTTTAATTGGAGTGAACTGAGTTGAGTTGGCTTTACAACATCTTCTTTTATAGGCGTGAATGATGATTCAAGAACACTTAAATCAGGCGTTTCTGATGTATCTTCTACTATACTCGGAGGTTTTTGTGGCTCAGGTTCGCTAATTCGATCTGGGGAAGGAATTGCCGCTTCTTTCTTTAGTAAACGACCGAAAGCGTCTACTTCCCATTCTTCCTCACTCGTAGAAGATTCTTTCGCTGACAAGGATCTTAATACATCAGCACCTCTCAGTTTAGAGTCGTCACGGGAACTAAACAGAGTTGTTACTTCATCATCAGAAAGAGTAATCCCTTCCTTTGTAGGAAGACTTACGTCTGGCAAGGGTTCCTCTTCTGCGGAGGGAGATCTCCGTGTTGATTCATCTGGAACTGGATCCATTGAAAAAAGGCTTGACAGCTCCTCATCACTCAATGTTGTTGATACTTCCTCCCCTTCCATCTTGGGAGGTATTTCTAAAACCTCTCCGCTTATTTGTGGTTGTAGAGCTGGTATTTCTTCTTTTTGTTGAGTGATTTGTGGTTCTGGTTCTTGGAATATTGGTGGTGCTTCTAGTTGGTCGGGGAGTGGCGATTCTGGTTTTATCCCTTTAATTACATCGATAATTTCTTCATCTTCCACTATTTCGGGCACGATTGGTTTTTCGAAACGAGGTTCCTCAGGAGGTGTGAGTACTTCAGCAGCATCAACCATGGTAGGAGCCACATGTCTGACCTCTTCAACCACAAGTTTATCTTTCTCTGGTTTTGTTTTCAAAAAGTTATTTCGCTTCTCTGATAAATGCTTAAACCCTTTTTTGAATTTCTTAGGTTGAATACTAAGATCATCAAAATACTGCTGAATTTTCGTTGTTTTATCGGTCTCTTTCAGATCTGTAGCATAATTTAACATGAAAAGGAGGATTCCACCCATTTCCTCAGAACGATTTATCATTGTAGCTAATTTACTCATATATTCGAGATATCGAAACACTAGATCTAAATTATCAGTTGTGACCGCTGTTTCGATAATATCGAAACAATTTTTGAAAAGCTCATCAAGATCTTCTAGTTCCTCTAATTTCTCTATAGTTTGTTGAAAGGCAGCCAATACTGAATCATCAGAGACATTACATAGATATTTCGTTAAGAGAACTAATAACTGAGCTTCATGTTTTTTGGCCTTGAATTTACTGCAAATATAGATTCCTCTCTCAAATGTACGAATGGCTCTTTTTGTGGAGGAGTATTGATTTGCTAAATCATTATAAATATTAACCACTCCATCAAAATCATTTGCACCTCGTAAGTAGTCAGCAGCGAGATAAGCATACTCAGAGGCTAGATCAGGATTATCATCAGCAACCATTTGAGCAAATTTGTGGGTAACTTTCGCCCCAAAATGATTCTTCTCTGCAGATAATTCAGGATTCGTATTAATATGCTGAATCAAATTATCAAGATACTCTCTTCCTTTGTCTATATGGGCTTTATTAATTAAATTCTGAACAAATTCAAGAGATCGGTCAACAATTTCTGAAAAAGGTAAATTTGATCGTTCGGATAATATCGACATTAACTTCATGGCTTCTACTGCAAAACCAAAATCTGTTAACTTCTCCGTGTATTTAAATACTAATTTATTCCCAGGATCAACTAAAGCACTGCCATACACAAGATTAACTAAAGAGATTATACCATCAGCAGATTCAAACGTCAATGCAGATGACTCAATAAGTTGATCATAAAATTTTTCTGAATACTTAATGTACTCATCGAGAGGAGGTGAAAGGACTTCATTTACGACCGTAAGAAGAGAAACATCAGGGTATTTCTGTAATAGCGGATCAACAACCTTCTTTGTGATTTTTTTGAAGTCATCCTTCAATGAATGAATCTGTACAATCTTTCGAAAGAGTTGTAGTGATGATTCTTTCACATGTTGAAAAGTAATTTCAAAGACCATATTCAGAAATTCGAGGGCTTTATCTGGTTTGTTATCATCCTCGAATAGGGAAGCTACTTCGAGGGCAAATTTGATGGCAGAATTGTAATCTGCATTATCTAAAGTGATTTTAGTATAATCTTTTATCGATTGAATTGCAATTTTATATTGTTGATGAGTTTTACCAAATCTAAATATTAAATCAGTCATTTTTGCTGCGTCTTCGAACTGATCAAATTCCAAAAAGCGATTTCGCATCTTCCCAAGATATTTGATTACATCTGGAATACTCCCAGAACTTTCAATATAGCGAGCATTCTGAACACTAAAGATGTAGGCATCTTGAAACATCCCCTGCTCTAATTGTCTATCAATGATGTTGGATACAATTGAGATACACTTCTTAAAGTTCTCTTTTTCCTCGTATTCCTTTAAGATTATATCTGTAATTTTTTGTGACAATTCTACTGAATGATCAAGAAGCTCCTCTTGATATTTTACTAACATTTCAAGTGCTCCCTGGTCGTCTCCCATCCGTTTATAGGCTTCCGCTGTTTCAAAAACGTATTTTTGGACGAGATCAATTCTTTGAGTATTTTGTAAAAGATGATCCACAAAACGACTTATTGAATCTATTGCTCTTGTATAGTCGCTTTGTTTTCCTTGAAGGATTACTAGTTGGTCAAGAATATATGCAGCTCTATCAACTTCCGTCACATCAAGGAGTTCTTTGATAAAGTTCTGCAATAGTTCATAATCAATATGATCTGATTGTAGCATTAAGCTCGCGATATAGCGTATATACTCGAAAATCATATCTCGATGGTTGTACTCCCTGAGTTTATCGATAAATTGACAACAAAATTTGATAACATCTTTTATTTTCTTGGTTTCTAATAAACGAGATAATTCTAAGTTGATCATCTCTTGGGCTGTAAGTACAGCCTGACTTACAAGCATTTCATCTACGTATTTGAGGACAATTTTTTCCCTTTTCTTCGGGTCATCAATTGTTTGAAGTGCTGTTTGTATAAAGGACTTTGAGCGATCTTTCATTCCTAGTTTTCCTAGTAAATCCCCCATTGCTAATTGCTTTTCGATTCGGCGGGAATCATCATCTTTGTATGCCTTCCCTATAAGATTCTCTACAAATTGTAGATAGTTCTTTGCTGCCTCACTTTCATTTAGATCAGCGAGACCTCTCACAACCCCAAGACTAAAATCAACAGCTTCTTCGATTTTATTTAATTCATAATATAGTTTTATGGCTTGATTACTCAGCTCACATGACTTTACATATGTTTCTGGATCCATTAATGCTTCTGCTGCTTCCAGGGTGATTTCTAACGCTTTTTCCTTTTTTCCCTGAGTTTCAAGAGTCAGTATTAAACGATTGACATATCGCTGATAGTGGGTTTTTTCATTAATAGATTTTAATAAACTTGAAGTTTCTTCAAGGGTACTTAGTATTTCAAAATTCGCTTTACGTTCTTCCTGTACTCCCAAGGCGGCATCAACTAAGAAAACTATGTCTTCCAAGAAACCATCCTTCTCTGCACTAGAAAAAACATCCTCACTAGTCCGAATTTCTTTGATTGTGAAATGCGCATATCGAAGAGCATTCTCCCACATTACTACTGGAAGTCGAGCTTGCTTATAGAATTCAGCTTGCTTTTTAGCTAAAAGTAATATTGTAGATATTGAATCAGGGGCTATTTTTTCCGATAAATAATGGTCTAAAACTAGATCACATAGATTAGCTGCATTTAGATGCTTGTTTTGATCAGAAAGCATTTCAATTGATTCAAACACAAACTCAATTGTGGTATCGAGATCAATTTTTATTAAATCAGATATAATCTCTGATTGGATTTTAACGACTTTGGAATCTTTTCCCTGCTCAACCAAAAATTGAATAAGTTTACGTCCAAATCGTAGAATTCCCTTAGCATTTTCTTCTTTGCGGAATCGCCTAAGTAATACCTCTGTAATCTTTGATGCTGCTTTAAGTTTTCCTTCTTTTTCATTCTGCTCAATAATTTGTAAAAAATGCCCGACGGCAACATTAATTATGATTTGTTCCATTGGCTTTGTAGTTAACTCGCCAATGGTTTGAAAAACTAATTCTGAAGCATCATAAAGATAGCTAAATGAGATTTGGGGAATTTCCTGATTAATTAAACGAGCAATTTCATCCTGATCAATGGTTATTTCTACTGGTGTAGAAACCGATCCTTCAGATTTACGGAAACGCAAAAACCAAGAATCAAATTTCCTAAGAATAATACAGTCTACTCCTCCGGAATGAGTAATAGGAATTTCTTTGACAGGTAGAGGTTGTCCAACTTCAACTACTTCTTTTACTTTAGTGATAAATTTATCAAAATCTTCAGCCTTACTGAATTCTGACATATCAAAATCAGATAAATCTACCAGAGCTACTTCATCTTGTTCTGTTGAAACAGTTCTCTGCGATTCTGAGTGAGATAGAGGATCGTCTACATCAACAATTGCATCCATTTGAGGGATTGAAACTGTATCTTCTGATTCGACATTTTCTGGTTTTAGTATTAATGATTCAATTCGCTCTGCTGAATCATATATTGCTGAGAATGATAGAAAATCAATTCCCGATTCACTGATCAATTCCACAAGTTTATCCTGATTTACTTTATCCTTAGAATAGACTTTCCTTATGAGGAGTTCTTCATCTCTGGATAGAACTACCGCGTATTTTCCCTCAGGAGTATAGTAAATCGTGGCAAAACCTGATTTGGAATGAAGCATTTTAATTCTTTTGAGTTCCTTATCTCCTAGAGGTATTGTTAGAATTTTGCCTGTTTGAACTGAACTCACATCTTCAACAATCTCCTCCTCCTCGTCTAGAGTATCTTCAGCAATTATACCAAATTTTTCTGTCATTTCATCAGTTTCTTGGGTAACAGATTTTGAATCAGCTTTATCATCGATTGAGAAAGCTTGAAATTCATCCTTTATAGTATTTACTAGCAAATCAGCGATGTCAAAGATTGCAGAGAAACTAAAAAACTCTACTCCAGCCTCACTCAGAAGATCTACCATCCGATCTTGATCCAACTTGGACGGGGAGATTGAGGAAGAGTTTATCTGTCTATCATTTTGAAAGAAGTTTAATATGTAACTATCTCCACTCTCTCTTATTTCGACTTCTACCCCTGACGTAGAGGGAAGTTCTAACCGAACCAGTTTTTCGTTTCGGGTTGCCATAATAAATCGATCATCCTAATAAATAAATGATATAGTGTGTCTTCTAAAAGATTTTCTAATTCTCAACAAGGCTAATCTATGTATAGAGTTGTTTTCTGACGAGTAAGTGTTATATAGGATGGAATCACCAAAACTCTAAATAATTTCCTTTACAACACTGATTAATTAGGATCTTTCCTTCCTTGGAATATTTTCCATCTTTAATTTAGTTCTATTAAGTACAATGAATAAAGGAATTAGGAAACTTATTTGTAAGCTTACATAATCCCCAAAGTATCGATTAAGAATAGAAAATACTTATTCTAATGATTTTTCAACATAGATTTGTATTAGATTGATTACTGTCTCCACAGATTTCTCTAATGCTATAACAGGTACAAATTCCTTTTTACTATGAAAATTCAAAGCTCCAGAAAATATATTTGGGGTTGGTAGGCCTTGATAGCTCAATCGTGCCCCATCTGTTCCTCCACGAATCGCTTTTTTAATAACTGGAATACCAGATCTAATAATAGCTTCCTCTGCATACTCCATTATTTCAGGTACTTCATCAATCTTATATTTCATATTCTTGTATGATTCTTTGATAGATAATTTGATTTTAGATTCAGGATATTTTTGTTGAATATCGTCCGTAAACGCTTCTACTCTTCGAATTTTTGCTTGTAACTCTTCATAATCAAAATCTCGCAAAATAAACTTTAATTTTACCTCATTTACTGAACCATAAGTCTCATATGGATGATAATATCCTTCTTTTGCTTCTGTTCTTTCGGGGGACTCATTTATAGGGAAATTTTGAATAATATCGGCGAGAATGCGAATAGCGTTTATCATCTTCCCTTTGGCATAACCAGGATGGCAATTAAATCCAGTTATGTGAATGTTTCCTCCAGCAGCATTGAAAGTTTCTGATTCTAAGACACCCATTTCATCCCCATCTATTGTATATCCATAATTGGCACTCAGTGAAGCAACATCAAGTCCATCTACTCCACGACCAACTTCTTCGTCTGGGGTAAATACAATTTTTAATGTTCCATGTTTTATCTCTGGATTCGATCTTAATATTGCTAGAGAGGCCATAATCGCTGCAATTCCAGCTTTATCATCTCCTCCCAATAACGTAGTCCCATCAGAAGTTACAATATCACTACCAACGAACTTTAGTAGTACAGGAGTTTCTTCTGGTGATATAACTAGGTCAGTACTGCCAGGGAGATTGATATTTCCTCCTTGATAATTTTTCACAAGTTGTGGTTTGACATTGGCTCCTACTTCTTCTGGTGAAGTATCTAGGTGGGCTAAAAAGCAAATTACTGGCACTTTTTTGGCTTCCTCCTCAACTAAATTTGAAGGAATAGTTGCGATAACATAGCATTTATCCGTTAAGGTTATGTCAACGATCCCTAATTCTTTAAACTCTTGAACAAGAATTTCAGCTAGATCGAATTGTCGTTTTGTACTCGGAATAGTCTTTACGTCTTCCTGACTTGTAGTATGAATTGTAACATACTTTAAAAAACGGTTTAAAACATCTGATGGCATTGAAAACACCATCTAGAAAGGTGATTATCAGAGTTTTAATTCTTCTATTGGGAAAAAATTAGAGTGAAAAGAGAGAAGAAAGAATTTAATCACGTTGGATATTTAAAAAGAATTATTAAATCTTGAATTATTGACTGAAAGTCCAAAAAAGTGTTACAATTTAACTGTTTTTCCTCAAAAATTCTAGCTAATTCTGAATCCTTAACAACATAACTAATATCCGCCTTTTTAGCAGCGTAAAAATCCCCACTTCCATCACCAAGATAAATTATCTTAAAACCTTGTTTTTGATAATCAATTACAAGATCTTCTTTGAAATTCTGAGATTCTTTTGACTTTAATTCCGGAAAATTGAATATTAATCCCTTTTTTGTAAATTTGCTTAATCCAGATACAATTGATATTTGATCACTTTCAGCTACTTTATTCATATAATGTTTAATAACAAAATCTATTCCAGCGGACACTATTATTAAGGGAATGTTAGATTCTTTACAAAAAGATACAAAATTTATGAAATTAGGTCTGAAGGAGATTACAGTATCTAATGTACTCAGAATCGTCTCTCGAGGGATTGATATTGAGGAAAATTGTTTTGATAAGCACTCCTCGAGAGAAATTTCACCTCTTATCAATTGATCGTCATATTTCTGCCAGTTTCCAACCCCGAATTGATTTAAGAGATAGAGAGCTGAATCTTCTAAGATAATGGTTCCATCAAAATCAGAGAGTATTATATAGGAGGACATAATGTGAGTATCATCAGTTTTCCTTTATTTCAGATTTAATCATACGGGGCTCGTTTACCAGCTAAATAATCTTTGTGATGATCTTTAACTAGCATTAAGAAAATTAATCCGATAATATAGATGACACCTAATACAATAAATCCAACACGGTACGAAGTAGGTATACTTTTTGTAATCTCTTTAGTAATTGATAGAACTGCTGCAAAAATTGACATACCTATTGCACTACCACCTTTATTTACCAGCTTACTAAACCCAAAGTATTGGCCTACTTTTTCTTCGGGTGCTAATTCAATAACCAGCTGTCTATTTGCTACCCAGGTGGAACCTTGTGCTCCTCCAATGATTAAGGCTGCTAAAAATAAAAGTACTAGCCAAACATCGCCTAAACTGGGATCGTTTGTATCTGCAAGAATAGCTATTGCTAAAGCAAATAGATATCCAATCCCGACCACAAGAAACGCAAATTTGGGTCCCCTTTTATCTGAAACAGGACCTATACCTAAAGTCAATATACTTGCTCCAATCACTCCAACAAAGATTAATATTAATGGCATCATTCCTGAAAGACCCCAAGCATCCTCTGCAGCTGGTAGCATGTATGCAATTATTGTATTGACTACATCAACAGTTAGAATCCAACCAACCATAAAAAGCAACATATCTCTATAAGAAACAACTTCCTTTGCAGTAGTCTTCAGCTCAGATAAAGCGTCTCGAAAAACCCTTAATGTGGAGTCAGATCCCTTATTCGTCCTTTCAGTTACCCAGAGAAAAGGAATTGCTGTAATCAAGAATGCTAATGCACAGATTAGCCACATCCATTGAAAATCTCCTAGTACGATCTGATCAACCGAGATTTCCACTCCTCCTTTGTCAAGAGGTGCGCTTAAGGGTAATCCGTCTTCTGTTAATGGAGAATGTTCTGGAATTCCTACTATCGGTAATAAAAACAGAATAGCAATAGCTATAAATGATCCTCCATAACCGATAGCCACTCCAATTGCAGATACTTTACCAATCTCATCTTCAGCACAAATATGAGGAATCATGGCATCATAAAAGAGGTTCCCCCACTGATAAGTAATATTAGCAATAATAAATAGAAAGAAAGCAATCCAGAAGTTGTTAAAGAAGAATACAATTCCTGAAGTTAATATACACAACGTGCCTAAAAGAACAACTTTACTTTTACGTTCCCCCGATTTGTCACTTAAAGCTCCCATAAAGGGGATAGTAATGGCAACTAATATTGTAGAAACGGATCCAGCTAATCCAGCAAGAAAATTCGATTCACTCCAACTTAAACCTTGTTGCATACCAAGTAAGGTAAAAAACTTAATTACGGTTAAAGAAACTATTCCCATAGAAAAAATAGTGTTCGCCAGGTCGTACATAGACCATAATAGAATATTCTCGCGGGCAGATCGTTTACTTATAGGAGCAGTAGGTGCGGCCATGTTTCACTCTTCCGGTTTGATTAACGGGAATTGGTTTTGTTATAAAGTTTTGTAGACTTCGACTAAAGATTGTTAAGAGAAAGAAGTAAAAAGTAATCTGGCCAGATGGATGCAAGAATGAACGAATTCTCACTCAAGGATAATGGTTTTCCTCCACAAGGACACTCTTCTATGTATATTATGCATAAATTCTTTGGGAGGAAACAAGAACGATTAATCAATCATTATATTAACAAATATACACAAAAAGAAGGAGAAATTGTTTTAGATCCATTTTGTGGGAGTGGTGTTGCCATAGGTGAAGCTTTACGATCACGAAGAAAAGCGATTGGGATTGATATTAATCCTGTATCGATTTTTATAACAAAAAATACATTACATTACGTCTCTGAGGATAGTATACTAAAAGAATTTAATGCAATAGAAACAGATATCAAAGAAGAAATTTCTTTACTCTATTCAACTAGATGTTCAAAATGTGGAATGAAGATTCCTGCAACGTGTTTTTCTTGGAAAAACTCTATTTTATACGATAAACGATATACATGTCCCAAGGATGGCAAGAGGGTAGAAAATGTTGACTCTTCGGATCTTGATCATTACGAACAGAGAGGATTTCCTTCTACCAATGGAATTTTTCGCCTAAAAAACCTCAAACCTTATTGGTTTCCTACTGATCCACTTTACTACTCTGATGGAGAAGGGTTTCTAAAAAAGGAAAGGTATGATCATATCCATGAACTTTATACTCCAAGAAACCTGCACGCTTTGGCTAGATTACTCGATCGGATAAAAAAAATTAATCCATCAAATCTTCAAGAAGCATTTCTCTTTGCATTCTCGAGTATGGTTCACTTAGCCTCAAAAATGACTCCTGTGAGACCGACCAGACCATTTAGCTCCTCTTGGATTCAACCAAGCTATTGGTTTTGTACTCACTTTATGGAATCCAATGTATGGCAATTATTTGAACGTGCAATAAAAGGAAGACAGGGATTACTTAAGGCAAAAAGAGATCTTAAGTTAAAAATTGAGGAAGTGGAAGAAGTAAAAACCTTTGATGAATTAAAATATTCCCCTACACCTGTTTTTTTCCTTTTAAATTCAAGTATAGTTCAATTAGAATCGCTACCACCAAATTCAATAGACTATGTCATAACTGATCCTCCATATGGACAATCTATCCAATATGGAGAACTACTATATCTCTGGGGCTCGTGGTTAAATTTATTGGAAGGATACAATATAATTCTACAAGAAGAAATAATTATCAACCATAGACAGAAGAAGAGTATAACTGAATATGAATATCTACTTATTCAAGCTTTAAAACAAGTTTACATCGTTCTCAAACCAGGAAAATTCTGTACGATTACATTTCATAGCCCAAGTTTAACGATTCGTAATTTACTCTATCGATCAGCTATTCAAGCGGGAATGTTGTTTGAAGAGGTTGTTTATCATCCTCCAGCTCGGGCATCGGCCAAAAGTCTTCTTCAACCAGAAGGATCTCAACAAGGTGATTACTTCTTCTTATTTAAAAAGCCATTAAAATCCGAAAAACTATCTTATCAGTCGATCACCAATGAAGAGTTAGAGAAATGGATTGTTGAGATTGTTAAGGGTATTATTACCAAAGAAGGAAGGCCTCTACCATATAATCAACTGCAAAATAAATTAGATCCATTATTATATAAAAAATTGCATGAAGCAAAACTACTACTGACTTTCAATCCCAAAGAAGTGAAAAAAACTCTGATAAAGTTTGTAGGAACGGAATTTTCCCTTTTAGAAACTCAAAATGGTAAATTGGCCAACGAGAAGCTGTGGGATATTATGATTTAAGAAAATATTCAGTAGATCTAACGAGATAATTCTTAGTTCTATTTTTCAACAGATAATTTTTAATAATCTGGAAAATGTACTGATGTTTAAGACGATAATCACCTTCTATTAAGGTATTCTGACTAACTATAGAAATCAGGAAAGAAAATATCATGCCAATTAACCTTAATCAGGTAATGGAAGATTTTAACAATTCAGGATTGAATGAGCTAATTGATAAGCTAGATCATATCGCATACAGGGTTAAAATGGGAGAACGATTATCAACTATGCAAGCAATGATGAATCTATTGCCTTATCGAGAATTTAAGAACTTCAAAATCCTAAAAGCAAACGCTATTACTACATGCATTAAGCTTCATAACACTTTACCAGTAATAGTAATCTCAGAGGGGCTTAGTGAGAATTCCATTGTGGAGAAATACTGTCAGAAGTATGGGTCTCGTGTACATCATTTGGCCTATTTAGTGAAAGATATTGAAGAGGTAGTAGAGATCCAAAAATCTCGTGGAGTAGAGTTTACGTCTGATAAAGTGATTGGTAGTGAATCAGAAGGAATCAAGCAGGTATTTACTATGCCAACACAAACCACTAATCACATCATTGAATATATCCAACGATTTGGAGATTTTGATGGTTTCTTTACCCCAAGTAATGTAGAAGACCTCATGATATCAACTGCTAAACTTGGAGAAGCATAATCCTTACGTTCATTACTAAATGTGGGATCAAATCATGACATACCAGGAACATTGGGCAATCTTTGTTGAAGGAGAAGAGGTAAAATGGTCCTTTGGAGAGCCTAAAGAGGAATTTCAGCAAATTGTTGTCGATTTCTTGAAAGGACTCAGAACTTTTGGAGAAGAATTATTTGGTGAAGGTATAGCAAGTATAACATTTGATCTTCCCCAATATTCTGGTTCAAAAACAGCAGAAATATTTATTGTATCACTACACAATCATTTTTATTTTATTATTAGTAATCCAGCAACAACTCTCATGTTAATTTCTTCAAAAGAAGGTATACCTTTCGTTATCAAAGAAGTAATGACCGCAGTACTTGTAGGTCAAGCATCAATACTCTATGCTACAAGTATTGAGGATGTTACTCAGAATGACAAAGAAAAAATCACCAAACAGTTTCAGAACATTATTCTCGATATTAATTCTGCTTATCTCGAGAATAATCAAGTCGAAACCATCGTAGGGAAATCTGGGACAAATTTTGGAATCTTATCCTTGGAGGAATGCCTGCTATTTCATTATTTTTTGCGAAAAAAAGCAGAAAAAGCTGACTATATTTCCCCTACGAGCTGGTGTCTCATTTCTCATCAAGATGGAGGTGACATTCCCTTTTCCTACAATGTGGAAGATGATGTCTTGCTTGGAGGATATTTTGCGGCAATTATTGGGTTACTTTCAACATTATTTAACTCTAAACCCCGGTTTCTCGCATTTGGAAGTTCTAGTATTAGAAAACTTCGTTTCATATATGGAAACACATTTTTTATGGCTATCGACAAGCGATTTATGCTTGATTTA